>CAZYOS010000032.1:0-10574 GCA_964649245.1 uncultured Clostridium sp.
GTGTTATCAAAGACGTTTGTCCTAGATGTGGAAGACATGAAGGAGAAGGCGTTGAAATGGAAAAAATTAAAAATTTTAATTGTGGATGTTAAAGAAAAGGAGAAAAAATGACAGACAAAGAAGTTAAAAAAGCAAAAACAGTGGGTGATGGTGTTGGATTTGAAAGAATTAGAAGAATAACAGGATATTTAGTTGGAACATTAGACAGATTCAATAATGCAAAAAAAGCTGAAGTAAATGATAGAGTAGTTCATTCTACTACTAAATAAAATGGATATTCGTTTAGCTGCTGACTTACAGACAGATAGTATAGTAGATGGACCTGGTTTGAGAGCTGTAATATGGACTCAAGGATGTGCTCATAATTGTAAGGGATGTCATAATCCTGGAACGCATGACTTTAACGGTGGAGGACTTGTCCCTATAAAAATGGTTTGTGATGAAATAAGTAAGCTTAAATACCATACTGGAATTACATTTAGCGGTGGAGATCCTATGTATCAACCAGCTGCATGTAATGAAATAGCAAAGTTTGCTAAATCATTAGGATTGAATATTTGGGTATATACAGGATTTACATTTGAAGAATTAATTGAACTAGCAAAGAATAACCCAATATATGATGAATTTATAAGTAATACAGATATATTAGTAGATGGAAGATTCGAATTGGAAAACAGAAATCTAAACTTATTATTTAGAGGATCTACTAATCAAAGATTAATAGATGTTAAAAAGACATTATTAGCAAAAAAAATCGTTACTTTAGATGAATATGAATATTCAGAATCAGAATTGTTTGAAAAAGAGCCTATGTTTATATAGACTCTTTTTATGTGCTAAACTTATTTATTGACTATTTGAGCAAAATATGGTATAATCATATAGATTTTTCAAGAGGGGGAAAATAAAATGATTGATGCTGCAATACAATATGAATCATTTATAAAATTAATAGAATTTAAAGTTAGACATCTATCTGATGAACATACAAAAAGTGTATATTCTGCATATATAGAAAATATAAAAGATTCAACAAATGAAACATTAGAAGAAATAAAAAATAAATATACGGACAAAATTTTTAGAAAAGCATTTGTCGAACAAATGTATCAAGGACAAACAGTATTAGTAAAAAAATTGATAAGTGATTTAGAGATGTATGACATATATGAGAATGTCATATCAAAATGTGATATATTAAGACAAAGTATGAATGGTGAAAACATTGATTCATCAACAGTTGATGGATTAGTTCAAAATGCAATTGAATATTTAAAAGTATTAAAGACTTCACCAACACTTCCATATGATGAAGAAAAAAAGTCAGTTGATTACTTAGCTAAAACTGTAAGTGAATTAACAGAATTAGAAATAGTAAATAACGGAAGCACAAAACTACTAGATTATTGTAAAAATGATATAACCATGGGAGTATTTGTTAGTGAATATATAGAAAAGAAAGCCAAAGAAGAAAGTTTAAAAAATCAAAATGTTCAAAGTAGATTACAACATTTAGAAAATAGTAATTTTGAATCTCTATATTTGGATAAAGAATTAATAGTTTTAATGAATAATAAAAAAACAGTAAAACAAATATCTGATAAATTATTATCTCAAGTTAATCAAATGAATACAGAGTTGAATGAAAATTTAAATAATATTATGGAATTAAAATGTGAAAAAATACTCTTAGAAGATGAATATAAAAATGGCACATATAAAAATAGTTTTTCAGAAGCGGAAAATATTTCATCAATATTCAATATAGGAAAAAATGTAGTTTCAATTGTAGGTAATTTATTAGTGTCAGCAGCACTAGTATCATCTTTTGTAGGATGCTTTGTGGGTGCTAACGCCATTATTAAAAATAAATATGAAAAAGAAGTATATGATACTGAAATAGTAGATATAGATTCAAGAGATGGACAAATTCAAAAATCAAATGAATTTTTAGAACAAGTATCAGAAAAGGGTAATACAGAATCAACAATTGCGAAATATTATTCACAATGGAGAGCAACAACAAAAGGATATACTAGAACAGTACATGAATATGATCTATCTAAGTTAAATTATGATAATTTAGAAGATTTATTAAATATGGATGCTGAAAGAAATGGTACATTAGTAAATACATACGAAGAAACTGAAAAAACTTTAACCGAAGAAGAACTAACAGAGTCAGAACATTTTGAAATATATAATTATAATCAAGATTTTACTGAATATAAATTAGACTATTTAAATAATAGCGAAGAAATTAAGGCAATTGTTTCAACAATATTACTTGGAATAGCGTTTTCATTGGGAGAATTATTATTATTAATTAAGCCTGTGAACTTTATAAATGAAAATTTTGATGTAAGAACAATTAAAGAATTAATAAATATAATCAAAATCGAAATAAATAGTATTAAAAGACATTCAAAAGATAAAGAAAAATTAGAAGATACAGCAGACAAATTATATGAGCTAACAGCACAAATTGATGAATTAATATTAAAAAACGATGATATTAAGAGAAAATATGAAGAATTAATGAAAGATAATAGTAATGTTGTAACTCAATATGAAGATGCAAAGGCTTGTCTTAATACATTAAAAAATGAATTAGATAAAAGCGATGAGATAAAATTAACTTTTAAGACGCAAGGTGCTAATTAATGGTAAGAGACGAAATTGCAATTAGTCATAGTGAATTAGTATCTGATATGATTAAAAAAAGAAAAAACAATCCTTTCTCAACTCCAGAATATCATCTAGTTGATGAAAATAATGAATCATATCTTATTGCAAAAGCATACGGAATGACAAATGAATATATAGGTAAATATATATCAAAAATAGTTAAAAAAGATTCTAGAATATTATCAGTAGGTGCTGCAGGAGATCATTATCTAAATGCAATATTATATGGAGCTAAAGATGTAGATTTATTTGATATAAATGCACTTTCATACTATTATGCTTTGTTAAAAATTGTAAGTGCAAGAGTATTATCATATGAAGATTTTATTTCATTTATGACTGAAGGAAGTAGTTTCTTAAATAAAACTATATATGATAGAGTATCAAATTGTCTTCCAAAAGATATAAAATTATTTTTTGATAATTTATATAATAATTTTAAAAATATTAATGAATGTGATTTAAGTATGATTTTTAATGGTATTTTTATGTTTAGAGAAGTAGGCTATCCAAGTCAATTTAATCCATATTTAGAAAAATCAAGTTTTAGTACATTGAAAAGAAGTCTTGATGATAAAAGTATTCCAGAGTTTACCATTGGTGATATATTAAACATAGGAAAAAGACTTGATGGAATATATGATGGAATGATATTTTCAAATATAGGAGATTATGTAGATGTATTTTTTGATGATTTTGTGGCAAATAATTGTTTCAAAAATCTATCAGACAGAGGTGTAATTCAATTATTATATCACTGGGGAAGTGGATTAGATTATATAAGAGATAATTATAGTTTTGATAAGTATGATTTAGAATTAAAAAAATTATCAGGAGCATATAATGGTCATTGTGATTCATCTGAAGGAATTTTATTAATGAGAAAAACATTATAGTAATATATGTTTTTTTATGTTAAAATATCTATGAAAGAAGGAATAAAGTATGTTTATAGATGAAGTAAATCTTAAACTAGTTGCAGGTACAGGAGGAGATGGATGTACTTCTTTTTTGCGTGAAAAATATGTGCCTTTAGGAGGACCAGATGGTGGAAATGGTGGTACTGGAGGAAATATTATATTTAAAGCAGATAAAGGACTTAGAACATTAATAGATTTAAGATATAAAAAAGTATTAAAAGCTGAATCAGGAAGCCCAGGTATGGGAAGAAATATGACTGGAGCTTCTGCTTCAGATACAATAATTATTGTACCTATTGGAACAAGTATAAAAGATACAGACACATCACTATTAATATGTGATTTAGTAACAGATGGCCAAGAATGTATTATTGCTAAAGGTGGTAGAGGTGGTAAAGGTAATGCTGCTTTTATGACTAATAAAAATAAAGCACCATATACAAGTGAAAAAGGTGAACCCGGAGAAGAAAGAAACATAATATGTGAGTTAATGCTTTTAGCAGATGTTGGACTTGTAGGTCTTCCATCAGTGGGTAAAAGCTCTCTAATAAGTGTTATAAGTGCTGCTAAACCTAAAATAGCTGATTATCATTTTACAACATTAGTTCCAAATCTAGGAGTAGTAAAATCTGGTGATTATAGTTATGTAGTAGCTGATTTACCAGGACTTATTGAAGGAAGCAGTGAAGGAATAGGACTAGGCGATAAATTTTTAAAACATTTAAGTCGTTGCAAGATAGTATGCCATGTATTAGATATGGCTCAAGTTGAAGGAAGAGATGTAATAGAAGACTATAAAACTATAAGAAATGAATTAAAAAAATATAGTAAAGATTTATATGAAAAGAAAGAAATAATAGTTGCTAATAAAATGGATCTAAATGATTCAAAAGATAATTTAAAAAGATTTAAAAAAGAATATCCAGACTTTGATATCATAGAAGTTAGTGCCGCAACATTAAAAGGAACAAAAGAATTAATTTATAAATTAAAAGATGTTCTAGTTACCATTGAAGATGTTAATCCATATCAAGATAATGAATTCGAAGATTATGTTTTATACCAATTTAAACATACTAAACCATATAGTATTAAACATGAAGGCAATTCTTGGATAATTACAGGTAATGAACTTGAAAAGCTCTTAAAAATGACTAAATTTAATTCTGATGAATCTGCTCTTAGATTTGCAAGAAAATTAAAATCTTGGGGTGTTGATGATGAACTTAAGAAATTAGGTGCAAAAGAAGGAGACACAGTAAAAATATTAAATTCAGAATTTGAATATGAAGAAAAATTATACTAAGGAGTAACTATGGACAGAAAGAAAACGATTACATTGGTAGTGGTACTTGCTATAGCGTTAGTGATAGTATCAATAGTATCACTATTTGTATAATAGCAGAAAGAATAATATTAAATTATTCTTTTTTTTAATTGTTTATTATAGTATAATAGTTATAGTTTTTAGGAGTAATTATGTTTGATAGATTTGTACCCGATATATATAAGAAAAGTATTTATTACATAGACTATGATAAATTATGGAAAAGTGGTGTTAGATGCATTCTTTTTGACTTGGATAATACAATATCACCTTGTTATATAAATAAGCCAACAAAACGTGTTAAAATGCTTTTTGACGAACTAAAAAGTATTGGGTTTAAAATAATAATTATGTCAAACGCTCCTAAATATAAAATTGAACCATTTAAAAATTATTTATTAGTTGATGGATGCTCTTTTTCATTAAAGCCAAGAAAAAATAAATATGAACGCATAATGAAAAAACTTAAATATAAAAACACAGAAGTTGCTGCAGTGGGAGATCAATTAATTACTGATATTTGGGGTGCTAACAGGGTAGATATTAAAAGTATTTTAGTTAATCCTTTAACTCCTAAAGATCATACTATTACTATATTTAATAGACTACTTGAAAAAATAATATATAATAAACTTTCAAAAGATGATTTATTAAAAAGAGGTAGATATTATGAGTAAAAAATGTATTGGATGTGGCGCAATATTACAGTCTTTAAATGTAAACAAAGAAGGATTTATAAAATCAAATGTAATAGAAAAATCAGAATATTGTGAAAGATGTTTTAAAATAATGCATTATGGAGAATATAGTGTATTAGATAAAAAAATTGATTCTGATGGAATTATTAGAAATATTAATAGTGATAAAATAGCATCAGTTGTTTTTTTAATAGATACTCTTAATATATCACCTAGTATAAGGATGTATATTAATAAGTTTAGGAATAACAAATATATATTACTTACTAAAAGAGACATAATGCCAAAAAGTGTTAAAGATAAAAAAATAGTATCTTATTTTCAAGAGAACATCTATAACATTGGAAATGTCATATGTATAAGTTCATTTAAAAATTATAATATAGATAAATTTATGAATATTATTAAAGAAGATAATGTAAGAAGACTATATGTAGTAGGGTTTACAAATAGTGGAAAGAGTACATTTATAAATCATATTCTAACTAGTTTATGTAAAAATCCAATTATTACTACAAGCGCTGTTCCTAATACAACTGCTAATTTTATGACTATTAAAGTAAACGATAAACTTACAATAGTGGATACTCCAGGATTTATTGATAATAATGCAATATATAATTATATGGAATATAACAAAGTATCTAAATTATATCCAAAAAAGGAAATAAGAATTAAAACATTTCAAATGCGTGAAGGATATTCAATTGTTATAAATGATTTTTTAAGAATAGAAAATATTCAAAATAAAAATAGTTTTAGTTTCTATATGAGTGATAAATTAAGATATGAAAAAATAAAAAATAAAAACACAAAATTATTACATCTTATGTGTAATGAATATGATATAGATGGAGAAACCGATATAGTGGTAAATGGTTTAGGATTTATTAAAATTAATAAACCAGGAAATATTAAAATATATGTTTTAGATACAAAACTATTAAGTACTAGAAAGAAGATGGTTTAGTATGGAAAAAATTAAAGTAATGGATGATATTTTAGCTAATAAAATTGCTGCAGGCGAAGTTGTTGAAAGAATATCAAGTGTAGTCAAAGAACTTGTAGAAAATAGTATTGATGCAGGAAGTAAAAGCATTAAAGTAGAACTAATTGAAAGTGGAGTAAAGCTAATTAAAATAGTTGATGATGGTTGTGGAATGAGTAAATTAGATGCTCATTTGTGTTTTAGCAGACATGCAACAAGCAAAATAAAGAATGAAAATGATTTATATTTTATTAATACATTAGGATTTAGAGGTGAAGCACTTGCTGCTATATCAAGTGTATCAGAAGTTACACTAGACACATATGATGGTAATGAATCAACTAAAATAATTATTGAAGGTGGAAAATTTAAAAATGAAGAAATTGGATCAAAACGATTAGGAACAGTTATAGAAGTAAAAAAATTGTTTTATAATACACCAGCAAGATTAAAATTTTTAAAAAGTTTAAATACAGAATTATCTTTATGTACTCAAGTTATAGAAAGAATATCAATGTCCCACCCTGATATAGCATTCACTCTTATAAATGATGAAAAAGAAATAATTAAAACTAGTGGTAGTGGAGATTTATTTAAAACAATACATGAAATATTTGGATACTCTGTATCTAAAAATATGATAGAAGTTCATGGTGAAAACTATGATTATATTATTAATGGATACATAAGTAATATTAATGTAAGTAAATCATCTAGAAATAGTATTATTACATTAGTTAATGGTAGAGTGGTATCTAATATTAATGTTAATAGGTCTATAAAGGATGCATATCATACTATTCTAGCTGAGAATAAGTTTCCTATAGTTATATTATCTATTGAAGTTGATCCAACTATGATAGATGTAAATATTCATCCAACTAAGCAGGATATAAAGTTTTCTAAAATGGAAAGTCTATTAGAATTATTATTTGATATTATAAGAAATAAATTAAATGAATCAGATAATACTTTTAAAGGTTATTCTGAAAAGAGAGAAGACATTGATACTACCAGTGATGATAATAGTAATAAAGTATATGAAAGCTTAAGGTTATCATTTAATATTGATGAAAATAGTGATAAATATGAAGTAGAAACTAAGACTGAAGATACATTTGTAAAACCAGTAGGCTTAGCATTAGGAACATATTTAATAGCACAAGATGAAGATACTATGTATATGATTGATATTCATGCAGCTAATGAAAGAATTAATTTTGAAATTTATTTAGATGCTCTTAAAAATAAAAAATCATATACTACAAGTACACTATTTCCAATACAAATAGAACTTCCCAAAAATGAATATTTAATATGTAAAGAGCATATAGATGTTTTAAAAGAATTAGGATTTGGAATAGATGAATTTGGAATAAATACATTTAGAGTATATGAACATCCCTCATGGTTAAAGGAAGGATTTGAAGAAGAAAGTATAAGAATGATATTTGATTTACTATGTGAATTTGATGGTAAATTTAATAGAGTAAGATTTTGTGATAGAACAGCAATGAATTTAGCTTGTAAAATGAGTGTTAAAGCAAACACAAATATTTCAACTTATGAAGAAGAAGAGCTAATAAGAAGACTGTTTAAATGTGAATTTCCATATACATGTCCTCATGGAAGGCCTACAATTATAAAATATCCAAAGTATGAATTAGAAAAATTATTTAAGAGGGTAGATTAATATGAATAAAGAACAAATAAATGAATCATTTGAAGAATATTTAGAAATATTATATGCTAATGGTCTAGGAATTGATAACAATGGAAACATTGTACCTATTTCTAAACCAAGATTAGTACTAGGAAAAGATAATGAAAAGTAAAATAATTTTATTAGTTGGACCTACTGCTTCAGGTAAAACAAAAATATCAATTGAACTTGCTAAATATTATAATGCAGAAATAATAAATGCTGATTCTAGATATATATATAAAGAGCCTTTAGTAGCAACTGCCAAAGTAACTGAAGAGGAAAAAGAAGGTATTAATCATCATATGATAGATCTTATATCATTAAATGATGATTATTCAATATATGACTATCAAAAAGAAGGAAGAAAAGTATTAGATAATTTATTAAGCAAAAATAAAAATGTTATTATAACTGGTGGGTCTGGCTTATATATTAAATCATTACTATACGACTATAATCTTGAAGAAACAAATAAAAATATATATGATTTTAGTAATATGTCTAATCAAGAATTAAAAGATAAAATTGATAATATTTCTGATAATGACATTCATATTAATAATAGAAAAAGGATGGAAAGATTCTTATCATATTATTATGACACTGGAAATACTATTATAAATACTAATAATAAAGATAATAAGTTATATGATTTTGTTTCTATTGGTATTAATATTACTAGAGATATTTTATATGATAGAATTAATAATAGAGTAGATATTATGTTTAATAATGGACTACTTGAAGAAGCAATTAAATTAAAAGATTTTAAGCACTTTAATGAAATAATTGGATATAGAGAACTTATTGATTACTTTAATGATAAAATAACTCTAGAAGAGGCTAAAAATAACATTAAAAAAGATTCTAGACATTTAGCTAAAAGACAAATGACTTGGTTTAATAATCAAATGAAAGATATAATTTGGATAGATATAAATTATAATAAAATACAAGAAACAATAAATAAAATAATTAATGAAATAGAAAAAGCAACTTCAAAATAGTTGCTTATTTTAATTCTTTATATAAATCAATATTAAATGTATGTTCACTAGTATCAATATTAAGTAATTCATTAGTACTTATTAAAAAGAAATTAGTTCTATTATAATTATTATTTTCATCATCATCCCAAGTAACATCAATATGATTCCATTTATTATTAATATATACAACATTCCATATATGATTTTCACTTGATACTTTAAAATTGGGAATATCTATTTTATCTAATAATAATGCCATAGCATCAGCATAGCCACTACATACAGCAGAACCATCTATAAAAACTCCAGTTGCTTTATTAGAAGAAGAAGCATATATACCTTCAATATATGATTTATTATATTTTGTTATCTGTATTATCTTATTATGAAATTCTTTAATAGCATTTACTTTATTTGATGTATCTATTTCATTAATAATTTCATCTATCTTTTTATTAGAATTAATTATATCAGATTCATTATATAATTTATCAACTGTGATATATATCGTTTTGTCTCCACTTATTAATGTATTAAAATTAATAAATGAATTATATGGGCTTACATAATTATTCATTAATGTAACAAATTCATCATCATTAGTTACATTTTTAACATCTTCAGTGCAACTTTCATATTCTCTAGGACAATAAAAAGTAAAATCGTTCCATCCGTTATTTAGTATTGTAAAAAATAAATTTTTAATTTCTTCTACATTATTTGGTTCATAATCAGCTGTCATAGTAAATGTACTATAATCATAATCTCTTCTATATTCACTTACTCCCACGGGTATATCTATATTTTCTTTACCAATGTTATAAATATAATCTTTTACATATTCAGTAATTACATCAAACTTTACATATACTACATATGATATAGTTATAATAATCAAAAATATTAAAATATAAGTTAATTTCTTTGTCATATTTTTCACCATATTAAGTATAACAAAAAAAGTAGACATAATCTACTTTTTTTCACTAACTATTTTATTTAGTCTTGTCTTATATCTATTTCTAGTATTATCTTTTAAAACACCTTTAGCATAAGCATTATCAATCTTTTTGAATGCATTTACAACTAATTTTTCACTTTCTTCTTTTGTAGAAGATTTTTCAACTTTTTTAATAGCTGTTTTCATACTAACGTAAACTTCATTATTTAATTCAGTTTCTTTTTGAGTTCTTAATACTCTTTTTTTAGCACTTTTAATATTAGGCATAATTCACCTCCCTTAAAACTTATTTAAT
>CAZYOS010000033.1:0-10361 GCA_964649245.1 uncultured Clostridium sp.
TAAATAGAATAGTTGATAATGGAGATACCGTAATCGTAATTGAACATAATTTAGACATAATAAAAGTTGCAGATTATATAATTGATTTAGGACCTGAAGGTGGAGATGATGGTGGTAATATAGTTGCAACAGGTACTCCGTTAGAAGTTTCTAAAAATAATAAATCATATACAGGATACTATTTAAAAGATGTATTAAAATAATATATCTTTTTTTATTGAATATCATTTCTTATTATGATAAAATTATCATGGAAAGTAGATAGTATTATGAGTGAAACTATATTGATTAAACAAACCTTTGATGCATTCTTTTTAGAATACAAAGAAGGCATGAAAACATTTGATAAGATTAATAATAATCCTAATAATTTTAGAACACAAGTTTTATTATATTCAGCAAAACAATTAAAAGACTGTAAAAGTGTAAGTGATTTAATTAAAGTTAAAAGAGCTATAATAACTACTTATAATAACTTCTATAATTCATATTTAGAATTAAATTCTAAACTTAATAATGTATCAGACCCAGTTGAAAGAGCAAAAATCCAAAGTAAAATAAAAGAATGTAAAGTAAAAATAATTGCTTTGAAAGAATCTTTAGGTAGAGTTGAAGCTTTAATTACTAAATGTAATAGTTTGGGTATGCAGAATAATAATTTATATTCTTTACATAGTAACGTTTATAAATTAAAAGTATTATTAAGTAAGACTAATCCTAATAATGAAAAAGAATATAATACCGTTTTAAATAATTTAATTAAAGCACAAGAAGCAAGGGAAGAATGTATTGCTTCTTTAACATTTAAAGAAGATGCTGCTTATTTATTAAGTGATGTTCGCTCAAGAGAAGATATGTGTATTAGACTTCAAGGAAAGGAACAAGTTAAACCTTATACTTTATCTAAAGATAAATATATGTCTATACTTCAAAACTTAAATGTTGAAATAGGGGAAAATAAATTTAATTCTGAAAAGTATGTAGCACACTATACTTCATTATTAGGAAATGACCCTAATGCTTTAAAAAAATATTATGCTTATTTAGAATCTTTACAAGATAGAAGAAGAGATATTATTTTTTCTGTATTAGGGAAAGATGGATGTAAGGTGTTAGATGAATTATCTGGTTATGAAAGGGTATATCCCCATAATGATGATTTTAAATCATTTATGGCTAAAGGCGGTAAAATAACAGGCAAAGATAGAGATAGAAGAGTATATAATACAGGTAGAGCAGCATACTTAGCTGATGAAGACAAATTAAGTAAAATGATGCATCAAGCATTTGAAAATAAAGATAGTTATCAAGTAACACCTCATGGTATATCTTATGAAGATGCACTTAAATTAAGAGATAAAGCATATGAATCATTAGATTCAGAAATAGAGTATTATAATAAAGAAAAAAGTAGGAGTGTATGATGAAAGAAATATTAAATAATTTAAAAAATAGTTCATTTGAATTTTTAATTAATTTAATAATTGCTGTAATAATAATTGTAGTAGGTTTTAAACTAATTAAATTTTTAGAAAAATATTTGAGAAAAGAACATAAATTTAGTAAAATGGATCCTACTGCTAAAGGATTTATTATTAGTATAGTATCTATAGCATTAAAAATATTATTATTTATTGTTGCTGCTACTATTGTAGGAATACCTACAACATCATTAATTACATTAATTGGTTCTTCTGCTTTAGCAATTGGACTTGCATTACAAGGTGGATTATCTAATCTAGCTGGTGGATTAATGATTCTTATATTTAAACCATTTAAAGATGGTGATTATATAGAATGTAATGGAAAAGAAGGAACTGTTAAATCTATTAATATGTTTTATACTACACTTACAACAGTTGATAATAAAATATTAGAATTACCTAATGGTAACTTATCTAATAGTAATATTACTAATTATAGTCAAAATCCTTTAAGAAGAGTTGATTTAGAATTATCTACATCATATAATACAAAGATTGATAAAACTAAGAATGTATTAAACGAAGTAATTAAAAATAATAAATATGTTATTAAAGATTCTAATAATGTAGTTAGATTACTTAAACAAGGAGATTCTGCTCTTGTTTATACATTAAGAGCCTGGGTAAAAACTGAAGATTATTGGAATGGATATTTTTCTTTAATAGAAGAATCTAAAAATGCATTTGATAAAAATAATATAGAAATACCTTATCCTCAAATAGATGTTCATAATAAAAAATAATTGTTTTTATTATAATAATATATTATAATAAATATGTAAGGTAATGATATGGAAATCAAAATTAAAAAAAAATATATTATTATAATGGTTTTAATATTATTAGCAGGAGTTATTACAACAACTTTTGCTTATTTTGGTGCTGAAATAATTGGTACAGCTACTGGAAGTAGTCAAATATCTTCTGGTACTTTTAATATGACATTATCTGATACTACACTTAATATGACTGATTTTGCACCTATATATGATGTGGATTATAAAACACAGGCTTTTCATAAAACATTTACTATAACAGCAGATAGCTCAAGTACAATAAATGTTTGTTCTAAATTATATTTAGATATAAGTACTATATCAGATGCATTAAAATCTAGGTATTTTAAATATAGAATAGTTACATCAGATGATTATGTATTTGAGGGTACTTTTGAAGATGCTAATACTACCGATAATTATTTAATATTAAATAGTTTATTTTTTGAGCCAGGTGATACTAGAACATATGATTTATATATTTGGTATAGTTATAGAGCAGATGTTGATCAATCTGCTGTTCAAAATAGTAATTTTAGTGGTGTACTTGTCTCAGAGGGTGTTGATACTAAATTAGATACATCTTGCGATAGAATAGATTTATTAGTTAAAAGTGTTACAGTAGATGGAACATTATCAAATACTCCTACAAGTGGTAATTATTATTTAACTAATGCTTCTAGTTGTACAAATGGTGCTACTTTAGAATGGAATAATACTAATAGTAGATTGAGCGTTGACAAATATATTAGAGGTACACAATGTACTGTTGTATTAAAATCTAATCCTTATTTATACGAAATGCCTTTAGGCTCTTATGTTAGTTATACTGGAGATAATGGTTGTCCTACTACTGAAGTAACAGGAACGGGTGCTGCAACATCATCCAACTCTTGTATAGGAAATAATGCTAATCAAAGCGTTGATTCAAATTCAAATTCATATGGATATTGTTATAGTCCAACACAAAAAATATTAACTTATGGATGGAGACTAGCATATACATATGATAGTGATTCTGATAACATTTTAGAACCTTACATTATTAGTGCAGGTAGTCCAGAATGCAATACTGGATCTGCAGATGTATTCAATACACTTGCTATGAAATATTGTAATTCAGTATTTTCATATAAAATTAATGGATTAGATTCATGTCAAACTACTTTTAGTTCCTTAACTGCTAATGCATGGAATTTTAATGATAGTGATTTTCAAAGAATGACATACCAATTATTTGGAGAATCAAAAACATTATCTTCTTGTTTAAGTACAAATTCTAAAGAATGTGGATACTACAATTTAATGATTGATACTGGGGGAACATATAAATTTAGCACTTTATATAATACAACATATACTTATTATTGGAGCCCTTCAGATAGATTTATATCATATACTAATTCAACATCTGCTTATGGTTTAAGACCAGTTATTCATCTTAAACCTAACATACATATCGTGGGTGGAAATGGTACTATGACTGATCCATATTTAATATCACAGTAGAAAGGAAAAATATGAAAAATAAAATATTTAAAATTTTAATTGTATTTTGTTTAATTACATTATTATTGCTTTTTAATCATAAACTTTTAAATAAAAATGATATTAAATTATCTATAAATGTAAATGGTGATAAAGTAATGCAATTACCTACTGATGGTTTTTATGAATTGAGTACATATACATGTAATAATAATAGTATAATTACTTGGGATAAATATAAAAAGAAAATATCTTTTTCTACAGTAATTGATGTTGCTACTGAAGGATGTACTCTTGATTTTGTTTCTGAAACAAATACATTATTATTGAAAGATGTTCCTTTAGGATCGTATGTTAGTTATACAGCTACTAATGGATGTCCTACTACTGAAGTAACAGGATCAGTAAGAGCAACATCAAGTGATGCATGTATAGGTAAAAACGCTAATCAAAATAGTGATACTAGTAATTTTACATATGGTTACTGCTATGACTCTACAGATAAATATATTACTTATGGATGGAGACTAGCATATATATATGATAGTGATAGCGATGGAACTGCTGAACCATATTTAATTAGTGCTGCTAGCCCTCAATGCTTATATTCTGCTGCATATGAAGAAACAGATTGGGTTGCTAAAGCTGAACATGAAAAAATAGGTGGAGCAACAATACTTTTAAGGCACCACTTTGGATCTGCATATATATTTAATCCTGATACAGGAAACTTCTCATTAGATCCAAATAGTACAATATTATATGATAGATATGATAAATTAGGTTCAAGTGCTAATGGATATTATACTTGTCCACTACCAACACCAGTTGCTAGTACTTGTACTACAATGAATAGAATTATATCTTATGACACTGGTTTATATGCTTTTATAGAATCAAGAACTTCATCAAACAATTCAATTGCTAATTTTAATAATGCTGCAATGCACTATTGCAATCCAAATTATGCTTATCAAATAAATGGCCAAGATGCTTGTCAAACTACATTTAATAGTTCAACAGCTAATGCTTGGGAAATTAATAGTACTGATTTTAGTAGAATTACCAGTCAATGGTTTGGAAGTTCGTCTTCACTTCTATCATGTGTTTCAAGCAGTTATGCATGTGGCTATGGCACAGATATTATAGATAATGGAGGAACATATAAATTTACTGATACTGGATTAACAGGAGCAATGTATGGATGGTCACCAACAGATAGAGCAATAGGAAGTATTTCAACAGCACATGATTATGGTATAAGACCAATAATACATTTAAAACAAAATATATATGTATCTAATGGAAGCGGTACAATGGAAGACCCATATATTATAGAATATCAATAAAGAGAGTAAACTCTCTTTTAAAATGTCTTTTATTTTTTACATAAATATATTATAATTAAATAGGTGATGATAATGAGTAAAGGAAATATTTATAAAATAAATAGAGAAGGGTATTCAAATGATACTAAGAAAAATGATATCATAGAATTTTTAGTAGGAATATTAGTATATGCTGTTGTTCTTGAAATAGCAAATTTATTATTTAAAGGAATATATATAGAAAACTTTTTATATGCATTTATTGCAGCATTAATATTAAGTTTATTAAATTATTCAATTAAACCATTATTAATATATTGGACACTTCCATTAACTATAAGTACTTTAGGATTATGTTATCCAATAGTAAATATGATTATATTAAAATTATGTAGTTTACTTATGGGAAATAGCTTTGTAGTTTCAGGATTCTTTAATTTATTCTTTATTGCAATATTTATAAGTGTATTAAGATTGTTTTTAGATAATATGATAACAAAGAAAGTAGGTAATCATCATGAATAATTTTGGAGTAGCTTTTACTATTTTTGGTTATGAAATTAAATGGTATAGTATATTAATAGTAATAGGAGTATTATTAGCATATTTACTAATTAATAATGAAGCTAAAAGATTTGGTATACAAAAAGAATTTATATTTAATATGATATTTTGGGTTATTATAATAGGAATATTAGGTGCTAGAATATATTACGTATTATTTAATTTAGATTATTATAAAGAGAATCTAACTGAAATATATAAAATATGGCATGGAGGTTTAGCTATACATGGTGCTATTATCGCAGGTGGTATTACTATGCTAATATATTGTAAAAAATATAAAGCTTTGCCTGGAAGAATAATGGATATGGTAGTTCCATCATTATTACTAGGACAGGCAATTGGTAGATGGGGAAACTTTTTTAATCAGGAAGCTTTTGGTGGTGTAATAGCATATCAAAAATTAGTTAATATAAAAATAATACCATCATTTGTAATAGATAATATGTATATAAATGGTGCTTATCATTTACCTATGTTTTATTTTGAATCATTATGGTGTTTATTAGGATTTATAATAATGTTATTTGTAAGAAGAAGAAAGTATCAAAAATGTGGACATTTAACTGCATTCTATTTGATATGGTATGGTGTTGGAAGATATGTAGTAGAAACATTTAGAACAGATGCATTAATGTTAGGAGATATTAGAATAGCTAAAGTAGTTAGTATATTATTTATAATTGTTGGATTAATAGTTTCATTTATACAAAGTAGAAAACCTAAATTAGATGAATTATATAATACCACTGAAATAGAAAATATTTCTTATTAAGGAGACAAATATGTATGATTGTATTATTATAGGTATGGGACCATCAGGTATGAGTGCGGGGGTTTATGCTAAAAGAAGTGGACTCAATGTACTTATGTTAGAAGAAAGCACACCAGGTGGACTATTAAATAAAATAAGTATAGTAGAAAACTATTTAGGATTTAAAAGCGTAACTGGAAGTGAACTTGCTTTTTCTATGTTTGAACATTTAAATGCTAATGAAGTACCTTATAAAATAGAAAGAGTTTTAGATATAAAAGATAATAAAGAATATAAGACAGTTACTACAACTAAAAACACATATAATACTAAAAGCATTATTATTTCAGTTGGAAGAAAAGCTAAAAAGAGTGGAATACCTAATGAAGATAAATTTATTCATAAAGGTATTAGTTATTGTGCGTTATGTGATGCTTCATTATATAAAGATAAAGATATAGTTGTTTTAGGTGGAGGAAACTCTGCTTTTGAAGAAGCATTATACTTAAGTAAGATAGTTAAAAGCATTAATATAATTATAAGAAGTGATATAACAGCAGATGAGGAATTAATTGACGATGTTAAAAACACATCTAATATTACATTAAAAATAGGTTTCACATGTGATGAAATAATAGGTGATGATATAGTCAATAGTGTTAGATTAAATAATAATGAATTTATTAAATGTAATGGAGTATTTATATATTATGGATATGAAGCAGAAACAAGTTTTTTAAAGAATTTAAGTATAACAGATGACAAAGGTTATGTTATAGTAGATGAATCTATGAGAACTAAAATACCTTTTGTATATGCTTGTGGAGATATTATTAGGAAAGATTTATATCAAATAATAACTGGTGCTTCAGAAGGGGCAATAGCTGCTACTAGTGCTAGAAAGGATATAAAATAATGTTAGTTTATGGAAAAAATGTTATTAATGAAATATTAAATAGTAATACTAAAGTATATAAAGCATTTCTTGCTAATGAGTTTGATGATAATGAAATATTAAGTAAAATAGATTTTAAATCTATTCATAAATTTCATATGGATAAAAATAAATTAGATAAGATGTGTAATAATAGTACAAATCAAGGAATTGCATTTGATATAGAAGAATATAAATATTTGGATTTTGATGTTATTAAAAATGATTTAAATTCTAGTTTTATTGTAATGCTTGATTCTCTAGAAGATCCACATAATTTTGGAGCTATTATTCGTACTTGCGAATGTGCTGGAGTTGATTATATTATTATTCCTAGTAGAAGAAGTGTTTCAGTTAACAGTACGGTTTATAAGACTTCTAGTGGAGCATTGAATAATGTAAAAATAGTAGAAGTAAATAATTTAAGTAATACTATTAATAAATTAAAAGATTTAGGTTACTGGATATATGCAAGCGATGCAGATGGTAAAAACTATACTGATTTCAAATATGATAATAAAACATGTTTAATAATAGGTAGTGAAGGAAGAGGAATAAAGCAAATCATTAGATCTTCATGTGATGAAATAATATCTATTCCCATGAAAGGAAAAATAAACTCTTTAAATGCCTCTGTTTCAGCAGGTATTCTTATATATGAAATAATAAAATATAGGTGATAAATGATGTATGAAAATTTAAATGATAATGAACTTATAGAATTATCACTAGAAAATAATGAAGAAGCTACTAATATAATAATAAAAAAATATAAAAACATTATAATAAAAACATTAAAAGAATATCAAAAAAAATATCAAATACATGGAATAGAAATGGCTGATTTATATCAAGAAGGTTTAATAGGACTTATTACTGCTATAGATACATTTAATAAAAATAAAGATATATTATTTTATACATATGCTTCAGTGTGTATTAGAACTTCTATTATGTCTGAAATAAGAAGAACATTTAGAATAAAAAATAGAATACTTAATAATTCATATTCATTAGATATGTTATATGATGATACTAAAGAATCATTATATGAAATAATAAAAGATGAAACAAATGATCCAAGTAATATAATATTAAGTGAAGAATCTACAAATGAAATAATAGAAAGCATAAAAAGTAATTTAAGTAAAAATGAATTATCTATTTTTGAACTTAAATTAAGTGGACTATCTAATTCAGAAATAGCATCATTATTGAATAAAAATAAAAAGTATGTAGAGAATGCTATTTCAAGAATAATAAAGAAATATAAATCAAATAAATAATATTGGAGGAAAGAATATGAAGTTTAAAAAGATTATATTACCAATAATCATTGGGGTTGTTTTAATTGGTTTATCTATATTACTTTATTATATTGTTGATAGTAATAGTACAGCAGTTGATACTGGAAAAAGTATATTTGAATTGCAAAAAGATGAGATTACTTTTACAGGATATGATAGGATTAACAAAGGAGAATATTTTTTCTTATATGACGGAATAAACACTTCATTAGTAGATTCGGAATTTAATTTATTAGAAGGATCCACTTCAAAGCCAGTCTATTTTATGAAATACTTTAATAGTGATGAATATAGTGATTATTATTATGTGCTAGATTCGGAATTTATTATTAAAAAAGATGGTAAAGAATTAAGTACTATTAAATACAATGCATTAGATTTTGATTTAAGAAAAAGTACTGTAAAAGTATATATGCTAGATAATGAAAACATATTATTAACTAATGACAGTACAGAAACAAAAGATGGTAATAATACTATAATAACATATGCTTATGTTTATAATTTATCTAAAAAACAATTATATTCAAAATTCTCTTCATATAATGGATTAGGTATAGTTGATAATAATACTAATAGTACACTGTTAATCAAAGATAAGAATGGTTATTATGATATGTATGATACTAATAATCATAAAAGAGTATTTAATAAATATTATGCAAAAATTGGTAATTTAGATGTAGACAATAATACAACTAAAAGTTTATCAAAATTATATATGTATGTATGTTCTAATGTTAGTAATGGAATATATGATACATGTGGTTTAATAGATTATGATAATAGTGTTAGATTAACACTTAAATATGATGATAATTCAATATTTGATTATAATGATAAATATTACGTATTAAAAAAAGGTAGTAGTATGGTTTTATATGATTATAATAATGTTACTAAATTAAGTGATTATGAATACATAATGTTATCAAATAATTATATAATAACATTTAAAAATGAGATAATGGATATTTATAATTATGAATTAAAGAAATTAAAAAGTACAGATATACATTTAATTACAATAGTTGGAAGAGATACTAAAGATACATCAAAAAACATTGATATAATTGATAATAATGATATTATTATTGTTAATTTATATGATAATTATAATATAGATTTAGGAAAAACTGAAGATACAACTAAAGTAAGATCTTACGTATATGGAACTGATATATATGAAGAATTTGATGGACGAAGAATATATAAAAAATCATATTATAATGGAGAATTAATGCTATATTATAGTCCGTTATATATAGATGATAGTATATCTAAAATATTCTTATATAATGAAGATTTCGTTGCATTTAGAGTTATTAATTTAGATAATAATTTAGGTGATTTAAAAATAATTGACAAATGTGATGACTTATCAATTGGATATATATTAGATAACAATTATATTATTTATAATCCTAATTTTGAATCTTCAGGTGTAGAATATCCAAATGAAGTGAAATATAATAATTCCATTTGTAATAGTAGTGGAAATTATAATTCTAATAATACTGCTTTATATAATAAATCAAAATCAAAAATAACATTTAATCAAATTCTAAATTTAACACAAACTAAAAGTGGCAACTACTTAATTATATATGATGATAATATAGGATTATTTAAATTAAAAGAGTCATAATATGACTTTTTATTTTACATTTTAAAAATAATGTGATAAAATTTAGTCATAAAGTAGGAGAAATATATGAAAGATAAA
>CAZYOS010000034.1:0-8732 GCA_964649245.1 uncultured Clostridium sp.
TTTATCTTTCATATATTTCTCCTACTTTATGACTAAATTTTATCACATTATTTTTTTTAATACAATATTTTATTTAAATATAAACCATTTGGTAATGCACATTTTCCTAAAGATTCCCTATTCATACTATTAAAAATAATATTAATGTCTGATATTTTTTTCTTAGAGTCATTTATTTCAATCAATAATCCAACTATATTTCTAATCATGTATCTAAGAAAACCAGTAGACTCAAACCTTAAATATAAAACTTTTTTAGATATTTTATAATCAATAACTAAATTTTTTTCATAATTTGTTTTATCAGTATCAGATGTAAAACTTTTAAAATTATGAATCCCACTCATATTTTCACAAAAAGAATCCAATAATTCTATAGATATACTTTTATTATATTGAAGAATATAATCTTTTTCTATTGGATTATATTCACCTAAATTTATTTTATAAATATACTCTTTTTTAATAACATCATATCTTGAATTAAAAGACTCGGATACTTTTTTTATAGACTTTATGTATATACTTCTATTAATCATTTTATTCATACTATACATTAATTTTTTAGGATTAATATATTTACAACTTTCAAAATGACAATATTGATTAAATGCATGTACTCCTTTATCTGTTCTTGAAGCACCAATAGTATTAATCTTTTCATTAAAAATCTTGGATAAAATATTTTCAATTTCACCCTCTACTGTAATTTTATTATTTTGAATTTGATATCCATAGAATTTAGAACCATCATAAGATAAATTAATTAAATATTTCATAATATTCCTTTTTCCTTTATATAGGCATAAAATAACAATAAATGAAATAAAATAAATACAATATCATAAAAACCAACTTTATTAGTTCTATAATTAGTTCTATATGTTTTTACATTATATAATTTTAAATTACCAGTAAAAGATATTTCATTATTTCTTTGTTTTGTTAGAAATAAAATATTTGAAAATATATTATTAAAAGCGTATAATCTACCAAATATATTAGAATAATTGTAATCTATTCCTCTAGAAGATTGAGCTTTTAATGCTTTATATAATGTATTTAACATTAAAGGGAAATATCTTAATATATTATTTATTTTAAATGCTATTTTTGACATAGGAATAAAGAATATATTGAAGGGAGTAAATCCCTTTTCTATACCATATATTGTTTCACTTGGTGAAGTAGTAAATGCTAATATATTTAAATACTCTACAATAATAATTAGCTTTAACATATAAATAATAGTATTTGTTAAAGAAACACTAAAATAAGCACATACAAATGCTATTATGATATATATATATCTTAGAAACCAAAATGATTTAAAATAATATCTTAATGGTACATAGCTTAATAATATCATTACTATTACTAAAGCTAATAGAAATAAATGAATGTATAGTGAGCTTGAAAATATAAGTAAAAATACTGTTACTAAAAATAAGAAAAGCTTTACTACAGGATTTAATCTATGAATAGCAGAATCTATAGGATAAAAAGATCCAAATGAATTTCTAGAATACATCTCTATACACCGCCTTTATTAAATCAAGAATATTTGTATAATCACTTATATCTTTATGTTTTTTATATTCATTTATAAATGATACTATTTTTGGTTCTTCTAAACCTAAACTATTTAATAATTCTTTATCTCTTAATAAATCTTTTTTACCTTCTGATATTATTCTTGTTTTATCAAGTAAGTAAACATAATCAGTTACTTGATATGCAAAAGTAGTATCTTTAGTTAATAATATAATAGTCTTATCATACTTATTTTTAAGCATTTTAAGAAGCTTTATTAGTTCGTCCTTCTCTTTATACCCTAGTCCATTAGTAAACTCATCTAATATGATAATATTAGGGTTATATGTAAGAATACATGCTAAAGCAACTTTCTTAGCATCAAGAAGATCTAATTTCAATGGATTAACTCTTAATATTCTTTCATCTAAGTCAACTAACTTTAATGAACTCTTAACTCTTTCTTTAATATATTTTCTTTTATATTTAAAGTATTTCATTCCAAATTCTAATTCTTTTCTAACCGTATTATTAAAAAACATATCATATGGATTTTTAAATACATATCCAGTCTCTCTTCTAAGAGAATTAATATGTTTAATTTTTCTTCCATCATTTATATATTTTCCAATACATACTTTACCTGTATTAGGACTTACTAAAGCATTTATCAAGTCCCCTATTGCTGTCTTACCACTATTAGATTTTCCAATAAATGAATATATACCTTTATCCAATATTTCAAAATTAATATTACTTAATATAGTTTTTTCTAAAGGGGTATATGAATCAATAATAAAATTAACATTAACAAATCTTATTTCCATAATATACCTACTAGTTTCTTATTATCTAAATAATATTTTTTAATAATTCCATAATCTATTAAATATTTGTTTAATTCTACTATAAATGGCATACCAAAATATGTTTTTAATAATTTTTCTTCTTTTAATACTTTATTAGTTTTATCATTAATAATTAATTTCTTATTATTAATTATTATTATTCTGCTTCCAAATAAGCTTTCTTCTATATCATTAGTAAAATTAATTACTATTCCACCAAATTTAACATATTCTTTTAATGCATCTACTACTATTAATCTATCATAATAATCTAACTCACTAATTACATCATTTATAACTAATACTCTAGGTTTGATTATTAATGATGATAATATCTTCATTTTAACTTTATCACTAGATCCTAAACTATTAGGATCTTTATTTAATAAATGGTCTATTTTAAATATTTTTGATTCTCTATCTATTAATTCTGTTATATCATTCTTTTTAAGCGCTAAACTTTCAAGTCCAAAAGCTATTTCATCTTTTACTGTCTCTCCTACAAATATATTAAGATGTTTATATAAAACAAAAGACATTCTTCTTCTAATAGTATTAAGTGTATTATCTTTTAATTCAGCATCTCCTATAAAAATATTACCAGCTTTTTTTACATATAAAAGTGTTCTTACTATTAAATCATTATTATTACCTAATATTGTTACGTATTCTCCATCTTTAAGATTGAATTCAATAAATTCATTATATCTATATTTAAAGTATTCATCTTTCATATAATTCTCCTAATATATATTGTATCAAAAAGTTTAGTTAAAAACAATAATATAAAAACCTTGTTTTAAAACAAGGTTTATTATTGAATATATGTTATTGTTGCTTTTCCATCTCCATAAGGTGGATTATTACTTACTTGAGATCCGTCTGCGTTGCTTGATGTATAGGTTACTTGTCCACTAACAGAACTTGTTGCACAATCTCTACAATAAGTGTAAGCATTATATAGTCGTGAATTTCCTGTATAACTTGAACCACCAGCTCCATTTTTACAAGAGTATGATTCTGTGCCTTGATATGCATATCCACCATACCAGCCACCTCCGCCTCCGCCTCCGCCTTCTCCGGCGCAAGTTGCAGTGGAAGTTGAATTTCTCCCATTTTGTCCTTGTCCAAATGAATATCCTGATGTTAGAGTTCCACCTAGTGTACCTCCACCACCATTGTTACCTTTATATCCACCACCACTTCCAATAGTAGCATCACAATATTTTCCATTTAACCATTGAGAAGAGCCTCCACCGCCTCCAGCTACAATAAGCACACTGTTTCTATAACTTGATAAACTTGATAAGACACCACTTACGGTTGCGATGTGTGTCGCACCACCGCCTCCACCACCGCCTTGGTAAGCAGAGCCATCTGGATAAGTGCTATAAGCATACCCGTTGCCACCTTTTCCACCACCATTATATCCTGCAGTTCCACCGCCAGTTGTATAGTAGCCAGTATGTCCCCCATTGCCACCAACGACAACATAAAGTACTTCTCCTTGGCTTAAATTTACAGTTCCAGTAGCATATGCTCCATATCCGGCCATAATATAATGTTTTCCTCCAGATGCTCCCCATGTTTCAAGCTTATATGCACCAGTTACTGGTGCTACATATGTTTGAATAGTGCCTGTGTATGAAAATGTTGTTGAATAACTTACACATCTTGCATATAGTATTACATTTGCTGAAGGTGTGTAATTTGAACCAACTGCGTATGTTGTACCAGTTCCTCCTGAATTAGAATTCCATGAGCATACATAACTTGTTTTAGAAATAGTTGTTAATTGTGCAGTGTTATATTTCCACTGAGAATATAATGTTATATTAGATTCTTTGATCCATTCTCCACTTGAATTAGTATAGCCAGATACATTTGCTATAAGTTTTCCATTTTCATTTATAATTTTAACTCCACCAGATGTACTTGTATACCATCCAGTAAATGTATGAACTATACTTTTAGATGTTGCTCCAAGAGAAGCACCTGTACCATTATCATTATAAGAGATTGTTCTAACATTTTGAGGATTTGTAATTGCAGTTAAATTACTAGAATTTTTTTTCACCAAAATTGATGTAGTTCCTGAAGTCGTTGCATTAGAATTATTTAATGTTATTGTATAACTTGGTTCTGCAATCCAATTAGCTTTATAGCTTTTTTCTCCAAAGCTTCCCTTAGGGATTACAACATTATTACTAGCTATTGTTCCATTACTTCCTGTCCATCCATTAAAAATATAATCTTTTCTAGTTGGATTGTTTAATGTTATTTGATCTTCACACGAATATGAGGTAGGATTACTTGCACTTCCTCCATCTAAATCATAATTAATTGCATATGTAACTGGAATCCATTTTGCATATAATTTTACTTCATTAACATCAGCTATAAGTTCATTTCCTAATGTCAATAAAGCATTTGGAGCATAATATGTTCCACTGCATGATGAGTCAGTACACCAACCAGATAAAGTATAGTTACCCCTACTAAATAGATCATTATTAGCAAGAGTAATTGAATTACCATATATTTCAACGTAATACTTAAATTCATTATCTGTTAATGAATAATTTTGATAGTACTTAACTGTTACCTTATCTCCATCAACAACTGTTACTGCTTCACCATTAAATTCACTATTAAATCCAATTTGTTTTTTTGTTATTAAAACATATTCACTATTTAAAGTTTTTGATTTATCTACTGGATTAATTATACATCCAACTGTAGCATTACTTGTAGATGAATTGGTTTCATAAATATTACAATCATCAACTGAAGCATTAGATGAGTCATATTCAGGATCTAAGTAATCATTATTTATAAGTTCACCAACATATATTTTTACAGTTAATTGTTCTCCAAATATATCTGGATTATCAGTTGCATAAACTTTTGCAGCCGCTTCAATCATTTCTACTTTATTATCATAAAGTCTCTTGTTAATATTTTTATTAATTAATATTATACTTGGTACTGCAATAGCAGCAACTACTGCTATAATAACTATTACAACAAGTAATTCTGTTAACGTAAACCCCTTTTTTTCTTTTATCGTTTTCATATCTACCTCTCATATTATATTAAAATAAATTCAATGTTTTGTCAATGATTTGATTATTTTATTTCTACCAAATTTATTTTCGCATAACCATTTTCTTTTACAACGCATGTTGAATCTGGTGAGCCAGCTGGACATTCACTATTTATCGAATATGTAAGGGTGTCAGTATTGGATGAATTAACACATGAATCATAACATGTCATATATTTATTTGTTAATCTTGAGTTACCAATGTAACCTGATCCACCTGTTCCATTAGCACTTAGTCCGTTTGCATAAAACTGATATGTATTTCCTCCGTACCAACCGCCTCCGGCTCCACCACCTCCATATGAATCACATCCATTTGAGGAATCAAAATTACTATTTTTTCCTGCTTCACCTTGTCCAAAAGCGTATCCACTACTTTGTGTTCCTCCAGCAGTAAAAATATTTACTCCAGAAAATCCACCACCATGTCCTGCGGTACTTGGACATGATGTTGATTGCATCCATGATACTGCTATGCCACCGCCTCCTCCTGCAACAATTAATACGCTGTCTCTATTGCTTGATAAATTCTTTAATAATCCTGTAGTTGTAGCAATATGTGTGGCTCCGCCACCGCCACCGCCTCCACCACAGTGTCCAAATGTTCCTTCATATGATGGAGGTAATGACTTTCCTCCTGTTCCTCCACCATTGTATCCTCCTGCTCCACCCGTTCCAGAGGTTGAATATTCTGAGTTAACTCCTTTTCCGCCAACCACTATATATAGTTTCTCATTTTTTGTTAATTCTATTTTTCCGTATGAAAATCCTCCATATGAATAATTTGTATAATATGTATATCCTGCATCCATAGAAACAAATGTATTTATGCCTCCTCCTGCTCCCCATACATATAATTCATATATTCCATTAACTGGAGCAGTATACGTTTGAATATTCCCTGTATACGCAAAACTATTCTGACTATTATAACAGATTGCATATAAATCCAAATCTTTAATAATTCCATATATTTCATAAGCTATATATGTTATTCCAGTTCCATTTGATAAAGTGTTCCATGCACAAACATTATTTGCCTTACTAATGCCTGTTGGTAATAAAAGAGCCATTGTCCATTGGGCATATAATATAGTTGTAGAATCTTTAATCCATCTTCCATTAGCATCAGTATAACCAGACACATTAGCAATTAGATTACCACTTGAATCAATTACTTTGCTTCCATTTGTAGATGCACTATACCATCCATTAAATCCATAGGCTATAGTTTCATTAGTTCTAGTAATATTAGCACCTGTTCCATTAGCTAAATAATTAACAACATATTTTTTTGATGGAGAAACTATTGTTGGTGAATATTCATTTGTATTTAATTTAATTATAATAGAACTTGTACTTCCATTACCATTTAATGAAATGGTAATGTATTTTGCTTCCTCTATCCAATAAGCATATAAATATATAACTCTATTATTTCCAATAGTTAAATCACTTATTAATGTATCACTACTATATGTCTTATCATTACAATTACTATTATTACACCATCCACTAAAAGAATATCCTTCTTTATTAAAAATATTATCTTCTAGCTTATCGTTTTCTCCATAAATATATTGATGATAAAAATTATCATTATTGTCATCACTTGTTCCTCCATTACCATAATAAATAATGGTAAAAGAATCCCCGTTTGTTATTTCTGGGATTTCTCCATCAAAATTATATGAATATCCAATATTTTCTTTATGTATAAGGACATATTCGTTATTTAATGATATATTTTTATTTCTAGGATCATATATACAACCTATAGTATCTATTTCACTACTACCATTATTATATTTTTCACAATTAGATACTTTAGTACTATCAGTTTCTTCTACTTCTAAATAATTATTATTTATAAGTTCTCCAACATATACTTTTACATATTCTTCACCATAAAACACATCAGGATTATCTGATACATATGATTTTGCAGAAGAAACAATAATATCTATTTTAGTATTATAAAGTCTCTCATTAATATTTTTATTAATTAAAATATAACTAGGAATTACTATAGCTGAAATAACACTTATTATAACTATTACAACTAACAATTCTGTTAGTGTAAACCCATATTTTTTTTTCATAGAAAACCTCTATTATAATTAATTATACAAAAAATACATTGTTAAATCAATAAAAAAATAGATATTATTTTTGTAAATAACTATCTATTATTTCATATATTCTTTCTTTTCCTATTTTAGTAACACTTGAGAAATTAACTATTTCATCTCCTAATACTAAATTCATAGTTTTTTTAATAATATCATTTTGCTTTTCTCTTAGTGATCTATTAACTTTATCATACTTAGTACATATTATTGTACATGGTAAATTGTAATATTTTAAAAAGTTGTACATAAGGGTATCATCTTCAGTAGGTTTATGCCTAT
Source organism: uncultured Clostridium sp. (assembly GCA_964649245.1). Taxonomy (GTDB): domain Bacteria; phylum Bacillota_I; class Bacilli_A; order RF39; family UBA660; genus CAG-1000. Next base: position 7,899 of record CAZYOS010000034.1, read on the forward strand.
AATCAACTAATAAAAATACATGTTTTAGATTATGTCTTGTTTTGAGATATTCTTCTATCATTAATCCAAACTTTTGTTGTTTTTCTTTATTAACATTAGCATATCCATATCCAGGAACATCTACTATATAGAAATCATTATTAACTAAATAAAAATTTAACGTTTGTGTTTTACCTGGTTTTGAACTTGTTCTGGCTATATTTTTTCTATTTGTAATAGTATTAATAAAACTACTTTTACCTACATTACTTCTTCCTAATATAAGAAATTCATTTTTTTTATCTTCAGGATATTGAGATATTCTTACTGCTATAACTGGTTCATTAACATTAGTTATTTCCATTATCTTTCTCCTTATATTGTCTACATAATTCAGCATAATCTTTAATTAATGAATTTATATCATCTTTACTACTTGTTCTAACACCACTAGCAAGTTTATGTCCACCACCGTTATATTTAGCTGCTATTTCATTTACTATTGGTCCTCTGCTTCTTATATTAACTCTATATAAATTATTTTTATCGTCTTTTGAAATAAACATCCATAATATTATTTCATTTATATTATTAAAATCATTAATCATATTAGATGCTGCTGATATATCTGCACCTAATGATTTAATAACATCTTCATCTAATTCAATATAAGCAAATCCATTTTTATCAACTTTTAATGTTGAAGCTATATATCCCATAAGTCTTGTTTCACTTAATGGTTTACTATAATTTAGTCTATATAATTTATCTATATCTAAATGATTCTTTTTAATTAAGTCGCTTACTAGTTCAAATGTTTTAGGAGTAGTAGAAACTAAGAATCTATTAGAATCA
>CAZYOS010000034.1:8742-10344 GCA_964649245.1 uncultured Clostridium sp.
TAAATATTTTCTCAGCAATAGCTTGTGTCATTTTAAGTCTAGTATTATTTATAAGTTCAAGTATTAATTCACATGTAGAAGATGATGTTTCATCTATTAGTTCTACATCACCAAATTTATCTACTAATGGATGATGATCTATTTTAACGACATGTTTAAATGATGAAAAGTTTTCAACATCAACTCTTCTATTGTCGGGAATATCAACAGCAATTAATAATGAATTTTCATAATCAAAAGATGATACCTTATCTACTTTTCCAAAATATTTAAATTTAGCAACAGTTGTTCCTACAGCATATACATCTTTAAGAGGAAAAGTTTCTTTAATAGTATCTTTTAAAGCCATTTGACTTCCAAATGCATCTGGATCCGGTCCAATATGTCTTACTATGTAAATGCATTTATATTTCTTTATTTCATTATAAATTGCTTTATATATATTCATATTATTCTTCTTTCATATTATTAATTATATCATAAGTATCTTGTGCTATCATAAGTTCTTCATTTGTAGGAAGTACTACAACTTTAATAGTTGATTCTTCTGTACTAATAATACCACTTATTCCTCTAGTATTATTCTTTTCTTCATCTAAATATACTCCCATGAAATTGAATCTTTTAATTACTTCTCTTCTTATTAAATCACTATTTTCTCCAACACCTGCAGTAAATACTATATATTCAGTTCCTTCAAGTAATGTATTATATGCACTAATATAATCAACTATTTTTTTAACGTATACATTAATTGCATTAACACAGTTTTCATCATTAGCTTGATATCCTTCTTCAACATCTCTTAAATCACTAGATACTAAAGATAATCCTGCAAGTCCACTATGTTTATTTAAATCATTCATAATATCATCAAATGATTCTTTAGTTTTAGCTTTAATATATGGAAGTAATCCAACATCTATATCACCACATCTAGTTCCCATGGCAAGACCTGCTGTTGGAGTAAATCCCATAGATGTATCAATACTTTTACCATCACGTATTGCACAAATACTTCCACCATTTCCTATATGACAGCTTATTATCTTTGCATCTCTTTCTAATATTTCATTCATACTTTTAGCAATAAATCTATGACTTGTACCATGAAATCCATATTTTCTTACTTGATATTTTTTATACCATTCTAAAGGTAATGCATATAAATATTCTTCTGCTTCCATTGTTTGATGAAAAGCAGTATCAAATACAGCTACCATTGGTGTATTAGGAAGTACTTCTTTAAAGCTTCTTACTCCAATTAAATTAGCTGGATTATGAATAGGTGCTAATGGTATTAATTCTTCAACAGTTGACATTACATCATCATCAATAATTACACTCTCTGTATATTTATCTCCACCATGTACTAGTCTATGTCCTATTCCATCTATTTCATCATAAGATTTAATTACTTTATAATTCTTAAGTTCTGCTAATAATATTTTAACAGCATCAGTATGATCTTTTAAAATAACTTCTTTCTTATTTTTTTCTCCTTCATATTTAATAGTATAAAAACTTCCATCTATACCTATTTTTTCAAATGTTCCACTTATTATTAATTTTTCTTCAGGTAATTCAAGTAAAGTAAATTTT
>CAZYOS010000035.1:0-9409 GCA_964649245.1 uncultured Clostridium sp.
AAACGCTTTAAAACGTTTTAAAATGAAAGTACAAAGAAGTGGCATCCCTTCAGAAATGAAAAAAAGAAAAGAATATTCTAAACCAGGCGTAGTAAGAAGAGAAGCTATTAAAGAAGGCATTAAGAATGCTAGAAAACATAACAAAAAAAGAAATGACTAAGGAGAATTAATATGTTATATCAAAAAATATTAGAAGACATGAAAGAAGCTATGAAAAGTCATGATAAAGATACTTTAGGTACAATTAGAATGCTTAAGAGTGCTATTGACTTAGATAGAATAAATAATAAACTTGATAATATAACAGATGACTTAGTTATTACAATAGCTAGTAAACAAATTAAAACATTAAATGAATCTATAGAAGATTTTAAAAAAGGTAATAGAGATGATTTAGTTAATAATGCGTTAAGAGAAATCAATCTATTAAAATCATATCTACCAGAACAATTAAATGATGAAGAAATTAATAAAATAATTGACGAAGTATTTCAAATAGTTAAACCAACTAGTATGAAAGATATGGGATTAATTATGAAGGAAGTTACACCTAAAATAAAAGGAAAAGCAGATATGGGAAAAGTTAGTGCTTTAATAAAAGAAAAGTTAAATTAGGACTTATAATAAGTTCTTTTTTTATATAATTGCTTTTTAAAATCTTGTAAAAATTTAATAATATGGTAAAATCATAAAGTAGAAAGTAGGACAACTATGAAAAATAATAAGATGATATTTGGAATTCTTGTTTCATTTGTTTTTTTAGCAACAATAGGTTTTACATATGCATTTTTTAGTATAACAATTAATGTGCAAGGAGAAGTTAAAAACGTAGAAACAAGTACAGGAACATTAAATATACTTTATACAGATGGAAATGTAATAAATGCAGAGTCTATAGAGCCTGGATGGACATTAACAAAAACATTTACAGTAAAAAATACAGGATCATTGAAAGCATTCTATAGTATAGATTGGTTTTCATTAACAAACACAATAACAAATGATGAACTTGTTATGAGCGCAACATGTGTTCAAACATTAGATGGTAATGTATCAGGAATGTGTGAAGGATTAACTGAGATTCCTATTGCTACATCTTTAGGAAAAATAAAAGGAAATATAGGAATTAATCCAGGATACATTCATACATATACTTTGACATTCAATTTCCAAGAAATATCTGCATTACAAAATTATAATCAAGGAAAAACATTTGCAGGAGTATTGCACATAAATAGTTCGGAGGAAGCATTTACATTAAAAGGAACATTATTAGATTCAAGTTCTTCACCAGTAGCAAATGCAACAATAGAAGTACATTCAAACATAAGAACAGCTGTTACGGATTCTGATGGTAAATTTACTATAGAAGGAGTAGAAGTTGGGAGTCATACTATATCAGTAAAAGATTCGAGTAATAGTCCACTAGCAACAGATTCAATGTCATTATTATCAGGAGATGAAACAACTGTGACAGACAAAAACATAACAGCAAATAAAGATAATAGTGTAGTGTTAGTTGAAATACAATTAGGAACAAGCAATATAAATACAATTACATCAAAAAAAACAACATTAACAAATATCATGTTAGTAGATAATACTGCATATGCAGATAATGAGAGTAGTCCATATGTAACAAGTGCAACAGGAATAGACTTTTCTAATGTAAATAGTGATACAAATGGAAAAGGATTATATTATACGGCAAATCCCTCAAAAACAGAAGATGGAACAAGAGTATATTATTATAGAGGAGATGTTACAAACAATTATGTAATATTTGGAGGATTTTGTTGGAAAATTATTAGAACAAATGAAGATGGAAGTACAAAACTATTTTATTGGGGAACACCAACAAATAATACATGTTCAATAGTAGCATCAAAAATATTATCACTTTCTAGTACAAGATTTAATCAAACATATGGAGATAATACATATGCCGGATATATGATGGGATTAGAAAATCAATGTACTAATGATATAACATGTACTGGAACAAATAATACAACATCATTAAGTCAAGCACAATCAAATACATACAGTAGTAATATTAAATTAGCCGTAGATGATTGGTATTCTACAAACATATTAAATCAAGGAACAAGTGTTACTAATTTAATAGCAAATACTCCATATTGTAATGACATGAGTATAACTTCGGGTGATGGATATGGAACAAGTACTACCTATTATGGGGCTTATACAAGATTAAGTACTAATAAAAATCCACAATATAAATGTCCTCAAAATGATGATAAATTTACATTAAGTGTAGCAAGTGGAGGAACAAGTGAATATGGAAATAATAAATTAACATATCCAGTAGGATTAATAACAGCGGATGAAGCTGCATATGCAGGAGAAAAACATTATGCTACAAATACATCATACTATTTATACATAAATAGTTCTTACTTAACAATGAGTCCATTTTTCTGGAATTCTGGTAATGCTTATATTTGGGGTATATCTTCTAATGGTATCTTGGGTAGTGCCTTAGTTTATGGAAATGTTGGTGCTTTTCCTGTGATTTCTCTTAAATCTAATGCACAAGTATCAACAGGAACAGGAACTAATATATCACCATATATAATAAGTACAAACTAATACTATTTAATTAAATATAATTGGGACTTAATAAAATGTCCTTTTTATTTATTAAAATATATTATTTAAATTGAAATAATATTATCTGTTTGTTATAATTATGATGAGGTAATAGTAATGAGAAGTGTATATGTTCATATTCCTTTTTGTAAGAGTATTTGTTCATATTGTGATTTTTGTAAGTTTTATTATAATGAATCTTGGGCTAAAAGATATATTGAAACATTAAAAGAAGAGATTAATAAATATTATGAAGAAGACATTGTAAGAACAATATATGTTGGTGGAGGTACACCATCTTCTTTAGGATTAGAAAATATAAAGAAATTATTTGAAGTACTTAGTGTATTTAAATTAGATAAAATATATGAATATACATTTGAATGTAATATAGATGATATAAATGATGAATTGCTTACTATACTTAAAGAAAATAAAATAAACAGATTGAGTATAGGAGTACAATCCTTAAATAAAAAGAAACTTGAATATTTAAATCGTAATCATACAAAAGAAGAGGTAATTAAAAATATTAAATTATGTAGAAAATATGGGTTTGATAATATTAATATAGATTTTATGTATGGACTTCCAATAGAAAACTTAATAATGATGAAAAAAGATTTTAAAAAGTTTTTAAAATTAAATGTAGAACATATTAGTAGTTATTCACTTATTATAGAAGATCATACTATGATAAAAAATAAAAGAGATAAAAATATAGACGAAGATATAGAATATAAAATGTATCAGTATATTCTTAAAAAGACAAAGAAAAATGGATATCACCATTATGAAATATCTAACTTTGCTATTAAAGGATATGAAAGTATGCATAATAAAACATATTGGAAGAATGAAGAATATTATGGATTTGGTCTTTCATCTCATGGCTATATTAATGGAATAAGATATGAAAATACAAGAAACTTAAATAAATATTTTAATCATGAATTTAGATTAAATGAATTATTAGTTTCAACAGAAGAAGATATGGAAAATGAATTAATATTAGGATTAAGATTATTAGATGGAATAAATGTGGAACATTTTAATAATAAATTCAAATATAATATATTTAAAGTATTTAAAATAAATGAAGCAATTGAAAAAGGATTCTTAATATATAAAAATGATATATTAAAAATACCAGAGGATAAAATATATATTATGAATGAAATAATTAATTCTATAATGTGAGGAAAGAATGAAAATATTTAAATTAATGAAAGGATTATATAAATACATACTACTAATGATTTTGTTTTCAGTAGTACAGGTTTATGCTGAATTAAAATTACCTAGTATAATGAGCAATATTGTAGATATAGGAATTAGTACACAAGATATTAGTTATATAATTGATAAATCACTTATAATGCTTTTATTAACAGCTTTAGCATTAATATCTAATGTATTAGTTGTTTATTCAACAGCAAAGTTTTCAAATAAATATGGATATAATATTAGAAAAAGTTTATATAATAAAATAAATACTTTTAGTAAAAAGGAAATAGATTCTTTTGGAGCATCAACTTTAATAACTAGAAGCACTAATAATGTAAGCAATATTACTTCAACATTTAGTTTTGGATTAAAATTAATGATTTTTGCACCTTTCATGGGAATAGGTGCTGCAATATCAGGGTATAAAACAGCACCAAATTTAGCACCAATAGTAATAGTATCAATTATAATATTATTAATAGCATTAGTATTTATATTTGCTAGTGTATTTCCAAAATTTGAAAAAGCTCAAAAACTATTAGATGAATTAAATGCTAAAACAAGAGAAATATTAAGCGGACTTAGAGTAATAAAATCTTTTAATAAACAAAAATATTTTAAAAATAGATTTGATAATGTTAATAAAGAAAATATGTTATTAAATACATTCCTTAATAAAATATTATATTTAATTCAACCATTAATGATATTGACTATTAATATTTCAACAATAGTAATAGTTTATTTATCTAGTGGATTATTACAGAATGGTAGCTTGGAAATAGGTGGAATGATGGCATTTATTCAATATATGTCTCAAGTACTTATGAGCTTTTTAATGTTATTAGTAATAATACTTAATATACCTAGAGTATTAGTATCATTTAAAAGAATAAATGAAATATTTGATGTGGATCCTAGTATTCAAAATACTGGAAAATTAAAAATAACTAATTTAGAGAGTTTAGAATTTATAAATGTATATTTTAAATATAGTAACGCTAAAGAATATATGTTAAAAAATATTAATTTTAGAATAGAAAAAGGAGAAAGAATAGGTATTATAGGGTCATCTGGTAGTGGAAAAACAACTATAATAAATCTATTATTAAGACATATTGATCCAACAGAAGGAACAATATTAATTAATGGAATAGATATTAAAGAATATGATATAGAATCATTAAGAGATGTATATTCTTATACTCCACAAAAGTCATTATTATTTAAAGGAACAATTAAAGAAAATCTTACATTTGAACATAAATACAGTTCTAATGAAGTAGATGAAGCATTAAAAATAGCATCAATAGATGACTTTATAGATTCTAATAAAGAAGGTTATGAATATATTATAGAACAATCAGCAACTAACTTATCAGGTGGTCAAAAACAAAGAATGTCTATAGCAAGAGCATTATTAAAAAAAGGAGAAATTCTTTTATTTGATGATTCATTTAGCGCAGTAGATTATATTACTGATAAAAAGATAAGAACAGAATTAAACAATAAATATAAAGATAAAATGTTAGTTATAGTTACTCAAAGATTAGGAACAATAAAAGAGTCAGATAAAATAATAGTTTTAGATGAAGGTAAGATTGAATCAATAGGGGACTATAATTATTTAGAAAAGAATAGTAAAGTATTTAAAGAGTTTATCCTTTCACAAAGAAAGGAGACATTATCATGAAACAAGAAAATAAATCATTTAAAGAAATTATAGTTAAAACATTTAGTATAGTAAAAAATTATAAAAATGATTATATACTTATTATTATGTTTTGTTTACTTGCTGCTTTATTTAGCTCATTATCTCCATATTTTCTTGGATTTGCTACTGATAGTTTGTATAACTCAGTAACAAATAGTTTACCATTTAATATGACATATTTAATTAAAGTCTTATTAATAGTATTATTTTGTCATATATTTGATGCACTAAGTACATATCTAAAAAGTTATTTATCAAGCAAATTAGGTCAAAGAATAGGGTATGATTTAAGAAATAAATTAATATCTAAAATTAATAGAATTAAACTTAAGAAAATAGATTCTATGAAAAAAGGAGACGTCATTAGTAAAATAACTAATGATGTAGAAAGACTTACTGATAATTTAACTGAAGTAATACCAGAGTTAATATATAATATTGCATTAATAATTAGTGTAATAATAATGATGTTTGTATTGGATTTTACATTAGCTGGATTAACTATAATAGTAATTCCATTTACATATCTAATACTATCAGTTATAGTTAAAAAAACGCAAAAATATTTTGAATTAAATCAAAAAGCAATAGGTAATGTAAATTCATTTGTTGAAGAAAGTGTCACTAATAACGATATTATTAAATCATTTAATCAAGAGAAATATTTTAATTCTAAATTTGATAAAGAAAGTAAAATATTAGCTGAAAATGGTTTTAAAAGTAGTTTTTATTCATCACTTGCTGTTCCTTTTAATAAAGCATTAGGTAATTTAAACTATATAGTAATAGTTTGTTTTGGTTCTTATAAAATAATTAATGGTAATATGAGATTAGGTGCAATACAATCATTTATTCAATATTTAAAAGATTTTAATAGACCAATGAATGTTATAGCACAAGTAATATCAAATTTACAAATGGCAATAGCTTCTTTAGATAGAATAAATGAAATATTAGATTTAGAAGAAGAAAATAATGGTGAACTAAAACATTTTACATTTAATGATAAGATAGAGTTTAAAAATATTAATTTTAGTTATAAAGAGGATAAACCAGTATTAAAAGACTTTAATCTTACTATTAAAAAGGGACAAAAGATTGCTTTAGTAGGTAAAACAGGAGCGGGAAAAACAACTATAGTTAATTTATTAATGAATTTCTATGATAACTATACTGGAGAAATATTAGTAGATGGAATTAATATAAAAGATATAGATTTAAATGCATATAGAAATAAAATAAGTATGGTTCTTCAAGATACTTGGTTATTTGAAGGAACAATAAAAGATAATATTATTTTTGATAATAAAATAAGTGATAAAAATTTAAATGAATCATTAGATAAATCTAAAATATTACATATGATAAATGGTCTTCCAGATGGACTATTATTTGAAATAAACGAAGAAACAAATAATATTTCTGCAGGAGAAAAACAATTATTAACTATTGCTAGAGCTTTAGTAGCAGATCCTGATATTCTAATATTAGATGAAGCAACATCAAATGTAGATACTAGACTTGAATATTTAATAAATAAATCTATGAAAACATTAATGGAAGACAGAACATCATTAGTAATAGCACATAGATTATCTACTATAGTAAGTAGTGATAAAATAATAGTAATTAAAAATGGAAGCATATTAGAATCAGGAACACATAATGAATTATTAAAAGAAAAAGGATATTATTACACACTCTATACAAGTCAGTTTGAAGTTAATGAAGAAATTGAATAAAAAAATGAGTTTAAATTTTAAACTCATTTATTTTGATTATAAATAATTAAATGATGTTGACTTCTTGTACAAGCTACATAATATAAATATTTTTCATTTTCAGTATATTTATTATCTTTATCAGTATATATGATAGTAGCATCAAATTCTAATCCTTTTGAAATATAAGATGGTATAACTATTAATTCTCTAGTGAATTTTTTAGTATTATTTGTTATAAGTGATATATTATCAAATGTTTTATTTAATGTCATATATATTTTATTAGCTTCATTATCTGTCTTAGTAATAATAGCTATACTTTTATTTTCTTTTTGAAGATTTTTAATATCATTAGTTAAACTCTCTAACAAATTATTTCCATCTCTAAATTCTACTGGTATATTAACGTCTCTTCTTATTGCAGATACATAATTTAAACCAAGTATTTTATTAGTATGCTCTATTATTTCTGGACTAGATCTATATGTTTTAGTAAGCTCTATATATTTTGATTCTTCATTAAATACTTTATCTAAATTCTTTAAAGAAGAATAATGATAATATGGATTTATTGTTTGATTTATATCTCCTAAAATAGTGAATTTACTTTTCTTAAGTATTTTCTTAAGAAGAATATATTGAAGAGTACTATAATCTTGTGCTTCATCTATAATTGTTTGCTCTATATAATAATTATTACCTAGAAATGATAGTAAGCTTTTCATATATACAAACAAGCATGCATCTTCATAAGATATTACTTTACCATCTAATTTATTTAAATATGAATCAGGTATTGATTTTTGATATGCATTTATAAATACATCTGATTTAAAGAAATTTTTATATATTTTCTTTATATCTGTTGAAATGTTTAATCTTTCTTTTAACCATTTCTTTATTTGCTTTGCTCTTGATTTATTATTGTTAAATTCCTTTTCAGCTATTTTAAGTGCTATTTCATCAATTCTTTCAAACAATGGTATAGAAGAGTATCTATTATGTAAATAATTATTTAATTCATCTTTGGTTATATATAAATCATGATTAAATATATCATCAATAAATGAAGCTTTTTTAGTAAGATTATTTATGTATTGCTCCATTATATTAATTATTTCATCTGATTGTTTAAATGTAATTAAATCAATAAATGGTTCATTATATGTATAGTATCTTTCTATAAAACTTGTAAAACTTTCTATATCATTGTATTCACTAATATATGTCTCCAAGAAATCACTAAATGTAGTTTCTTTAGTATTTTCTTCACCAAGTTCAGGAAGTACATTGGATATATACTCACTAAATATTTTATTAGGTGCAAATATAAGTACTTTATCACTTGTTAAGTTTTTAATTCTATAGAGTAGAAAAGCTATTCTATGTAATGCTACTGATGTTTTTCCACTACCAGCTATTCCTTGTACTATTAAGTTTCTATCTTTAACATTTCTTATTATTTGATTCTGTTCTGCTTGAATAGTATTTACTATGTTTTTCATATATTCGGAATTATGAGTAGATAATACTTCTTGAAGTAAATCATCTTGAATAGTTATTTTAGAATCAAATACATGTTTAATTTTTCCATCTTCTATAGTAAATTGTCTTTTATTAAGCAAATTTCCTTTAATTGTACCAACAGGAGCATCATATTGACATGGTCCATTTTCATAATCATAGAATATTGATGAAATAGGGCTTCTCCAGTCATAAATGATATTATTATATTCTTTTGTCAAATAAGTTAAACCAATATAAATGTCTTCTCTTTTTTTCTCATCTTCCATTAAAACAGATATTTTCCCAAAGTATGGAGAATTTTGAATCTTATATAGTTTCATATAATATTTAGCTTTTGATTCAAGTAGAGATACTTCCAAATCATTATCAGACATAACTGATTTCATTTCAGTTGGATCTAATTCACTTTTAGAATCCCATACAAATTTTTTGAATTCTTTTTGCTTTTCTTCGTTGTCATATAAGTCTTGTGCTAAATCTGAAATAGTAAATCGTAATAGTTTGATTGTTAATTCTAGATGCTTTTGTTCATTCTTGAAGTCAGTTTCATTTAAATTCATCTTACCTCCTTAACGAATGTATCTTATAATTAACAGCATGCAAA
>CAZYOS010000036.1:0-9259 GCA_964649245.1 uncultured Clostridium sp.
GGTTGCCAAAACTGGAGCATTTACTCCCTTACTTTCATTATAATATGTATATGCTCTTTCATTAAAATATAATATGCACTTAGCATTGCCTTGTGAAGTTAATGCACCATCTTCTGATGATATAATTAATTTTTTTGATCCTGTATTATAAGAAGGAACATTACCATAAGTACAATTAGTTACTCCACTTAATAGATTACCAGTAGTATTTGATGATGGTGTTGTTAAAGTATAGTATTTAGTACTATCAAGTCCTGTACTACTTAATTCTCCATCTATATATATTGCTACTGCTTCAAAATCTAATCTATGATAATCATTTGATATAAATGAATAGCCTGAAGCAACTGCTATATCTGAAACCTCATTTATACCGAAACCACCTATTGCATTAAATACAACTGTTTTTGATGTAGAACTTGAATTAGTTATTAATAATGTTACTACACTTTCTGTTAATATTAGTCCTGATGTTGGAACGTTTTCATCATTAGCGTACATTACTGATATTCCTGATTGTGTTTGATAAACTAATTTATATTTAGTTGATACATCATTTAATGATGTTACTTTTACATATACTGTTTTTTCTGAATTAGCTGGTACAATAACTTCATTAGTTGATGAGTAAGTAATAGTACTATATTCAGTAGAAGGTACTTCAAAAATAGATATTGAATATAATAAATGACCTATATACATTTCACTAGCCCTATAATTTGATGTATTAAGTACTAATGAAGAATAAGATATTCCTAAAATAGGACATAAAAACAATATCATAATTATTACTAAGATATTCTTTTTACATATAGCATTAAAATTTTTATTAAACTCTTTTATCTTATTCATTATATAATAATATCACTTTCTATAATATTTTTCAATTATTATACTAATAATTTATTTACTATTAAACTTATAATATCTGAAAAATATAAAGTCATTAATGCACCTATTAGTAAAAATGGTCCAAATGGTATAATACCTTCTTTATTCTTTTTTATTATTATGAAAGAAAATATAAGTCCTAATAATGATCCTATAAACAAAGACACAAAACTATAAACAAGTCCAACTATCATACCTATTATACCCATAAGCTTTACATCTCCATCACCTATAGACTCTTTTTTAAATATTCTGTTTCCTATAAATTTAATACAAAGCAAAATTATAAAGACAATAATTCCATATATTATTTGATAAAATGTAACAGTAAACCCACTAAATAAATAATAAACTATTATTGCACTAATTCCACTTAATAATAGCACTCTGTCAGATATATAGAAGTACATAAAATCTGTAACAATAGTTATCATTAATGCAGATGTAATAATAGTAGCTAGCCAAAAATCTAATGAAAACTCAAACATTATATAATTGCATACAAATAAGAATGCTGTAGTTATTTCTATAAATGGGTATATATAATCTATTGGTTTATGGCAATAAGCACACTTTCCTTTTAAAAATATAAATGAAAAAACAGGTATATTCATATACCATTTTAATGTTTTTCCACATTTTGGACAAAAGCTTCTTGTTACAGACAATTTTACTTTATTTGGAATTCTATATCCCATGCAAGCAAAGAAGCTTCCAAATATAAGTCCTAATATTGCTATAGATATAATTATTATTACTTCGTTCATTAATCCCCCTATTGAATAGAACCATATATTCCAAACATTGGTATAATAACAGATACTAGTATAAATCCAACTCCAACGGCTAATACTAATATTAAAACTGGTTCTATAAACGTTTTAATTTGAGCAACCATGTTTCTCTCTTGTTTTTGATAGTATTCTCCAACTTTTTCTAACATAACTGATAATTCACCTGTTGATTCTCCAGTTACAATCATATAGTATGCTATATCAGGTATAGCCCAATGGTCTTTAAAAGATGTGCTCATTTTTTCACCTTTTAATAAGTTATCTATAGTATGTAACATTATAGTCCTATATACTTCATTATTAGTTATTTTTCTTAATATGTCAATACTATCAGTTAATAATACATTATTTTTATTTAATGTAGCAAATGTTCTAGCAAAAATACTTAATTCTTTATATATAATCATTTTACCAATAACAGGTATACTCATACATAACACTTGAACATTCTTTCTAAATCCTTTTATATTTTTATATAGCCATATAAATATAATTATAGTTGCCGCTATTATTAATAATAAAGTACTCCAATTATTTTGTAAGTATTCAGACATTTTTAATGTAGCAACTGTGATTGGATTTAATTCAGCATTCATTGATGCATATACATCTACGAACTTAGGTATAATATAAACTAATAAGAATACCATTACACCTACAGCAAAAACAAGTAATATAACTGGATAAGTAATAGCACCTATTATTGCTTTTTTAGTGTCTTCAATCTCTTGATAATAGCTAGACATTTCATCTAATGTGCCTTCTACATCTCCAATAAGTTCAGAGGATTTTATCATATTAACTAGTAATGGAGGGAATACATTCCCTTGCTTTTTTAAACTATCACTGAAAGTGTTTCCCATGGTTAACTCATATAATACAGAATCATATACACCTTTATATTTTCTTCTTTTATCTTGCTTTGCTATTATTTTAACTGCTTCAGCTAATGGTATACCTGCTTTAATATAAGTTGATAATTGTGTTAACCAAAATATTAAATCTTTATTAGACATTTTTCTTTTTAATGCAGAAGATTCAGCATGAAAAAAATTAACAGACCATGATGTTTCTATTTCATATACTACCATACCTTCATCTATTAAGTATGAATATACATCCAATTTAGATAATGCAGCAAAATATCCAGATAATAGTTTTCCTTCTTTATTCCTTACTAAGTATTTATATGTTTGTTTTGATTCACTTTTTTCAGCATCTTTTCCGGTTTGACTAACAGTTAATATTTTTAATCCAGCTTCTCTTTTTGCTTTTGCTTCTTTTACAAAAGATAAGTCATTATATTTTTTTTCTACATATTCATATACTGTCTTACTTAGTCTTTTACCATTATTTAGCTTTTCATTTACTGAAGTATAAGTCTTTTTAATTTTTAAATATATATCATATATAACTTTGCTTACTTTATTATATAAAAATACAGGAAGATCTATAAATAATATAGAAAATACATATACAAATCCATTAGCAGCCGATTTAAGCATATAGTATATTTCCATTATTATAAATCCTACAGTCCATTTCCAAATAAACTTAATAATTAATGCTGCTCCCCAAAATAAATAAGAAAAGAATGATATAACAAATGTAACTAAGAAATCTAATACACTAAATAAACCTAGTCCAATGCTTTTTAAAAGTAAAAATACTTCTTTAAATAAGTCTTTAATTATAAAAAGAGGATTAAATGATTTTTTATCATTTTTTTCTTTGTTCTTTGACATTAAAAAATCCTCCTTATTCTATATATTAAAAGTATAACATAGATTTTATTAAAATAAAACTTATTTTTTGAACATTTATTTATTTTTGTCATATTATATTATAGGTGAATATCATGTTAGATAGTTTATTAATTAAATTAAAAAATATGAATATTGGTTCCATTATAAACGGAACTAATAATACATTAAAAACAATCAAAAAGGCAATACCAGTATATAAAGAGGTAAGACCTTATATTAGAAGAGAAAAAAAATTATTTAATAAAGAAGAATTATTTAACAAGAATAATGATGATGGAAACATAATAAAAAAAGAAAGTAATAATGATACATTAACTTTCTTTAATTAGTTTCTTTAGGATCTGTACTTAATATAGTTAAGAATGCTTCTTGAGGAATTGATACACTTCCTACTTGTTTCATTCTTTTTTTACCTTCTTTTTGTTTTTCTAATAGTTTTCTTTTACGAGAAACATCTCCTCCATAACATTTAGCAAGTACATTTTTTTTCATTGCTGAAATATCTTCTCTTGCTATAACTTTAGAGCCGATAGTTGCTTGAATTGGTACTTGAAACATTTGCCTTGGTATTATTTTCTTTAGATTCTCACATATTATTCTTCCTCTTTTATATGCAAAGTCTTTATGCACTATAACACTTAATGCATCAACACTTTCTCCATTAAGAAGAATATCCATTTTAACTAATTTGCTTTCTTTATTACCAATAAAATCATAATCAAATGATGCATATCCTTTTGTATAGCTTTTTAATTTATCAAAGAAATCATATACTATTTCACTTAATGGTAACTCATATCTTAAACATACTCTCTTTTCATCTAGGTATTCTTGAGTAATGTAGTTTCCTCTTTTGTCTTGACATAATTCCATTACTGGTCCTATATATTCACTAGGCAAATATATATTTGCTTTAACATAAGGCTCTAATATTTTAGAAATATAATTTGCTTCTGGCATTTTAGATGGACTATCTATTTTAATACTAGTTCCATCGCTTTATATAACTGATGGACTTGTTGCTATAATATCTATATTGAATTCTCTTTCAATTCTTTCTTCTATTATTTCCATATGAAGTAACCCTAAAAATCCACATCTGTATCCAAATCCTAATGCTGTTGATGTTTCTGGTTCAAATGTAAGTGATGAATCACTTAATTTTAATTTTAATAACGCTTCTTTTAAATTACCATATTTTTTACTATCTATAGGGTATATTCCAGAGAAAACCATTGGAATCATTTTTTTATATCCTGGTAAACTTTTTACATTAGTTCCGTCTATGCAAATAGTGTCTCCTACTTCAACTTCTGTTATGCTTTTAATTGATGCTCCTATGAATCCAACTTCACCAGCACTTAAATTATTTCTTTTAGATTCTTTTGGTGTATGTTTTCCAAGTTCAAGAACTTCATATACTTTACCACTGTTTATAAATCTTATTTTATCACCAATATTAATTGTTCCATCCATTATTCTTACAAGTAATATTACCCCTTTATAAGGATCAAAATAACTATCAAATATAAGTGCTCTTAAATCTTTATTATTACTTGTTGGAGATGGTATTCTGTCTACTATAGCATCTAATAATTCATTTACATTTTCTCCAGTCTTAGCAGACAAACATATTATTTCATCTTCATCAAATCCAATAGAGTCTACTAATTCTTTTTTAACTCTCATAGGGTCTGCATTTGGTAAATCTATTTTATTAATTACAGGTATTATTTTAAGATTTGAATCAAGTGCTAAATATAAATTAGCAAGAGTTTGAGCTTCTATTCCTTGAGTAGCATCCACTACAAGAATAGCTCCTTCACATGCTGCTAAACTTCTACTTACTTCATAACTAAAGTCTACATGTCCGGGGGTATCTATTAAATGTAGAGTGTAATCTTTATATTTTAATTCAACTGCATTTAATTTAATAGTGATACCTCTTTCACGTTCTAAATCCATATTATCAAGTATTTGATCTTTTTTATCTCTTTCGCTTACAGCATGACAAAGATCAAGTATTCTATCAGCAAGAGTACTCTTTCCATGATCTATATGTGCTATTATACAAAAATTTCTTATTTTTTCTTTTTCCATACAAATGATTTTATCATAAAAAAAAGAAAAAACCAATTGTTTTCCTTTGATTTATTCAGTTAATTTAAGAGTATTATCTTCCACTACTTCACCAATAGTATTAAAGTCAAATGTATCAGTATCATTATTATATATTCCTGTAACATTAACACTTTTAATGTTTGTTAATGTATATTTCTTACATTCTACAATTTCATTATTGCTATTTAGATACTTATAATTAGTATAATACATTATCTCATATCCATCAGGAGCAGTAAATTCTTCTACATCTAATATGCTAATGTAATCTATTATTTGTTCACCAGGGGCATATACTTTATATGAGCCATTATTTATGCTGTATGCCATAGTACTAAATGAACTAACTTTACTCTTTGATGTTTCATTACTTTTTATTAAAGAATATAATGACACTCCATATATTGAAGTACATATTAATATTGTACTTATAATGGTATCTCTATTATTATTTTTATTTTTCATAGTGATTCTCCATATCAATTATTTTTTATATTCAGCATAACATTTTTCAATTAAATCAATAGTTTCTTTTTTATTATGATATTCTTTAACTACTACTTTAATATTTTGTAATGTTTTATAATTTCTAAAGAAATCTTTAATTTCATCTAATATAAATTCTGATAAATCTTCAAGTTCATTTACATTATCATATCTAGGATCAACATCAACTACAGATATTACTTTATAGTCTTCCATTCCTCTATCAGAAATATCTAAGTATCCTATTACTCTAGCAGGTATAACACATCCAGGATAAGTTGGTTCTGTTCCAATTACTAATATATCTAAAGGATCTCCATCTGGTGATAATGTTTTATCTATATATCCATATTCAGCAGGATAAGCCATAGCTGAATATAATACTCTATCTAATTTAATAATACCTTTCTTTATTTCAAATTTATTACGACTACCATAAGGTATTTCAATTATAGCATCAACTACATTATCTTTCATATATTCTCCTTAATAATATTATAACAATAATAAAATAAAAAACAAATATATTTAACTATTTGTTTTCTTTTTTTTCTTCTTTAGTAGTTTTAATCATTTCAGTTCCTTTATAGAATCCACATTTTTTGCAAGCTCTATGAGGTACCACTGTAGCTCCACAATTAGAACAAGTACTAATAGTTGGAGCATCCTTTTTTAAATGAGTTCTTCTTTGTCTTTTAGCGGTTTTACTAATTCTTCTAAATGGCAATGCACCAAATAATGTAATATCTAATTTCATTTTTATTCCTCCACTTCTTGATATAAAATATATTATATTTCTCTTTGACTTGGTATATTTTCTCACAAAATATATAAAATATCAAGTATTTTTTGGCTTTTTATATATTTTCTTTACTAAATTTTTTTAATGAATGAATAACTTGTGTTGTATCATAACTAATATTAGATTCTTTTATAAAATTAATTGTTTCAAAAAAATTCAATGGATTGTTTAAATTAATTACATAAAATGCACTTTCAAACTCTTTAACATTAATAAAATCAACTTTTATAAATATACTTCCATCTATACTAATATATTCTTTATATTCATATAAAGAATCATCTTCATCCACATCTAAAAATGCTGTACATGTATTAGTCCTTATCATTTTTCTCTTACCCAAGTATATAAATTTAATTTCTTCCATGTGAGTTATTTTATATTTTAATAGTGTTTTTGTCAATATTTATATAATACTTTTATTGAAAGGAATACCTATATATGATAAAATAATTATGATTTTTAGTCTTAAAAGAAAGGAATTAGTGATTAATATGAATGTAATTGGTATTGTTGTTGAGTATAATCCATTTCATAATGGACATTTATATCAAATAAACAAAATAAAGGAAATATTTCCGGATTCTGTTTTAGTAGTATGTACTACTTCTTCATTTAGTCAAAGGGGAGAAATATCTCTATTAAATAAATTTGATAAAACTAAAATTGCTATTGATAATGGAATAGATATTGTTATTGAATTACCATATATATATGGTACTATGAGTGCTGATATATTTGCTCATTATTCCATTAAATTATTAAATTATTTGAAAATAGATACTTTAGTATTTGGAACTGAAAAGGAAAATATTGATGATATTATTAATTGTGCTAATACAGCACTTAATAATAGTAATTATGATACATTAGTAAATGATTATATGGACTTAGGATATAATTACCCTACTTCTTTAAACAAAGCTTTAAATGATTTAAAATGTCCTTCTATAAAAGATCCAAATGATTTATTAGCACTTTCTTATATTAAAGAAATAATTAAAAATAAATATAACATAGATTACATAAATATTAAAAGAACTAATGACTATCATGATAAATATTCTAATTCTTCTATAGTTTCTTCTTCTAATATAAGAGAATGTATATTAAATAAAACATGCTTTAGTAATAAAGTACCTGATAGTGTCTATAGTTTATTAAAAGATGTATCATTAGATAATAAATATTTTGAATTATTAAAATATAAAATTATATCAGAAAAAGATTTAGATAAATATATAGATGTAGATGAAGGTATTGATTCAAGAATTAAAAAAGTTATTAATTCATCTAATAATCTAAATGAATTAATATTAAATATTAAATCAAAAAGATATACTTATAATAAAATATCCAGAATGTTAAATCATATATTATTATCATATACTAAAGATGAATTTATTAAAGAGATAGAATATATTAGAATTCTAGGTTTTAGTAATAGAGGTCAAGAATATTTAAATAGTATTAAAAAAGATATTAGTGTTCCTTTATTGAAAAGTTATAATAATAATTATAAAGCATTTGAAGTTGAAAAAAGAGTATCTGGTATTTATTCATTACTATATTGTGATATTTTAAAACAAGAAAAAAGTAATAAACCTATAAAGGAATAATTACTTTTTTTATTCTTCTAATTTTAATTTAATGATTGGCTTTACTTCTATTAAATAAGGTTCATTATTATTAAATTCATATATGTATGAATAAGCAGTACTTTCATCAAGAAGAGCATTTAATTCAATTGTATTTGAATATTCTCCCACTAGATTATTATTCATATCATATAATTTATTCGAATCTTTTTTTCCTAATTCAATTCCTACTTCATTAACCGAATATGAAAAGTTTTTAGTTACTATATTTGATTCTTCACAACTATCAGTTTCTTCTTTAGTTATTTTATTATTATTAGTGCTATATATATAATTTTTATATCTAAATGATTCAAAATTAAATTCAATTATATAATTAGGCCCAAATATGTATTTAACTGCAGTATTAAAATTATCTATTGTAATAGAATCTAATTCATCATTTAATTCAAAATACCTAAATATCAAATTAAGTTTTTGATTCTCATTAAAATCAGTAGTACTAATAGTATCTTTATCATTAAAGTCAAATACTAAAGTATTATCACAGTTTACATTTGTAATCATTTCATATAAACTATCTGAGTCATCAGTAGTTATTTCAGTGTTGTTATTATCATTATTTGATAAATCACTATTTTTCTTATTATTTGAAATAACAGCAGTTATAACAACTGTTATAATAAATAATATACAAATCATTATTAAATAAGTATTCTTTTTCATACTAGTCTCCTACTATGTAAGTATATAATATTTTTTTATTAAATTCAATCTTATTTTATTGATATATCAAGTATC
>CAZYOS010000037.1:0-8705 GCA_964649245.1 uncultured Clostridium sp.
TATTTTAATAAAATTAAATTAATTAAAAGTGGTGCGGTTGAAATTACAATTAAAAGTTCTAACTATACAGCTCTTTAGAATTGCATATCCATAATTCAAAGATGAATTAATTTCATCATCATAAAACCTTATAAACTCACTTCCAAAAATACATTTAAAATAAATTTTAGCATCTAGACCTTCTCTATTTGTAGTATCATTATCTTCTACTTCATTATAATATTTTTTTAATTTTTCTACTACATTTTGATTATTTGTAGTCATTTCAATAGTAACTATTTCATTTTCAATTTTCTTTTTTACAATGCTTTTCCATAGCTTATATTTTAATTCGCTATTTAAAGATAATTGTAAATTAAAAGTTTCTAATTGTTTATAATGATTATTATAAGCAAACATAATAGATGTTGGCTCATATTTTTCATCACATATGATTAGTGATATGAAGTATTTGCTTAAATCAGATAATAATCTAGCTGAAATTGTTGTTTTATTATCTTCTAATATAATAAAATTAATGTCTTCCAAAGGAATATTATTCTTTCTATTATTATTTTCTATTACTAGATTATTATCTTTTAATCTCATTTTGTCTGATTTTCTAATAACTACTTGTCTATAACCCATTTTCTATTTTACCAAGAGTATTAATTTTAATTTTTTTAATCGATTTAATTGTTGATACCGTAACTGTGTATCTCTCCCTAAAATTATCAAAAAGTTTACATTGAGTTAAATCATAAGAATCTCCCAATGGACTACTAATTTCGAAAATTCCACTTGAGCAGCCATTCACATAACAAATACCAGAAGTACCATCGTCTTTTTCTAACAAAATTAAATCATTTTTGTATAAAGTAATATAATGATTATAATTATTAGAACATACTGTGAATGGATATATATCTGACTTGCCCTGTGCACTCCATAATATTATTGGTGTGTTCTCATCCTTTCTTAAGGATATAATATCATTATAATCAAGACCAGCAAATAATAGTTTCATGTTTTCTTTTTCTTGAAATACTTCTATTCTTAATATAGACGTTTTTTCTGCTAATTTACCTTTTATGACATGGCCTTTGCCTTCATAGATATTTTCTATTTTGATCTTTTTAATTTGCTTACCTGTTTTGTCTAATGGAATGCCTTTTAATTTATATGCTTCTTCACCATTTTTAGAATCTCCTAGCCAATTTAATAAAGTATTATACACTTCTTTTGATCCGTTTCCTTTATCTGATATTTGCTCTAGTTTTTTGATATTAAATGATGAACTAATAACAGAGATTCTTGTTGTAATATATTTTATATTTTCTGTTTCTTTTATTCCATAGAAAGTATCTTTATGTAATGCTCCTTTAATTTTTTCTTTTGTTTGGACAGGAATGATAGGATATATATCTTTAATTTCTGTATCAGAATAAGAATTTAATCCTTTTAAACAAAATTCTAATGATTTTTTATCTCTTTCAAAAACTCTATATTTTAGTTCATTTACAAAATTTGGATATGGTAATGGAAACTCAAGTTTTGAAATGTTTTTATGTATTTTAATAATATATTTATTATTTTTAATATCTTTAATAAATTCTTCTATTGTACCATCATCAATAACTTCTCCGGTTTCCTCATCAATAAATTTTTTGCTCTCATCATGAATTAAAATATTATTTGTATTTAAAATGTCTTTTAGCTGACTATCAGTTTTATTTTCAAAATATTTTTTATACTTTTCATACTTTGTTATTTTTTGAATTAATGATGGATTAGCACAAGCAATAACACATGCATCCATTGCGTGATGTAGATGATTATCTCTATTTTTCTTAACCATTGAATCTTCATCAACATCTTTTATGTAATATGATTTTGATTGAAGACTATGTGTAAGATAATTTAGCCCCCATCTTGAACGTAGTTTTCCAGTTATTATTCCATTTACATTATCCACAATTGGAACATTTAAATGTGCCTTTAAAAATGCTGTTAAGTACTTTGTAATATATTTAGTATCATTTAAATTTTGTTCTCTATATTCATTTTCTTTTTCTGGTGTTAATGATAATAATAAATAATTATCTCTTTTCTTATCACTTATATCTAATGAATTGATAAATTTCTTAAACTCTTCCCATTTTTCTGTGTTTTTCATCCACTCATAAGGAGTTTTATTTCCTTTTTCTTGATTATATTTTGCTTTAACTAGAGTTTTATTATTTTTGCTATCATCAAATGTTCTAGAATATGGTAAGATATGATCAATTTGAATTATATTATTATCAAATAATTCTTCAATAGAAATTTTTTCTAAACTATAAGTGCAAGTATTATTTTGTTCTTCCCATAATTTATATTTTAGAATATCTTGTCCAGATACTTTCTCTTCATTTTTGAATGTGTTCGGAAGTAAATCTGCTAATTTTTTCTTAATAATGTTATTGTTTTCTTTATTCTCATCTTGGAATTTTTTAATTTTATTCCTTTCTGACATTTCTTTTGCTAATTCTCTAGCTGTTTCAATATTGATTTTATAAGGCATGCCATACCTTTTAATAATAGAATTAATTAACTTTCTAGTTTGTGATAAAGATCTAATTACTCTTTGATTATTTAATTCCCCTTCATAATTAATTGGAAGTAATAAATCACATTTTTCTGTGCTATCATTTGTATCACTATGATTGTATCCTAATTCTTCCATTGCTTCGCTATAAATCATTCCTTTTTTCATTAAAGGAATTAGGTCTCTAATTAACTCAAGTGATAAGCTTAAATGATCTTTTAAAGTTTTAAAATCGTTTATTATCATGTCAATATATATATTATCTATTATGTCGTTGCTTCTAATTTCTTTTTCTATATCTTCATTAGTTTTATAATTTGTAAGAATTACTGCTATTTCATCCAGCATTATTAAATTATGTTTCTCTTTTTTCCAAATATCACTTCCAAATGCATTTGAAATACATTTTCTAAACATAGAATATGTATTTAATGATATTAAATTTTTCGATAATATTTCATCATTTTTAAGTTTATTAAAATCGCTTAATTGTTTTTCACTAAGTTCGGAAAAAATAATTTTTTCTTTTGAATCATTTTTTAAGACTTTTAATTTAAATTTATCACATAATTTGCCATATTCTCTTACAGTTAATGATAAATCTTTAATAACAATATTTTCAACGCCAATTATTTTGGAAATGCTTTTATATGTTACATGATCTTTTTCATATGCTTCATCAATAATTTTATTAATTTGGTTTTCATTTAAAGATTTATAATTTAAATCATCAACTGTTCTATATCTTAGATTTACTAGTTTGGTTAATGCTACATATATTTCTGATGAAGGTGCTTGTTTAGGAGCTCTAGGATTAGCATCAAATTTACATACACCAGTCATTTTTTTAATTAAATCTCCACCATATTTTGAATCTCCACCAGGTCCTTTAGAATAATGTCTTTGACTTGACCATATATTCAAGTACTCATTAATGAAATCATTATTGATTAATCCAAAATTTAATTGTGCATCTAATACCATTTTTATATCATCTAAGACTAGTTCTCTACTTACAGACATTTTGTAATCGTTTGTTGTATTGTGTATTTTATCTTTAAATGACGGATCATTAGTAAACATTTGAGAAATTGTTAAATAATTATGCTCTTTCATTAATTTTTTATTATTAGATATTGCTTCTTTAATTTTTCCATTTTCCTCTTCATTATCTTCTTCTCTATTGGACTTATATCCTCTGTTTTTTGCATAATGGACCAATATAATTGATAATTCTTCATTTGTCAATTTTCTATTTAATCCCTCAGTTCTTAATATAAAAGGGTTAACATTCTTATTTTTATAATAATTATTTAGCATATTATTATATTTTATTTTTAAATCATCAAATATTTCAGATAATACTTTTTTTTGTGATTTTTCTATGTAATTATATTTTGAAAGAAGAAGTTTTACTCTATTTAATCTAAATTCTTTTCTTCTAATAATTCTTCTTGATAATCTTTTATTTCTTCTATCTAAATTTTTGCTTTCTCCTGTTTTTACGACTTCACCTGGAGAAAATATTTTAACCCCTAAGTCTTTAATTTTAATAGGTTTGTTATCTTCATTAATTTTTAATAAAGCCCATCCTACTGAAGAAATACCAATATCCAAACCTAAAATATATTTATCTTTTTCCATAACAATTCACCTCTAGCCTAATGATATCATACTTAATTAAATCAAACAATATAATAAAAGTGATTGGCATTACCAATCACTAATATAGTCTTATTTGAAATTCATTTTTAATATCATTTTGATTTTGATATCTTAATTTAAATTTTGTTTCTGATATAGGTACTTCATATATAACTACTTTAGCTATGCTTGTTCTATCATCTATTTTACTCTTATGTAATGAGTCTAAAGAATAATCATAATTTATTCTTTCTATTATTTCATTTTTACTATTAATTAATAGCCAATTATCGGGATCAAATTCTATTAAGTCTTTATTATTATTTTTAATTGCTAATGACACAATAATAAATGTATTATCTTCTTCTGGTGTACCCATCCATGATGCTTCACCTCTTGTAAAATCTACAGAAGTAACTTTGTATGAAACATTATTTTTTATTATTGTTGAATTAATATTAAATGTAAATATATCTCTGCTTATCAAAAGTAGAAAAGTTATAAGTGCTAATGATATAGAAATTAATATGAGTTTTATTATTTTAATTATATTTTGATTTTTATTACAGTAAGGACATTTTTTAAGACCCTTCTCTATTATATTTTTACAAAAAAAACACCTATTTTCCTTTTTGTTTTTTTTCTGATTTATTTTTTCTTCTTCTTTTTGCATTATTTTTTACATCCTTTTCTTCAATTTTTTCAGAATTGTAATTTAAAAGTTCTTTATTGATACAAAAATGGTATAAACAAAATGCTCCAATATTTAATGTTCCTAATGTAAGTATGCCGGTATATATTATGATACTTCTAGCTTCTTTTGAAAAGAATACATTAGTTTTTAAATCTTTATAACATTCATCTGCCGTTTCATTACATTGCATATCTGTTTTTTTAAGTAAATCATTTAATTTTTCATTAAAATTGGCGAATAGTAAAAATACTATTCCAATAGTTAAAAACACAATAATAGTTCCTTTGACAAATCTTTTTTCTTTCATAATTTACTCCTTATTTTAAATACCATATAGGTTTACTATTTTTATATACTTCTTTTATTATACCACCAAGTAAGCATTGCTCTCCTAAATATACAACACATGCTTGTCCTGGAGTAACACTTTTACCATTTGTATATTTAACTTTAATATCACCATTATCTAAATATTCAATAATTACTGGAACATCTTCGCTTCTATATCTGAATTTAGCAGTAGCAAATG
The DNA here is from genome assembly GCA_964649245.1 of uncultured Clostridium sp. GTDB lineage: Bacteria > Bacillota_I > Bacilli_A > RF39 > UBA660 > CAG-1000. The sequence goes on from CAZYOS010000037.1 coordinate 5,434, forward strand.
TAGGATGCTTATCAGATATATAATTTACATTTTCTATCAGTGCTTCATCACTTAATAGATATTTAGAATCAGATCCATATGCTACATACAATATATTTTTAGCTGAATCTTTTCCACATACATAATGTCTTTTATCATCTCCTGATAATCCAACATTTTTTCTTTGCCCTATTGTATAATTCATTAAGCCATTATGTTTGCCTACTATATTCTTAGTATCAACATCAATTATATTTCCTTCTTTGCCTTTTAAATAATTAGAAATAAATTGTTGATAGTGTCTTTCACCTATAAAACATATACCTGTAGAATCTTTTTTATCACATACAGGAATATTATTTTTTTTTGCAATTTCTCTTACTTCAGGTTTAGTTAATCCACCTACTGGAAATAATACATCTTTTAATTGCTCACATGAAACTTGAGACAAGAAGTAAGTTTGGTCTTTATTTCTATCTACTCCTCTTAATAATCTATTTCCTTCAATTCTTGCATAATGACCAGTTGCTATTTTATCAGCACCTAATTTTTTTGCTTCTTCTTTAAATTTATCAAATTTTATATATTTGTTACACATAATATCAGGATTTGGAGTTCTTCCTTTTTCTAATTCATTTAAAAAATATTTAAATACATCATCCCAATACTCTTTTATAAAATCAACTCTATATAATGGTATGCATAGTTCATCACAAACACTTTTAGCATCTCTATAGTCAAGTTCTTGAGGACAGACATCTTCTGTTACACCTTCAGGATCATTATTAATATTTGAATCCCAATTTTTCATGAATAATCCAACTACTTCATATCCCTCTTTTTTTAACAGATATGCTGAAACTGCTGAATCAACTCCTCCACTCATTCCTACTACTACTCTCATGGTAAATACCTCTCTAAAGTTATTATACTACAAACTTTAAAATATTTGAAACTAAATAAATTTCAATTATACTATTTATTATTGATAATATTATAAATACAATTAAAATAATAAAATAATTTTTTATAAAATCTTTTAGGTTAATATACTTATTAAACTTAATAGTATTATAACACTTAATACCAAAATTAATACTATAATAACTCATATACAAAATAATAATAATATTAACTAATACACATGGAAAAAATATTATTAGGGCGTATAAGATACCTTTGATACCAAATACACTTATTGTATTAAATAATATAAATGATAGTAAGATACCTTTAAAAATCACTATCAAAGGGGGAATAAATATAAATATAAAAATCAAACCACATAGCCATATAATAGATGTATATTTTATATTTAATATGATTGAATTAATGATACCATCACTATAATTTATATTATTTAGTTTAATATTATTGATATAATAAGTAATATTATCTTTAATTATTAATTTATCGGAACTATTAATTAAGAAAAATGATATTATTCCAAACAAGAAACCAAAACATAAAAGTACTATTAACATTTTAAATACTTTAGTTTTAATTATTTTCATAATAAATATTATTCTATACTTTATTTTTTATTCATTTTATTATATAATTTATATGAGGTTATTATGGCAAAGAAAAAAATCAAAAATTTAGGAAGAAAAATAGTAGTATGGATAATGCTTATAGCTATGATAGGTAGTTTATTTACATTAGCTTTTTCTGCATTATTTAGTTAAAATAGTATTCACTATTTTTTTTTATAAAAAAATCAATTCATTAGAGAATTGATTAATATATTCATTGGTGGACCGCTAGGGATTCGAACCCTAGACCCTTCGATTAAGAGTCGAATGCTCTACCAACTGAGCTAGCGGTCCATGCAAATGCTATTTAATTATAGCACAATTTTGCAAAAATGGAAGAGTTTTTATTAAAAATATATAACTTTCTTTATTCTACTTTATTAATTGCTTCACCAGCTTTTAATTCTTTATTTTTAATTTTTAATAAATTAGATATACTTACCACTTCATATCCCATATTTTTTAATTCTGGAATTGTTGTCTTTAGTGATTCAGCTGTTTCTTTATAAATATCATGCATTAGTACAATACATCCATCACAAGCATTATCAAGTATATTTTGTGTTATATCATTACTATTCCTAGTAAGCCAATCTTTAGGATCAATATTCCATAAAATTAATGGATAAGGGCTTGCTTTTAGTACTAAATCATTATAGTTTCCATATGGAGGTCTTAAATAATATATGTTTCCATTAGTTATTTGATTAAATAATATTGTAGAAGAATTAATTTCACTTTTAATATCTTCTTCACTCAATGAAGTGAGGTATTTATGAGAATATGTATGTGTACCTACTTCACTATTAGAATTATATATTTTTAATACTGTTTCTTCATTATATTTCATTTTATTTCCAAGCATAAAGAATGTTGCAGATGATGAATTATATTCCAATGTTTTTAAAATATCTAATGTATAATCTCCAGGACCATCATCAAAGGTAAAAGCAATATGTTTCATAGTGTCATCATTATTAATTTCTTCAAAAACATATTCATCACTATATATAGATATTTTTAAATAAGGGTCATAATCATAATTTGAAAAATCTATACTATCAAAATATATATAAATAAAGTTATCACTTATAATATAAGTATAAGTGTTTAAATTATTATTGATAATTAAATTATATATATCACTTGTATACTTATAATAAGCATTATTATATATTCTATCCTTTATTTCATTTCCATATAAATCAATAATAGTTGCTTCTTTTTTATTATCTAAATCAATAATAATATTATGATATTTATCATTACTAATTGAATTATCTATACTAAATACAATATTTACATATTTATCATAATAATATAATTCATAGTCTATAGATAATTTCTTTGATAAATTTTCATTGCTTTTGAAATCTTTAACATAACTATAAATATAGTCAGTTATTATTTTAGTACAATTGTCATCTTTAAATCTTGGATAATTAACATTTATATTATATTTTTCATTACTATCAGTAATAGAATCTGTTTCAATTATTGTAGTAACTGTGCTTTTATTACCTTCTCTATCATAAAAAAGAGTAACAATGTAAAGTGATATAAATAATACTGATATGCTAACTAAATACTTAATAATCATGCTTTTATCTAATTTAATCTTCATTTTATACCTCTATAATATAATATTATCATAATTTATAATTTTTTACATAAAATTTATTAAAAAAATGTTGAATTTAAGAATTATTTATGTTATTATTAAAAAGCGATGGACCTTTAGCTCAATTGGTTAGAGCA
>CAZYOS010000038.1:0-8690 GCA_964649245.1 uncultured Clostridium sp.
TGTTTTTATAAAAAAAGATAGAATTTAATTAAGTAAATCAAATTTATTTAAGTTGACTATGAGTAATTTATATTGTAAAATTAACTTATAATAAGAGGTAAGTATGAAAAATAATAAAAAAAGGTTCATTTTTATAACGGTAATGTTAATGTTTTTTTTACTATCAATTAACAGTTTATTTGCTACTGAAGTAGATAAATCGAAAAGTAACATAGGTAGTTTAAAAGTAGATGGATTAACAAAAATAGAAGATGATGATTTTGCGTCAGATATTTTAGGTAATGAAGGAAACAATTATTATTTAAATTTTAATGACTATATTATAAAACAACCAACTACATATTCTAGTAGAAAAGGGTTAGTTACAGACTCACCATTACCAGGAACATATAATTTAAATAATGTTAATGGAACTAATTATGCACCTGATGTTAGAAATCAAGGGAAAATTGGTACTTGTTGGGCTTTTAGTGTTAATAGTGTTTTAGAGTCATATATAAAAAGACATAATATTACCATTGCAGATAATAACTTTTCAGAAAATCAACTTGATATGGCATTTAATTATTTAGCCGAAGCAGGTGAGTTTGGTCCTAATTTTACTCATGCGTTAGGAACAGGTGGTAATTCATATTATTCAACATTTATGTGGCTTTATGGTATGGGGCCAATAACTGAAACTGAATTTGGTTTAGCATATACTGATAAGTATAATACCATCCCTAATGATTTTGATCTTTCAAAAGTAGTTGATAGTTCATATTCTAAAATAGATGTTACAGAGGTTAATTTTATTGGATATAAAACATCAATTTTTGGTGATACTCCATTAAATAATACCGCAAGTTTAACTACACAAATAATTAATCCTGTTAAAAATCATATAATGAATAATGGAGCTGTTTATGTAGATATATATATTCCTAGTGATTTTCAATATAATAATGATGATTATATTTACTTGTCAAATAACGAAGCTTCTTTTGATAGCGACAATAATTTAGTAGTTAATAATGGCTACACAGCTCATGCTGTTACTGTAATAGGATGGGATGATACTTATGGTGATATTGATAATGCCGATGGTGATAATGATGTAACTACTGGTGGAGAAGGTGCTTGGATAGCACAAAATTCATGGGGAGATATAAAAACATACTTTTATATATCATACTATGATTTGGCAGTATCAGATATAATATTTGAAATAAAAGATATTAAAGAAAAAGATTATGACTACATATATAATGAACCAACAGAAAAATATATTTTAAAGTCATCTAATTCCATGGTTGATTACTATTATATTGGTGATCAATATCAAACAGTAAATGAAGTTAAAATATTAGGATTTTATACTAGTTCAAAGAATGTATCTATTAATATTAGGGATGAATATGGTACAACTTGTTCGTCTAATGAAACAAAAACAGTATCTAATGGAATGTATACATTTACTTTCACAGATTGTGAAGTGGCTGGTAAAATAATGATACAAGCAAATAATGCATATGATGAATGCACATTTGATACCTTTAGAATGAATATAAGTACTAATGATTCTTCAGAAGCAATAACTATATATAAAGATGAAGCATTACATATAAATAATAATGCATTCATGGGATATTACTTAAATAATAGAGCAAATAATGTTTTAGATTTAACGCTTTCATTTAAAGATACTATGTCATTTGAGCCATATGAAATAATTGTAATAGATGGTGACACCACTAGGGAATTAACAAGTGAAGAAGTAGATATAACAAATAGTGAAATAGTAAATGGAATTGCAAAAGCAGAAATAAAATTATTAAAGCATCTTGACATGGAATTAATTACAGTTATTGTAAGATTAAATAATAAAGATTTCTACATTGAATGTGATTATAATCTAATTGATATAGACGGGTCTGGTACAGTATCTAACCCTTATTTAATTGAAGAACCTGAACAGTTAATAGGATTAAAATCGGCATTTGCGTTATTTCGTTTAAATAATAATATTGATATGAAACAAATAACTGGTGACTCTGGTTTATTTAGTGAAGAAAGTAATGGATGGACTCCTATAGATTTCTATGGAAATTTTGATGGAGGGAACCATACAATAAGCAATTTAATATCTAAACAGGGTGGATTATTTGATACTTTAGGTAGTGCTAGTATCACAAACCTAGGAATAAAAGGCTTTGATATAGTTGGTGATAATGCATATATTTTAGCAAACACTACTTTAAACTCAGTAATAGAAAATATTAATGTTTCTAATACAAAATGTATTTCAAAAGTCAATTCATGTTATTTAATAGAAAATGTGGCTTCCAATGGCTATAGTAATTTAAATAATATTAAAATAAGTTCTTCTGAGCTTGGTACGTCAGGAACTAGAACTACAGAAAGAGCAGGTCTAATAGATACAATATATGCTTTCTATGGCTCAGAACTAGAAATTGCTAATATATATATAGAAGATACATTAATATATGGAAAAGGAACACAATACTATTTATTAAATGAAATTTATTCTGCTATTGATGGATCTGAATTAGTAGGAAATACTATTAACATAGATAATATTAAATATTTACCTGCAACTGGTAGTGATACAAATTATACATATGCTACTAATGACGCTTATTCTACCAATAATTTTGGTGCCATCGATTGTAATACTTATGAACTTTTAAATATTAATTTACTTGATTATGGTCTATATATATCAAATGTGAATATTATTAATAGTGAACAATCTACTGATGTTACAAACTTTCCATCCTTTGATTTTACAAGTGCTGGATATTGGAAAATAGATACAGATGAAACTCCTAGATTAAGCTCATTTGATATTCCTACAGAAACAGTAGCGTTAAGTAGTCAAAGTTTTAATTCAAATACAAATATTACATTTAAAAATAATATTATTAGACTTAATCCTTTAAGTGGCGAAACAGTATTATCTGATGTAATAACATTATCTGATAATGATTTAACACTTAAAAAATATAATATAAATGGAACATTGGGAGATATAGATACCATACCTAAAACAGGACAATTAATTTCAATATCTAATGATTATGAAACGCTAAATTATGAATTAGCAGTCTTAGGTGATGTTAATTCTGATGGAATTGTGAACTTACAAGATTTTAGGAAAATTGCAAAATATATTATTTCAACTGATAAAAGCTCTATAATTAGTAAAAATGTTCAAGTAGTGTCAGGAGACATTAATAACGATGATAGTATAACATTAATGGATTTTAGAAAAGTAGCAAAATATATTATAAACGGTACTTATTAGGAGGATATATGAAAAAAATATTATTTACAATTTTACTATTATTTAGTTTTATAACTATAACATATGCAGACGGGCTTAGTGTTAGTGCAAGTTGTCCTAGTACTGCAAAAGCAGGAGAAGTTGTATCTTGCGATATAATTTTTACACCAACAACATCTTGGCCTGCATGTGCAGTAGAAGCACATTTTTCAATAACTGGTGCTACATATGAATCATTTACAAACGGATCTAATTTAAGCGGTGATTCAAGTGCAACAGGAGCTGTATTAAGTGCATCTACATGCTTTAGTAGTGCAAAGAGTATTGGTGTATTAAAAGTTAAAATGCCATCAAGTGGTAATGCTTCTATTGCATTTTCTGGTTTAAATATAACAGATGATGCAGGAGATAATATGGCATCTTCATCAAACTTTAATAAAACAATAAGAATATTATCATCAGTAAATACATTATCAAGTATTACTGTTTCAGGAGGAACATTATCACCTGCATTTAGTACAAATACAACATCATATACCGCTACTGTAAACAGCGATAGTACTACTATTACTGTTTCAAAAACAGATAGTAGTTCAAGCGTAAGTGGAGATGGAACAAAAACATTAAGTTATGGAAATAATACATTTAATATAGTAGTAACAGCAGAAGACGGAAGTACTAAAACATATATTCTTACTATATCTAGGCCTGATAATAGGGATACTAATAATAAATTAAGTAGTATTACTTTAAGTGATGGAACATTGTCTCCAAACTTTACATCAGAAACAATGACTTATACAGCAAAAGTAAATGCAAATGTTTCTAAAGTTACAATAAATGCAATAAAATCAAGTGCAAAAGCTTCTTTTGTAAATGGATATGGTTCTAGAGAAGTTAATTTATCTTATGGGGAAAATAAAGTATTAGTTAAAGTAATAAGTGAAAATGAAGTAGAAAGAATATATTCAATATTTATTACTAGAGCTGATGATAGAAGTAATAATAATTATTTAAAATCATTAAGTATAGATAAAGGTACTATTGGTTTTAAAAAAGATACATTAGAATATGCAATAACAGTCAATTATAATGTAGATAAAGCAACAATAATAGCTGCTGTTGAAGATAAAACAGCATTAATAGCAGGAACAGGTGAAAAGACTTTAGAGGTTGGCAAAAATGAATTTGAAATTGTTGTTACCGCAGAAAATACATCTAAAAAAACATATAAAGTAACTGTAACTAGATTATCAGAAAATGAGACTCCATCAAGTAATGCAAACTTAAAAGAATTAAAAATATTAGGATACGATACTTTATCATTTAATAGTGCAAAGCAAGAATATGAAATAAATCTAAAAGATGGAGATACATCATTAGATCTTACTTATTTAGTAGATGATGCTACTTCAGTAGTATCAGTTGATGGAAATAAAAATCTTAAGAATGGAAGTGTAGTTACTCTAAAAGTTACTTCAACTGATGGTACAGTAAAAGAATATAAAATAAAAATAATTAAAGCATCAGATAGTGATGGCTTAACTACTTCAAATACATCTCATAATTTCACTTGGAAAACATTATTAGGAATAATTGGATTATTAGCAATTATTACAATTGTAATTATAGCTATAGTAGTTTATTCAAAAAGAAATAAAAATAAAAAAGAAGAAACTTTGAATTAAAGTTTCTTTTCATATACATTTGAATACCATTTTGCAAATTTAATAAAAGGTGAATTATTTTCATTTGACCTTTTAGCTCGTTCTTGACTAGTTAATTCAGATAAAGTAACATTATATCCTTCAGGAATAAATACTCTCCATAATGGACTCCATTGATCATCTAAATCATTTTCTCTTACTTCAGTATCCAATAATCCCATAGAATAAGAATCAAATAATTTAAGAGTATTACCATCATAATAAGCTAATATTTCTTTAAAATAACATTTTCTATTATTGATACCATTCATATCATTAATTAATCCTTTTATTCCAATTGTATTAAGTAAATGTCTATTTATAAATGCACCTGGAAAATCTTTTTCATAAGGGTAACCTTCTATATAAAATCCACTATCATTAGCAATACATGGCTTATTAAATACATCATATGCTCTTTTAACTTTTTCTATTGCAATAATTTCTAAATCATTAATTTCCGGTTCAATAGTATTAATATCTGCAATAGATGCATTTATATCATAATCAGCAAAACATCTATTAGCAGAGCTTATCTTTCCCTTATTACCCGTAACAAATAATATTTCTTTCATAAAAACCTCCATTAATAATTATAAATATGATATAGGAAATATATTGTCTATTAAAAAAATTCTTTAAGAATTATATAATTTTTAATTCTATTAAATTCAAATTGTCTCATATCATTTCTTAGTTCACAATAAGCTGATATAATATAATTATCATTATATGGATATATATTATATGGATGTATTATTCTTTTAGTTATTTTTTTATTATCTAAATCATAATATTCTATCAACATTTTATTTTTATTCTTAATAGCAGTATTAATATCATTATACATATGTTTATATAATTCTTTAACTATTAAAAAGTTCTTACTGTTTTTTTCTAATATTTTATATCCACCATATTTACCTCTAGTTGTTTCGATTATAAAACCAGATAGTTCAATATCTTCCTTATAAATTCTAATCATTCTTTCAGTTACTTCTAAAATATTAGATAAATCTCTACATGAGTATTTTCTATTACTTATTAATTTTATCATAGTTAATTCATTAGATAATTTACTCATATTCATACCTCTTTTTATATATTATAGTACTAAAATAAAAAAACTCAAGAATTATCTTGAGTTAATTTACTTATGGCGGAGACAGAGAGATTTGAACTCTCGCACCAGTTTCCCGATCTACACCCTTAGCAGGGGCGCCTCTTCAACCGCTTGAGTATGTCTCCAACAGCACATATAAATTCTACATTAAAATATAAAATATGTCAAGAGAAAATGCTTGAATTATATTATGCTTTTTGATATTATTATAGAGTAAGGAAGTAACATATATGGAAACAAATAATAATATAAATAAAGAAGAAGAGATATTAAATACTATTAAAATGGAACCGATATTAGAAAAAACTGAAATAAAAGAAGAACCTGAAGTAATTAAAAAACAAAAAATGATGAAAGCTACTGATTATATATTATTAGTTTTAATTTTAATTATGTTATGTGTATTTATAACAGTAGTTATCATACTATGAGGTTAATATGAAAAAAAATGGATTTACATTAATTGAGTTATTAGCTGTTATTGCTATATTAGGAATACTGGTGGCTATTACTTTGCCTAATATAGTTGATAACTATAAAAAAAGTTTAGATAAAACTATGCAAATAGCTGAAGATAATGTACTTGATGCAGCAGATATATATTTAAGTGAACATTGTTTGGATCCAATGAGTGGATATGAATGTCCTAGTACATATGATTATCCATCGAGATCTGGTGTTATTTGTTTAAGCGAATTAATAAATCCTGTATCTTATAATGAACCATTATCACATTCTTCAGAACACTACATTGATGAAGTAAAATATAGGAATACTGTTTGCGAAGGATACGTTTTATATAATAAAGCAGATAATATAAGAAAGACATATCTATTTTGTGGTACTGATTATACAACAAATTCATCTGAAGAATTTGTAACATTAAAATCTCACTGCAATTAAGGAGAAAAAATTGATGGGAAAAGAAAAAGGAAAAACAATTTGTGTATATTCTCCAAAAGGAGGAGTAGGTAAATCAATGATATCTGCTAATATGGCAGGAGTATCATATTTATTAAATAAAAAAACATTACTTATTGATGCAGATGTTTATGATGGTGGACTTTCCTTATTTGTTAATGATAGCATATCAAAAACAATCAATACTCTTTCGGATGACTTTAAAAATGATGAATATAAAACATTAGTAGATTATGTATATCATTATAATGATAAATTAGATATATTATGTGCTCCTAAAACGCAATTACAATCAGGAGAAGTAAAAATAAAATATATAGAGTCAGTAATAAATGTTGCTAAAGAAATGTATGATTTAGTTATAATAGATACTAATTCAGCTTATAATGAATTAAATAAAAGAATATTTAATACAGTAGACGAAATATTAATAATTTTAACTAATGATATGATTAATATAAAGAATGTAAGAAATATAGTTAAAATATTTAAAGATGAAGATAAATCAAATTATAAAGTATTATTAAATAACTCATTTGATTTTAAAGAACAATACTTTTCAAACTATGAAATAATTAGTGTAATAGAAGCTAATATAGATTATACATTAGACAAAGAATCATTCTTTAAAAATATAACCCAATATATATATCATAATATAATACCTATATTATATAAAGATAATGATATTAAATATTATCAAGTAGTAGAAAGATTTAAATTAATAATTAAAGACTTATTTAAAGAGAGTGAATCAGATGACTAAAACATTTATAATATTAGTATTATTTAATATAGTTGCTATATTTACTATAGTATTACTTGTAACAAAGACACTTATAATAAGAAGTAAAAATAAAAAAGTTAAAAAATTTAAAAAGTATACATTTGATAAATAAAGTATTATGTAAAAATAATACTTTTTTATATTTGTTTTAAAAATGAATATATTGAATAATTAAGATAAATATTATATAATCTAGTAGTTAGAGGTGAATTATGAACAAAGAATTAGCTGATTTAATATTTCCAAATATTACAAAGAGTATAGAAGATTATGAAAAAGAATATCCTAATAGAAACTTAAATGAAGATGCTTGTGTTACAAGAGTAGCTCCTTCTCCAACTGGTTTTATGCATATAGGTGGCTTTTTTCAAGCAGTAATGGATTATGTTATAGCTGCACATTCTAATGGTGTATTTATGCTTAGAATAGAAGATACAGATCAAAAAAGAGAATTAGAAGGCGCTACTGAAGTAATAATGCATACATTAGAACATAATGAACTTTTACCTAATGAATATGAATTTAATAATAAAATAGTAGGTAATTATGGACCATATATACAAAGCGAAAGAAAAGAAATATATCATGCATTTGTTAAACATTTAATTCTTATAGGAAGAGCATATCCTTGCTTTTGTACTAAAGAAGATTTAGAAGAATTAAGAACAATGCAAGAAGCGAAAAAAATAAGAACTGGATACTATGGTAAATATGCTAAATGTAGAAATATACCAGTAGAAGAAGCAATTAAAAGAATAAAAGCAGGAGAAGAATATGTTATAAGATTTAAATCATCAGGTGATATAGATAATACATTTGAATTTGATGATTTAGTTAAAGGAAAAATAAACTTTCCTGAAAATGATT
>CAZYOS010000039.1:0-2058 GCA_964649245.1 uncultured Clostridium sp.
CTACATATGATGTTGACTCACCAGTAATAACTGGATATCATGTTGATAAAGCAGAAGTATCTGGAACAATGGGAACAGTTGATATTAATGAAACAGTAACATATACACCAAACGAAGACACAAAATATACTGTTGAACATTATATTGAAAATCTTAAATCTGATGAATTCTCATTAAAAGAAACTGAAAACTTAACAGGTACAACAAATACTAATGGAAGTTTCAGTCCTAAATCTTATACAGGATTCTCATATGATAGTAGTTTAACTACACCAGCAGATAAAACAATTGCAGCAGATGGAACATTAGTAATTAAGCTATACTATACAAGAAATACATATAATATAAATTATTATGTAGATGGTGTTTCTTACTCAGCTGAAACACATGAATATAATGATTCTATCTCAATTAAAGATGAACCAGTAAAAGAAGGTTACTCATTTAGTGGATGGGATAAGGTATTACCTCAATATATGCCAAACAATAATATTGAAGTAAACGGATCATTTACTATTAATTCTTATAGATTAATTATTAATTACTTATATAAGAATGATAATAGTATTGCCCAACCAAAGGTTGATGTTACATTAAATTATAATACACCATTTACTTATACTACTACACCAATTGCTGGTTATACAGCAGATAGACCTGTTGTAGCTGGTACTCTTGGTGCTGGTGATCAAATAATCAATGTATACTATATTGCTAATACTAATACAGCATACAAAGTAGAGTATTATAAAGATAATGCTACTGAACCATTTGATTCCGTAGATAAAACAGGTACAACTGGTACTACAGCTACAGCTGAAATAATTAGTGTACCAGGATATGTTGAAGATACAACTGCACCTAATAGAAAAGTATCAGGTACGATTGCTGGAGATGGTAGTCTTGTATTAAAAGTTTACTATAAGAAAGCAAACATAAATTATACAGTAAATAAATATTTAGATGGTATAATTGATGAATCTTTAACTGAAACTCATAGTGCATTATTTGATTCAGTGGTTGATTCAAGCATTTATGCCACTCCAATTAATGGATATAGAACTCCAACATTTGATCCTACAACATTAATTATATCTGCTAACGCAAGTGAAAACATAATAAATGTATACTATGTTTCTAAACAATCTAATATTAGTGCAACACTTGATAGAACTATTACTAGAAATGGTGAAGTAGTTTCTGATGCAGATACTATGTACGGAGATGTTGTAACATATTCTGTTACAATTACTAATACTGGTGATGCAGCAGGTAGTGTAAATCTTAAAGATTTAAGTTTACTTGAAGCATTAACTAATGGAAACATTTCAATTAATAGAAATGATTATACTACTGAAGAACTAGCAATAATTGATAGTTTATTAAGTACTGATGGATATACAGTTACAGTTAATGCTGATGATAGTGTTACAATTAATATTACAGCAACAACTACTGGTAAACCAGGAAATGTAATTGAATCTGTTGTTACTTATAGTGTTGAAGGAAATACTCCAGTAGATTCTAATAAAGTAAAATTAAGTATTGAAAAAGTTATTTCGATATCAGAAAAATCTAATAAAGGAGCTAATATAGTTCTTGCATTAGATGTATCAACAAGTATGGATAACAATAATAAGTTTACAAATATGAAAAAGGCTGCTAAAACATTTATTGATACAGTAGCTACTGGTAGTACAGAAGTTTGTATAGTAACATTCCCTTCTTATGAATGGGATGGATGGGATGGAAGCCACTTCGTATCTGGAGCAGATAAACAAATATGTTCATCAGATGCTACTACATTAAAAAATAAAATAAATAATTTATCTACTATGGCACATGCAACTCCTTATACTAAAGCTTTAAATGCTGCATCTGAATACTTAAATAGTACTACTAGTGGAAATGGATTTACTAATACTAAAAATTCATATCATGTTGTATTCTTAAGTGATGGTATACCTAATGAAATAGATGATGATTTTGGAAGATATGAAGCAATAGCTACTAATATTAAAAACTTATTGTATGTAGCTTAATACAAAAAAAGCTAGA
>CAZYOS010000039.1:2068-6926 GCA_964649245.1 uncultured Clostridium sp.
AATGTTACAATTCATACTATAGGATTTGGTATTACAGCAGGAAGTACAGAAGCTAATATATTACAAAATAAAGTTGCATCACCTGGAAAAGCTTACTTAGCATCAAATTTAGATATAAATGATGTATTTAAGTCAATTGCTAGTGATATAGGAAATTCTACAATTAGAACTGTTTCAGGAAAAGCAAATATTAGTAATGGAATTATGACAGATGAACCTGTTGTATTCGAAATTAATGATGATTCTTCATTAACTGTAACTTTTGATAATGTTAGTGCTGCTGTTGAAGCAAATTACTTAATTGAAGATTTAACAGCTGATGTACATTATAAAGTTAATGCAGCTAGAAATAGTGATAATAATTATCGTGGATTTGAAGCATCAGATTCAATCAAAATAACTTATTATGCAGTTGATGATTCTGATACTGGTAGAACATGTTCTATTACAATACCTGATTATTCAGTAAAAGTAACAGGAATCAAGCTAGATTATAATACTTATTCAATTAAGAAAGGCAGGTCCTTTACTTTATACGCCACTGTTACTCCAACTGATGCTGATAATAAAAAGGTTACATGGACATCTTCAAATACATCTATGGCTACTGTTGATAGTAATGGTAAAGTATCAGTAAAGAGTAATTCAGATTTAGGAACAGTTACTATAACAGCTACTACTGTAGATGGTAATTATTCAGCTCAATGTGTAGTTACAGTTACTAGTAGAAGTTATTCAATATTAAATGAATCATCTATTAATAATTCTCCAGCAACTGAAGAAAATATAACAGATGAAGTAATTACTGAGAAAATTGATAATATAAGTGAAGAACCTATTCAAAATGAAACTACAGTTGAAACTAAAGATGTACTCGATGATGTAATACCAGAAATAACTACTGAAGAGTTAGTACCTGAAATTACTACTGAAGAAGTACAAGAAAAAACAACTGAGACTGAAATATTAGAAGAAAATGTTAATAAAGAAGAAGATTTAATAAACAACAAAGAAACTGAAATTAATATTGAAACTGAAAATATATCAGAATAATGAAAATACACTTATATTATAAGTGTATTTTTCAATAATTATTTACTTTTATGAATTAATTATGTATAATATGTATAAGGATGTGTGGTATGGCATATATTAAATATAAAGAATTAACAAAATATTTTGATTTTTCTAGATATGTTGAAACTAAAGATTTACCTAAATATACTCTTGATTATGTATATGATGATGAAAAAGTTTTAGTAGCCTATAAAACATTTAGAGATTTTGGATTATTTACTACTAATAAAATAGTTTTATTTGATAATAGATTATCAGTAGCACCTTTTAAAGAAATGTATACTATTCCTTATCATTCTATATCTTCTTGCTCTATAGTATTTAGGCCATACAAGATTGTATTAAAATTTGATTTAGATAGTGGTTATCAATTAATTTTAAAATTTGTTGATATGACTGTATACGATAAGGTTAGAGTAAGATTATTGTATTCATGCATTGCTAGATATATTTCTTCACAGAAACCTAATAGTGATGTAATAGATACTTTAATAAATAATAATATTAAAATAAAGGAGGATTAATATGGCAAAGGAAAAGAAAGTTAAAACAACTGAAACTGAAGAAACTAAGGGAAACATAATGGATGAAAAAATGACTGAAAAGGAACTTAGAAAACAATATGGTGAAAAAAGTACTTTTCAAAAAGTTATGAATATTATTTTGTGGATTGTTTTATTAGCTTGGATGGTTATCGTTTTAATTGATTTCTATAGTGTAAATAGAGAAAAGGATCCAATGTTTTGTATTAAAGAATCAACTACTCAGTATGAAGATGGAACTGTTTATACTTGTTTAGGCGTTGGTTACAAAGTATTTAAATATGAAAGATCTTGCTATGGAGCTATTGAATTTGGACCTTTCTGGAGTAAAGATAGATCTCTTTCACAAGAAAATTGTAAATAAAAAATTCTAGAATTTATTCTAGTCTTTTTTTTTGTAGTTAAATATAGTATAATAAATATAATAGGTGTGATATGAATAAAAAAGGTTTTACATTAATTGAATTATTATTAGTAATTACTATTGTTTGTGCTTTAGGAGCAAGTACGATGATTATGTTTCAACAAATAAGTGATAATACTAAAACTTCTGATGCTAAACAATTATATATAAGTGTACAATCATCTGCATTATTATATGTAGATCTGAATGATGATAAAGCTAATCTTTTATATAACAATGGAACACTTTCAATAAATATAAGTGATTTAAAAACTGCTAATTATATAGATGCTAAAACAAAAGATCCTAGTACTAGAAATAATTTAGATGGAAGAATAATTGTTTTTATTGCTCCTGCATGTATGACAGAAAGCCCAAGTGTTGATATTGGTAGTCATGTTGAAACATGCTTATGCTTAGATAATAATAAAGCTTATGATCATAATGGAGTTGAATCTTTTATTGATTCATCTAACGATGAATTATTAGGATGTACTGATTCTTCATATCTATCCAATTCTGATAATTGCTATAATAGATGTAATTGAAATACAAACAAATGTATGATATAATCAATTTATATTGATTATTTTTTTTATTAGCAGTATAATATGCTGATATTTTGAAAAAATAATATAGAGGTAAATATGAATGATAAAATTATAATTAAAAATGCTAGAGAAAATAATTTAAAGGGTATTGATATTGAACTTCCTAAAAATAAGTTAATTGTAATGACTGGGGTATCTGGTAGTGGAAAGAGTAGTTTAGCTTTTGATACTATATATGCCGAAGGTCAAAGAAGATATGTGGAAAGTTTAAGTGCTTATGCTAGGCAGTTTCTTGGTAATATGAATAAACCTGAAGTTGATTCTATTGAAGGATTAAGTCCTAGTATTAGTATAGATCAAAAGAGTACTAATAAGAATCCGCGTAGTACTGTTGGTACTATTACTGAAATATATGATTATTTAAGGCTTTTATATGCTAGAATTGGTATTCCTTATTGTCCTAATCATAATGTTCCTGTAAGTGAACAAAGTATAGATGAAATGACTAATAGAATAATGGAATATCCTATTGGTACTAAAATTGAAATAATGGCTCCTATTGTAAGGGGTGAAAAGGGTACTTTTAAGGATTTAATTGAATCATTAATTAAAGAGGGCTATGTTAGAGCTAGAATTGATAACGAAATTGTTGATTTAAGTAATGATATTATTCTTGAAAAGAATATTAAACATAAAATAGACTTGATTATAGATAGAATTATTATGAAAGACAATTCTAGGAGTCGTATATTTGAAAGCGTTGAAATTGCATCTAAAATGGCTTCTGGTAGAGTATTGATTAATATTATTAATTCTAGTGAATTATTAATGAGTGAAAACTATGCATGTCCTGAATGTGATTTTAGTATTAGTGAACTAGAACCTAGATTATTTTCTTTTAATAGTCCTTATGGTGCTTGCCCTGAGTGCAAAGGCTTAGGTGTTAAACTTCACTTAGATGAAGATTTATTAATACCAGATAAATCTAAATCTATCATGGGTGGAGCTATTGTTTCTTTTCAAAGTGGTGAAACATTAAATATTTATTACAAAAAACTTTCATTAGTTGCTGAGCATTATAATATTGATTTAAATAAGCCTATAAAGAAAATGGATAGAAAAGATTTGGATATTATATTATATGGATCAAAAGAAAAAATTAATTTTGAAGTAGAAACTAGAAGTGGAAGTATTCAAAAAAGTCATGAATGTTTTGAAGGTATAATTAGTAATTTAGAAAGAAGATATATGGAAACTAATTCTTCTATGATTAGAGATTGGATTGAACATTATATGACTGAACTTCCTTGCCCTAAATGTAATCAAGCTAGATTAAGTGATGCTGCTTTAAGTGTTAAAATCAACAATAAAAATATATATGAAACTACTTGTTTAAGTATCAAAGATTTAATTATATTTATAAGTAATTTAAAACTTAATAAAGAGCAAACTGAAATATCTTTTCTTATATTAAAAGAAATAAAAGAAAGACTTACTTTTTTAAAAAATGTTGGATTAGAGTATTTAACTTTAAATAGGGAAGCTGCTACTTTATCTGGTGGTGAAGCTCAAAGAATAAGATTAGCTACACAAATAGGAAGTAGACTTTCTGGAATATTATATGTTCTTGATGAACCATCTATTGGTCTACATCAAAGGGATAATTCTAAACTTATTAATTCTTTAAAAGAAATGAGGGATTTAGGAAACACTTTAGTAGTAGTTGAGCATGATACAGATACTATGTTAAATCATAAAAAGATACTTTTTTTATTGAGTTTTCTTTACATATCATTTTTGTCCTCCAGTGAGCCTGAGAATAATCGGTTATAGCTGATGGCTTCAGCCATATGGACCGAAGATATATTTCCTTCGCCGGCCATGTCAGCAATTGTTCTGGCAAGTTTGATAATTTTCTGACCTGACCTTGCTGTCAAGCTGAATGCTTCGAAGGCCATTTCCAAAATGCTGTTGGATTCTTTATCCAGCGGACAATATTTTGTAACAAGGGGCGGCGTCAATTGTGAGTTGTAGGAAATGCTCTCGTTTTTATATCGATTGATTTGGATCATCCTGGCCGATTCTACTTCTTTCCGCATTTCCATAGAGCTCATTCTTTTGTAACTGTCTGTGCTTTCACCCATCAAATCCCGGAACTTCACCGGAAGTATTTCTATGCCTATATCGATTCTATCTGCCAAGGGACCCGATATTTTTGAAAGATATTTGGCTATTTGATATTCGCTGCAAATGCATTTTCTGTTGCTATGGCCCATATAACCGCA
>CAZYOS010000039.1:6949-8491 GCA_964649245.1 uncultured Clostridium sp.
TTTTCTCGTCTTCCAGAGGTTGCCTTAAAACTTCAAGGACATTTCTGCTAAACTCAGGGAATTCATCTAAAAACAGCACCCCGAAGTGAGCCAATGAAACCTCTCCCGGTTTGGGCTTTGTTCCTCCGCCCGCCAGTGCGGTCTGTGAAATGGTGTGATGGGGAGATCGGAAGGGTCTTGCCGTTACTAGGCCTCCTTCCTTTGGCAATCGGCCTGCAATGCTCAAGATCTTGGTAACTTCAAGGCTTTCTTCGTAAGTCATCGTTGGCAAAATACCGGGTAAACGGCGGGCCATCATGGTTTTGCCGGCCCCGGGCGGCCCGATTAGAAGTATGTTGTGGGCCGCGGCCGCCGCCACTTGCAGGGCTCTTTTGACACTTTCCTGCCCTGCAACGTCGGCGAAGTCTCCCTCGGCTGCCGCGGCAGCCGGGGGAGACTTCCGGGGCCGGCTTTTATACGGCATTATCTCTTTAAATCCCGAAAGATGGGCTTCTACTTCCGAAATATGTTCTACGGGAAAAACCTCTATATCTTTAACGATTGAAACCTCTTTCCTGTTGCCATAAGGCAGGATCAATTTATTGATCCCACACCCCCTCAATCCAATAGCCAGCGCAATTGCACCTTGCACCGGATTTATCCTTCCATCTAGAGAAAGCTCCCCTATAAACGAATAGCGTGACGCTGCCTCATCATCAATATATCCGGAAGCCACCATTACGCCTATGGCGATAGGTAAATCAAAATGAGTTCCTTCTTTCTTCGTGTCCGCAGGCGAAAGGTTCACTGTTATCCTCTTGGCGGGGAATTTGTAGCCACCGTTTACAAGGGCGGCCCTTATTCTTTCACGGGCTTCTCTGACCGATATATCCGGAAGGCCTACTATGGTAACATTGGGCAAACCGGGCGAGAGATCTGTTTCCACAACAACCGCTTCAGCATCTGTCCCCACAATAGATCCGGTCAATATTCTGGAATACATATTCCCTCCTCAAATAGCATTTTCAATATGATTGATATAAAAACCCGATTCCAGAGCAAGCACTTCAATTACATCAATGCGCCTATCTACATTTTCGAGATTATTGCATTGAATGTAATAGCGAGCAGTGCGGAGAATATGGTTTTTTTTCGTGGCATTAATGGATTCACAAGGCATGCCATAAGACAGATTGCTTCTGGTTTTGACCTCGATAATGACTAACATTTCGCCTTTCATTGCGATAATATCCAGTTCCCCTATTCTGCACTTGTAGTTTCTTTCGATTATTTTATAGCCATTTCTATCAAGATAGTTTGCGGCTTTTTTCTCACCTATTTCACCCAATCGCTTTTTGCCGGACATATCTGGCTCCTTATAAATACATTATACCCATATATTTACATACACAATAGCATAAATAAATTCCCCATGCAAGTCTCAAATGGCATTTATCCGGTATTGTTTTTGTTTTTGTTTTTATTTTTATTTACGTTCACGGTAGCATTTGGTACCAGGTACCAGATGCAGTTAGATTAGCTTTTTAAATGAATCAAGATCTA
>CAZYOS010000040.1:0-8345 GCA_964649245.1 uncultured Clostridium sp.
TTAATAAAATTAAATTAATTAAAAGTGGTGCGGTTGAAATTACAATTAAAAAAAAAGTAGCAAAACTACTTTTTTTCTTTTAACTTTTTAGATTGATAATCTTCTATAGCAGCTTTAACAGCTTCTTCTGCTAATACACTACAATGCATTTTAACAGGAGGAAGACCATCTAAAGCTTCTGCAACTGCTTTATTTGTAAGTTCTAAAGCTTCATCTACTGTCTTTCCTTTAATCATCTCAGTTGCCATAGATGATGTTGCGATAGCTGATGCACATCCAAATGTTTTAAATTTTACATCTACTATTACATTATCTTTAATTTTAAGATACATTTTCATAACATCCCCACATACAGGATTTCCAACAGTTCCAATACCATCAGCGTCTTTTATTTCCCCTACGTTTCTTGGATGTTCAAAATGATCAATTACTTTATCTGAATACATTATTCTTCTCCTTCACATAATGGTGACATATCTCTTAATTTCTTAATAACAATAACCATTTTATCAATTAAAAAATCAACTTCCTCTTTAGTATTATGTTTACCAATAGACACTCTAATAGATCCATGAGCTATTTCATGAAGAAGACCTATACTTAATAAAACATAAGAAGGTTCTAATGTTTTAGAAGAACAAGCAGATCCTGTTGATACACAAATACCATAAGAATCAAGAAGTAAAAGAATACTCTCTCCTTCAACAAATTTAAATGAAAAATTTGCATTTCCAGGTAAACGATTTATTCTATCTCCATTAAGAATAACATTTGGTATTCTTTTTTCTATTTCAGAAATATAATAATCTCTTAACTCTGATATTCTTTTAGTATTTTTATCAAAATCCTTATATGCTTCTTCAATAGCATATCCAATTCCAACTATACCTGGAACATTTTCAGTTCCACTTCTTTTATCACTTTCTTGATGCCCTCCATCATTTATTCTAGATACTCTAATACCTTTTTTAATATATAATACGCCTACTCCTTTAGGACCATAAAATTTATGTCCTGACATACTAAGCATATCAATATTCATATCTTCAACATCTATTTTAACACTTCCTATAGCTTGTACAGCATCAGTATGAAATACAATACCTTTAGAGTGTGCTAATAATCCAATTTCTTTAATAGGTTCAATAGTACCTATTTCATTATTAGCCATCATTACACTTATTAATATTGTTTCTTTTTTAATAGCCTTACTAAGCTCATCTAACTTAATAATTCCATTATTATCTACACCAATATATGTAATTTCAAACCCTTCTTTTTGAAGAGCTTTACAGCTATTAAGAATAGCTGGATGCTCAATACAAGAAACAATTATATGGTTTCCTTTACTCTTATTAGCATGAGCAAATCCCTTAAGTGCTAAGTTATCACTTTCAGTACCTCCAGATGTAAAATATATCTCACTAGAATTTGAATTAATACATTTACTAATTCTTTCCCTAGATTCATTTATTGCTTTAAAGCACTCTTGAGATGGTGTGTATATAGATGATGGATTAAAATACTTATCACTAAAATAAGGCATCATCTTATCTAATATATTTTTATCTAATGCAGTTGTAGCTGAATTATCAAAATATTTTATATTCATAATTTTCTCCTCTCAATGATATATTATACCACAAAAAAATAGATGTAATCATCTATTTTATAAATCTATATTTACCTATTAAGGGTAGTTCCTTACTTTTACCATTAACAGCATTTACAATACCAGTTAACATAAGAATTACAACAATTGCATAAATAATAAAATCAATAACACTTAACCACATAGGATAATAATTAATAGTACTTGTAAATATAGTATTTATTAAGCCAATTATAATGAATATAAATATCTCAAATGCAAATAAATTAAATCCCTCATTTACATGAAATAATAAATATTTAGATTTTTTGTATTTGCTATCTAAAATAGGTATTAAAAATAATGGACCAATATAGCATAATATAGCATACTTATTATTCTCTTCTACTTCTTCTTTATTAAATGTAAGTTCATCTACATCAATAATTTTAGTAATAACAACATCTTTATCTTCTTCTTTTTTCATATTTTACCTTTCAATTTTTATTTGATTATAATTAAATATATGCTATAATTAATTTGTTATGCAAGAGTGGCGGAACTGGTAGACGCACCGGACTCAAAATCCGGCGGTAGCAATATCTTGAGGGTTCGATTCCCTTCTCTTGCACCAATTAATCAATAACTCGAACTTTTATAATTTCGAGTTTTAAAATACAAAAAAGTGACAAAACATTTATGAACTGAAATTAGAAAAGGTATTTAATAAGAACTAAAAAAATATAATTAATAATACAAACTTTAATATAGAATTAATTAATGATAAAGATGATATTATCCAAATAGAATATGGCGGATCTGATTTATATTGGGCAATGATAGATTATCATAAAGATAATTTATTTGAAATAACTAAAGAAGATGAGACTTTATATTTGCAAATGGAAAATTTATTTAAACTAATAGAAAAGCACTATAAAGAAAACATTAATGTTCTAAATAGTAGTGTCTTTGAATGGACAAGTGAAGCATATGGACTACCAGAAGAATCTAACAAATTAACAATTAAAAAAAAGTCCTGATAGTTTTGAAATAGTTTTTTTAATAATTCACTTTATCCCTTTGGAAATAAAAGCATTTGTTGTATCTGTTTTTGTTTAAGTGGTAGTAGATACCCAGAAATTGCAAATGCATTTAGTAGTATGTTTTTAGATTATATAAATTTTAAAGATGAAAATGATTATGATAAAAAAGTATTAAAAAAATAATTATTATAGTTTTTATATAATAAATGAATTTGATAAAAGTAGTGATGAATATACTTTAAATTAAAAATAATAAAAATACTCTTTTGAGTATTTTTTTTCATAATATAATATTTTCAATACTAATCAATTTTTTATTATCAAATGTTAATTTGAATATTTCTGGATTTTTCATTTTATTATTAAATATAATATTATCTTTATAAATTATTTTAAATATATTATTATCAAATTCTACATCACATAATGTACTTAAATACGACATTAATACAATTCCATGAATAAATAATAATATACTTTCTTTATCATTATCCAATAATTCACGAATAAAGTTATCAAATCTTATATTAACATCATTCAATGATTCACCATCTTTATATTTTAAATCTTTATCAGTAAATTGATTCTTTACAAAATCATTTGGCAAATCACTAATAAGATTAATACCAAAACTTCTTTCATTAATTCTATCATCGATTCGAATTGGTAAATTATTCATTTCAGCAACATACTTAGATGTTGAAATTGCTCTATAAGAATTACTACTATAAATTAAATCAACATTTTTAAATATATTTAAACTACATAACTTTTTTGCATTCTCTTCACCTTCTGATGACAAAATCATATTTTTATTATACTCATTCCAAGTCATTTTATCTGATTCATATAATTCTACAAATGGTGCAGAGTGTCTTATTAAATAAATATTTTTCACTTCTTGTCTCCAATATTTAAATTATTAATTATATTTTTTAATGTTTCTTCTTTAAATGGTGACATGAAATTATATTTTTCTATTAATTCAATAAATGAATACTTTCCACTATCTTTACATAGTTTTATATATTGCTCTAAATCTTTATTATTATATATTTGTAGTGCTATAGTATCTGCAAGAGCATAATCTATATAATAAAATGGATTAGTAAATATATGAGATTGCTTTTGAAATGTATTACCTCTTTCTAAATAATTATTATCAATATATTTTCTCCATGGCATATACTTTTTTTCTAATTCTCTGAATTTATCTTTTCTCATTTTAATATTTAAATCTGATTCTTCATATATAACATGTTGAAACTCATCAATTAAACACACATAACATATTTCATCTAAAATAATATTTAATTGTTCATATCTATACTTATCAGTAGTTTCTTTGAATACTTCATCCAAATAAGGTAATGATAATAGTTCCATAGATTTAGAATGTATTTCACAAGTATCAAATGTTGGCCACCAATTTTCAAAATACATCAATTTTTTACTTGAATACAGTTGAAATGCATGACCAAATTCATGTAATAAAACTTTTATATCATTACTTGTATTATTAAAGTTTGTAACAAAAATGGGAACTTTATACTTAGGTATAAAAGTTGTGATCCCACCACCTCTTTTATTTTCTCTACTATCAGTATCCATAAGATCATTATCAATCATATATTTAAATACTTTATATATTTCAGTAGACATCTTCTTATACATATTTGATATAAGTGATAGTGTTTCATCAGAACTAGCACTATTTAAAACACTACCACCATCAGAAAATAGTTCACATTCATCATAATAATATAAATCTAGAACATCTAATGATTGTCTTTGTTTTTCCTTTAATTTAGTTACAGAAGGTACTACATATTTTAATACTTCACTTCTAAAAAGTGCTACGTCTTCCTTTCCATACCCTATTCTTTTCATATTAATATAAGAGTAATCAGCATATGATTTGAATCCATATTGATTAGCTATCATATTTCTTACTTTAACAAGATCGTTTAATATACTATCAATGTAAACTTCAATATCTTCAAGACATTCCTCTTTTATTTTTTGTGCCCTAATTCTATCGCTTCTATTACTGCTTTTAATATATTTTTCAAGCATAGTAAGAGACATTTCTTCATTGTTATAAATTACTTTTCTAGAAGATATTATTTTAATATATAAATTTGATAGCTTACTTTCTTTTTCAAGTAAAGAAGCAACTTTATCATTTTTAATTTTAGATTGTAAAGAAGCTATTTCAAATACTTTAGTTCCAATTATTTTTTTCAAATCTTTTTTATATTTTGATTTTAATAGTTCTTTATAATACATATATTTATAATTATCAATAATAGGATCACACTTAGAATAATAATTACTTTCTTCTTCCCAATATTTACTTGAAACATCTAATAAAAAATTAATATAACAAATATAATACATTGAAAAATAATCATCTCTAATTTTATTAATAGATTTAATTATATTTAATTGTTCATCTAAATTTTCAACATTATTAAAATCATTTAATAGTTTACTATACTTTTTCTTTATTTTTTCAATATCAGGCCTTTTATATATTAATTCTTTCATATTACTTATTATTTCCTATTCTAATTGATTCTTTAGCGCATTTAATCGCATCATCTAATGTACCTACTATACATAAGAATCCCGCTTTATGACAAAATGTTAAAGTTTTTATTCCGCTGACTAAAGATAATTCTTCTTTTGTTTTATTTAGCCATTCTTTTGGGAAAGAGAGCTTATTTACAAAACTATCAATACCTTCTGATACTGTATGTACTGAATATCCCTTATCTTTTAATGGTTTAATTACATATAATATTTTTTTAGCATTTTTATCATTACTATTATATAAAGTTTCTTCCCAATGTGCTCTTTCATTTAGTACTAGTATTCCATCTTTTGAATTATTAATAGCTTCCGTAGTTATCTTTCTATCTATTATCATCTTATTAGCATACACTACTTCTCTATTAAAAATTTCATACATCATTTTATAAGCTTTTATAAAGCATTCATTTTCGTCTTCATCATCTAATGGATTCATCTTTTCAACTATATCACAAATATTAATAATAGTCACACTTTTACTACCAAATCCATTGTCGTAATTATCTAGTGGACATATAAAACTATAATCAATATATTCAAATACTTCATTAACATTTTTAATATTATGTTTATTTAAATATTTAACACCATATTCTTTCCATATTAATCCAAATGAAGCATACATTACTTTATTGTTTCTATAAGAGACATTATCTTGATGATGATCAAATTTGCCGAGTCCAATATCATACATAATAGCTTTATTATCACAATTATTTATATCTCTTGTTCTACATAATTTAAAATCATTAAATAACTCACTTAATATAACCGTACAAAATAATTCATCACAATGGAAACCGCCGTTATGAGTTATAAAGTTCGCTTCTTCTATATTTACTAAATTTATATTCATACTTTTCACCATAATAATTATACTATAATAATCATAGATATGTAAAATTTTCTTGATTTTACTAGCAAAATATGGTATAATTTATGCAGTTTTCATAAAGGGGTTTGGTGAAAAATGAGAGTATTAGAAATAAGTGAATTTGACTTTAGTCCTAGAGAAAAATTGTATTCAGAAGGTCATGAAAGCAAAAGATTTATTAGAGATGGAAAAGTATTTAAATTTATATATCCTTCATTTAGAAAAAACAGAGATAAAATAATAGAAGGAATATATAGAGACAAACTTGTAAATACTGTTAAACCTGCTGAATTATTAACAACTAATGGTGAATTTGTTGGTTATTCAATGGAATCATTAGATGAGTTTTATAATATAGAAAATTATTTATTATGCTGTCCCTATGTTTATAAACATAGATTAGGAATATGTTTAGAGCTAGCCACAGCGTTAGAAGATATAATAAAAAAAGGATATGAACATTATGATTTGCATAATGGTAATATAATGGTTGCTGATTCAAAAGGAAGAATTATAGATATAGATTCAATGTGTAATCCATCTTTAGGAGTATCTATTAATAATTCTAGTTATAATACATTAGTAGATTCTGCAGAAGAAAATGATATTAATAAAGATATGAAAAAAAACTTAGCAATGATTATATCTGCATTAATTACTAATGGCGAAGGTATAAAAGATTTACATACAATAAAAATGGTATTAAATGAATTTCAAGATGATGAAATAATGGCATTGTCTATAAGAAGAAGAGCCCAATTACTAATAGATAGGGGATATTCACTAAGTGATATAATTTGTGGATTTACTGAAGAAAAAATAGAAAAATGTATGTCATTACAAAGGAAGTACAGTAATGAATAGAATTGTTTTAACTGAGTCAGACATATCAAGATTTAAAAAGCTAAAAAATCAAGGAATTGAAAGTACAATATATGAAAAAGATAATTTAGTTTATAAAATACTTAAAGATGATTATAGAATTTCTCGTGAATCTATGATAGTCTCTTTACATGAAAAACCAATACGAAATTTTGTAAAAATTGATTCATTACTCGTTAATGAACAAAATAATTTTATAGGATATTCAATGGAAAATTTAAGAAATTTTAGTACATTATATGATTATGCATGCTTTGAAGAATATGATTTTAATAAAAGAAAAAGACTTGCATTAGAAATGGCTATAACATTAGAAGAATTAATAATTAGAAATTATTATTTTCAAGATGCACATAATGAAAATATTATGATTGGTTCTTCTTTAAAATTCATAGATATTGATAGTACTACTGATGAAAGTCATAATTCTTCATCAAACATTCAAAGAATAGAAATGTGGATGAGAAAAGATATTTTAATATTAATGATAGAATTATTAACAAATAGACCCGACTCAAGAGAATACTATTCTAATATAGAACATGCTCTCACATATGCAGAATTAGCAAAAAAACATTTTAATAATAATCCTATAGTGAATGCATATATTAATGATCAATTAGATTCTCTTTTAGATGGCAGATATACAATATATGAAATTCTAGAACTATATACTGAAAAAAATGCTAATGAATTATATTCACTTATAAAAAAATATTCTAAATAAGAATATTTTTTAATTTTCTTTATAACCAGAAGAATATAATTCAGCATCATTTTCTTCTTTTTTATTATCAAATTTAATATCAGGCAAATCATTTTTTGACGCAAGTCCAAAATAATCAAGAAAATCATTAGTTGTCTTGTATAAATTAGGTTTGCCTATTGTATCAGCTTTACCACAGACCTTAATGAATCCCCTAGCTAATAATCTTCTAACAATTTGCGATGAATTAACACCTCTTATCTCATCTATTTTTAATCTTGTAATAGGCTCATTGTATGCTATTACTGCTAATACTTCTAAAGAAGCATTTGATAAAGATATATTTTTAGTATCATTTACTAATTTCTCGTAAAATTCTTTATGTTCTTCTTTAGTAGTTAACTTAAAAGAATTACCCAAAAAAGAAATTCTTAACCCCCTATCTTCTTCTTCATAATCTTTTCTTAAAAGAATTAACAAATTTTTGATTTCTTCTTCATTTATTAATAATATTTTTTTCAATTCTTCTATAGATATTCCTTCATCACCAACAACAAATAAAATACCTTCTAATACTGCTTTTAAATTCATTCTAATCAACTCTTTCTAAGTATATATCACTAAAATTATTATCTTGTTTAATATTTATTT
>CAZYOS010000041.1:0-8210 GCA_964649245.1 uncultured Clostridium sp.
TTATATCAAAAAACCACACCCTTGTGTGGTGCGGTTCAATTTTCAATTTAGGAAAGTATTAAGTTTAGAACTTAATACTTTTTAGTTATAGCTGAAATTTTATTTTAATAAATCATTCTTATCTTTTTCTATCCATATTAACAAATTATCATATGATATTTTATAAAGATTACCTTTTACATTTTCAAATCCTATATGAGTAAATACTTGTTGTGATCTAATATTCTTACTATTAATTGTCCCATATATATATTTATATCTATTTTTTTCGCTTATATTTAATACTTCTTTTAACACGATTCTTAATATATTATATTTACTTTGATATTCTTCTTTTATCTGTATTTCTGATAGCATTAATCCTAAATCATGATATAAATAATTAATAAATCCTACTAAAGTATTACTATCATAATATAATAATATATTATAATCTTTAGTATTTCTTATCATATTAATCCATGGTTCATATACTTCTTTTTTTGAATTATCTTCTTTATTAAAATTATTATAAAATTTAATAAGTATATTTAACATATCTTTTGTTTTTGATTTAGATATTTTATTATTAATATCATATTTTTCAAATGAATACATCATTAATACTCCTTATAATTAAATAAACTTTTCTATATCTATTAGTTTTGTTATCATTTTATATTTAGTATTTAATTTATTAAATGAATCTATATTATTACCTTCTTTATCAAAGAATATAGATATTCCTCCTTTAAGTGACCATTCATCTAAATTATCTAATGTATCATCAATTAAAATGTTATTATTTGGATCTACTGATTCACTTTTTGAAGAATTATAATCAACAAATATTATATCTTTTATTTCATAGTTAGATAAATATTTTGTTTTATTAATTATTTCACTTTCTACTTGTATTTTAGTTATTATAGTAACATCATATTTAGATTTAAGTTCAATTATATTATTAATAGCATTATTAATTTCATTTGATTTTAATATTACATCTTCCCAATTAGTTCTATTTATTATTGGGTCTAATAATTTTTGATCTATATCTTTATTTCCATATTCTTTTTCATATTCATCTAAAAAGTATTGCCAAGTATCTAATATAACTCCATCAAAATCTATATATATCTTTTTCATTATTTAATGTCTATTCCTGAAAATATTGAAACATATTCTATATTAATTGTTATTTTATTTTCTTTTTTATTCTTAATAATATTATTATTAATACCTCCGAAAATAGGGACACCTGAAGTCTTTACATTTACATTATCGGGTAATAATAAAACAATACCTCCAAATACTGATACACATTCTATTGTTATATCATCTGATATTTTAGCTTCTTTTAAATCTAAACTTACTTTTCCAAATACTGATACTATACTTGTATCTTTAATTTTTTCTAATACTTTTTCATTTACTTCTGAAAATACTCCAATATAGTCTTCTTTATTATCATAACTTCTTTTAATATTTTTTTGTTTTGGTTTAAATATAATAGTTAATCCTATTGTTATTAAAAATAATGGTATAAATAGTTTTCCTACCATATTCCATTCTATTATACTTTGACATGCACATAACATTAACATAGCTATAGCTATTACTAAGAATGAAGAAATATATGTTTTTTCTTTAATCATCCCTACAAATGTTGGAATAATTATTAATAATGTCCACCATCCTTTAAAGAATATACTAATACTCCATATTCCTAAAGTGTTTCCTAGGAATATAACTCCTAATAATAATATTATAATTCCAAATAATAATGATCCTTTGCTTTTATTCATACTTTACCTCCTCTATAATTATAGCATATTTTGTATAAAAATTAATATTATAGATATAATATTAATATGAATATTAAAAAATATAAAATTATAGGTGTATTTGCTGTTTTTCTATTATGCTTTCTATTTCATTTTATGTATGAATGGATTCCTAATATAATAACAAGTTTATTTTTCCCTGTAAATGAAAGTATTTGGGAGCATATGAAATTATTATTTATTCCTTATGTATTTTATTTAATAATTGAATATTTTATATTACATAAAAAAGAGAATAATTTTTATATTCAATTATTCTTTGTCCCTATTATTGGAATATTAATATATCTTACTATATTTTTACCAATATATAATATAATTGGTGAAAATATGTTTGTAAGTTTAACTATATTATTTATTACAATTGTTATTGAAGAATTTATTAGTTATAAATTAGCTACATATGAAGAAATAAAATATCAAGGTGTTATTGGTATTGTTGGTGTATTTCCAATATTTAATATATTTGTTTATTTAACTTATTTTCCTAATAAAACATATTTATTTTATGATACTGTTAAACATATATATGGAATACCTATTAATAAATAGTTAATTCATTAATTTTAATTTTAATTGTTCATCATATTCTAATCCATTTTCATTAGGTACTATTCCTAACTCTAATATACTGTTAAAATATTCTTCACTACTTAAACTTAAATCTAATTTCATAATTTTACTTAATAAGTAAAATGCTTTTTCTTTATCTTTTAAATATATCATATATAATTCATTTGATACTAAGTAACCAAATACATACATTGGATTTATATGTGCTTGTGCTCTATATAAGTCAATTGCATTTTCTTTATCTTCACTTATACTCATTAATTCTTTTATTCTTTTTCTTAATTCGTTTTTATCTATTTTATCTACTTCTAATGTTTCATATAAATATATTAATTCACATGTATCATCATTTAACATTTTCATAAATGATAATCTATCAGCTTGTGTATTTGCTGCTGCTTCTTGATGATTACCTCTCACAGTATAATAATCTGTACAAAGATTTTCAAAGAATGTACTTACTATTTCAATAAATAATTTATTTCTATATAAAACTAAATAATCAAAATTATTTATATTTTGAATACCATGACCATATTCATGACAAAGTGTACTTAGATCAGTAAATTCTCCTAATGGTTTTTCTTGTACATATAATTCTTTATAATATGGTAAATAAAAACTATTAGCATAAAAATCAGTGTTAGAATCTCTCATTATTTTTAAATGATTAGGATTATATAATTTTAAAAAGTTTTCATATGTTTCTTTATCTGTTCCATTTTTATAAAAATCATGCATTAGTTCAACTAGTTCTTCATTAGAAAATTCCATTCGTGTTATACTAGTATTATATACTATATCTTCACTATGTATACTATTAAAATCTTTAAATGTTTGAAATGCAAATCTTATTTTTTTAATATCAAGTAACATATATTCTAAGTCTGTATATGTTTTAGGTAAATATTTAATACAGTTTTTTTCAGGATTTAATAAATCAGATACTGTATTTCTTGCTAATAAAATTTCAGGTGTATTTCCTTTTAATCCTTTTACTTTATCACGTGCTATTTTTTTATACCAATCATACTCCATATATATCCCCCATTTAACTTTCGTATATTATAGCACATTTTAGTATATAAATCAATTATAATAGGTGTTCTATAAGTATTTTAATACCTAATAGTATTAATATTATTCCTCCTAATAATTGGGACTTTTTTTCATGTTTATTTCCAAATCTATTACCTATTTTTACTCCAATAAATGAAAATATAAATGCTGTTATACCAATTATAGTAGATGAAAGCATAATATTTGTTTTAAGGAATGAAAATGTTATTCCAACTGCTAAAGCATCAATACTTGTTGCTAATGAATATACTATCATATTTTTAAATGCTATAGTATCTTCTATTATTTTATTTTCTTTTGTATAAGAATCTTTTATCATATTTATTCCAATAAATCCAAGTAATGCAAAAATAATATAATGATCAATACTTGTTATTATAGATTCAAATGTATTTCCTAATAGATATCCTATAATAGGCATTATCATTTGAAATATACCAAAATATAAAGCTATTATAATAGCTTTTTTATAATCCATTTTTTTCATAGATAAGCCTTTACATATAGATACTGAAAATGCATCTATTGCTAAACTTATACTTATTAATAATATTTCTAATATAGTCATAATTAATTATATTCATAATAAAAGTAGATATTATATCTACTTAAATTCTATATATGTTTTTAACCAATTTGTGAATTCATCTACATCTTGATATTTATTTAAATCTTCATCAGAAGCAGCATCTAAATAATCAATTACTTTTCCTTTTTTAATTATTATTATTGATGGTGCATATTTAATACCTTTATATAATGATGTTTCTTTAAATGATTCAAATGGTATACTCACTATTGATATATTATTATTATTCATAAATTCTTCAAATATTTGATCACATGGTATTTTTAAATTACAATAGTTATTATAAGTAAATACTATAAATGATTCTTTATTATTTATTAATTCTTCTAAATCATTATCACTTACTTTAATAAATTCATTAGTATTGTAATATTTATTTTCTAATTTAAATATTTCTATATTATTTTTATTATTACATCCTGTGAGTAATAATAATGTAATACATATTAATATAAATTTTTTCATTAATTTATTTCTTCTAGTGTATCAAAGTATATGTTATGATAGTTTGCTTTCCAAAAGTCATAGTAATCTTTATTATTTGAAGTTCTTTTTATTTCTATTTTATTATTACCTTCATAATACCAGTATCCTCCAGTAGGATATATTTTTGTTTCATCCCATCCAAGAGAAACTAATAAGTTTTTAGTCATTCCTGCATATCCTCCACCTCCACACATTAAGAAAATATATTTATCTTTTGGAAAGAAGTATTCAAGTATTTCTAATGATTCTTTATAATTAGCTTTATATGTTCCATCTTCATTAATAGTATATAATGTCTTTCCATTATATGTTTCACCTACTGCTTCAGGTAGTCCTGTTACATTAACTAAATATGGATAAGGTAATACTTCAAAGCCTTTTACTATTCCTGATAAGTATGAGTCTCCTCCTATATTTTCATATTGTGCTTCATCAATAAGCATTCTCATATCATAATAAACACTATCATCTCTATTTAAGTATTCATCAATAGTACTCTCATTTACATTAGCATCTATTCCTAATAAACCTCTTGTTCCTTCTTCTACCTCTGGTAATGGTAATTCTTTATATTTAGAGCAACCGCATAAACTAAATATAATTAAAAATATTAAAATTAATTTCTTTTTCATTTTTTCCTCCGTAATAAAATTATATAATAAACAAATTATTTATCAATAAAGTAATGCTTGAATTAACTAAAGTATTACTTGAATTTTATTTTTCACATGTATCATTTAATGATAATGGTATTTTATATGTAGTAGTTTCTCCATTATTTGAAGTTGCATTTATCATTAAAAATAAACTTTCGTTTGAATATTTTTTACATGTTCTTGAATAATCATCAATTGTAAAATTAACATTTTTAAGAAAATCTTCTAGTTTAATTTCATCATTTTTATCATAATTACATGAGCTTATTTTAGTTTCTATATCTTTATTTGATTCATATAATGTACATTCTATATTAGTATACTTTAATGTATCATCTCCACCACAATAATTAATATTATTTATAAATATTGATGTTTTATTATTATTGTATGATATAGAACCAGATATATTAAATTTAGAACAGTTTGATGTAATTGTTTTAAATTCAAAATTATTTGTTTTATTTATATATATCAACGAACATGCTATTAATAAAATAATTATTATAATAAATATATATATCTTTTTAAACTTATGATTTTTCTTACCATCAAATAATTCATCTATACTTACATTATTATCTTTACTTATTTGTTTTAATAATGCTATATCAGGTATATTTTTACCTTGTTCCCAATTACTAACAGCTTGATATGTAACGCCATATTTTGTAGCAAATTCTTTTTGTGTTAAATTATTCTTTTTTCTTATTTCTTTTATAAAGTCACTTATTTTATTTTGATTCATAATATACCTCATTACTTTAATTTAATTCTATAAGCATATATAAATAATGGTTTTAATATTCCAAATGTAATAATAGTTAATATTAAATATATTTCATGTTTTTTAAATGCTTTTTTATAAAAATAATTCATAACAATCATATCAATAATGTAATATACTAATATAAAGAAAATAGCTATAAAAAATAATATTAAATTATCTATTAGTAAAGATAAAATACATAATATAAATGTAAATAGTGAAAGTAATGCATAACATATTGGTTTCTTCTTATCATTTAATGCAAAATATCCAACTACATAGTTTGATAAGAATGGAATCCAAGAAAAATAAGGTTGCTTTATTTTACTATTTTTAGCTATATAAAACAAACCAAAACTTTTAAATATATATAGTATAAACATAAGTACTAAATAAATCATTATCATAAATGATATAAATATTATAAATGATAATATTATTGGTACACCTAATGCTCTAAATAACATAATAATCATCTCTTTCTATTTATTTATTATATCAAAAAAAGACATTTCTGTCTTTAATTATTATTGTGATTATTTATATTTATTCTATGTCTATTATGTATGGTTTATCAGAGTTACCATTTCCTGAACTAACTTTTGAATTTGAATATATTGATATGACAGGGACTACATATATTCCACCTGAAAAAGCATACATGTTTCCAGCAAGAACTGCACTAGAAGTTGATGTCATAATACTTACGCCATCAGTTCCCATACCACAAGGACTCATAGTCCAATAATAATAATCTCTTGCTAAATAACTATTTGGATTTGATATATCCATTCTGTATCCTGAATAAACGAGTTCATCAGCCGTTATAAGACCTACTGGATATATTGATGCATTATTTCCATATCCTAATGTACCGCCATTATATTCACCTAATGTAAAACCATCATTACTTTTATTAATGCACCTAAAAGTTGGTTCTTTTGCATTTTCTTTATAAGTAGCTAATCTTGTTGAAGGACCATAGAATGTCATATTTGTACCATAACCAATATTATAGTTTGTTAATCTTGAATCAATACTTCTATCATTGCAATATATTGCATCTGATATATAATCTGAATAATCTGATAATTTAGTAGAAAGAGTAGAAAAGTCACAATCCACATACTGTGAAGATGTACACTCTTTATTATATGTTTGTTGACCATTATACCATGCATTAAGAACTACTCTAATATTACTTTCATAAGTGTTTGAATGTGTTAGTGCATAAGTATTACTTCCACTTTCTCCATACATAAATCCTATATAAGTATTATCAGTATAGTTTTTATTAAATCGTGCAAGTGCTATTTTAGTATCTGATACTGAGCTGCATGAATTATTTGTAGGAACTCCATAATATATTAATCTTACACTATTATTTTCATTTGTACGAATTATTTTCCAACAGTATCCTCCAAATATTACATAATTGTTTGTAACATCTCCTCTATAATAATATACTCTTGTTCCATCTTCTGTTTTTGAAGTGTTTGTTGTATAGTATAATCCTTTTCCATTTGTATCACTGCTTATTGCTCCAAAATTTATTCCTGTTGCACTAGAAACATAAGGGCTACTTGTGCTATCTGCATATGCGATATTATCTGATAACATCTTTTCTTTTAAAGTAGGTAATCCTGTTATTGTGTTTATAGTATTTTCTCCTAATGTTATTACTACTTGAACTACTGATTTATCTTTATTTGCTGTTATTGTTTTCCCGGATATTACCGTTTCATCTCCACTTAATAATGACATTGAATCTGTTGCAAGTGAAATACTATTAGTATCCTTTACTGATATAGTATGGTTTCCTACTTCTACACCATCTATTTCAAAATTTCCATTTGCATCTGTTATACCTGTTCTAATATTTGAATGTACTTCTATTGTTGCATTTGCTACTGGTGAAGAACTTGAATTTAATAATGTTCCTTTTAATGTAAATGCTTCTGCAGAACTATTTATATGTATTACTCCCGCAAATGTTTTTCCTTGATTATAATTTTGTAATGCAGATATTTCTCTAAACAAAAATGTTATTGTGTATGTATGAGTATATCCTGGTTCTATTCCAATATTATCTTTTATATTTCCTACTGATGCTACAACTGGTATAGTTGTTAATCCTTCACATGTTCCAGATGTATTACCATCTAATGTTTGAATGCATGTTGCGCTCATAACAAGTTCATCATTTGTTATTGTGTTTGTTAATGAAAACC
>CAZYOS010000042.1:0-6184 GCA_964649245.1 uncultured Clostridium sp.
CTGCTTATGCTTTACCATATGCATATGGCTATAGAAAAGAATTACCTAAGACTAAGTTAGGTAAAATAGCTTATATGGATATAAATGATAAAGATAATATAGATGAGGATAATCCACATGCAAAAAAAACAAAATAGTGAAGTAACATATAAAATATTAAAACCATTTGTATTATTAAAATTTGTATCTAAATATCATCCAATTGTTATAGGAAAAGAAAATATACCTTTAAGAGGTCCAATAATTATATGTGGCAATCATAGACATGTAGATGATCAATATAATTATATGATGGTTACTAAAAGAGTAATACATTATATGGCAAAGGATGAATATTTTAAAGGCAAAAAAGAATGGTTTTATAGAGCAGCAGGTTGTATTCCAGTAGATAGAAGTATACATGATGAAAATGCTAAAAGTGAAGCTAAAACTCTATTAGAACATAGAGGCGCATTAGGAATATTTCCTGAAGGAACAAGAAATGAAGTTACATGCAAACAAGAAAAACTAGATGAAATGTACGAAATATTAAAAGATAAAATGTCAAAAGAAGAACTCATTTCATTAATAAGTGATAAAAGTATAAGATATACTCAAACAGAATTATTAATTAAATTAAATAATGAAAATAAAATAACAAAAGAAGAATTAAAAAATAATATATTAGATCCAGATAAGTATTTAAAAGAATTATTAGAAAAAAATATAATAACAAAAGACGAATATGAAAACTCATTATTAATACCATTTAAATTTGGAGCAGTATCTTTAGCAAATAAAACAAATGCTTTAATAGTGCCTTGTGGTACTAGAGGATTATATGATGGAAATAAAAATCAACTTATTACAAAAATTGGTAAACCAATTAGTGTTAAAGGTATGTCTTTAGACGAAGCAAATGAATTACTTAGAAAAAATATTATAGATTTAATGCAAAATTAATTAAAATAGTATATAATATATAAACTGAAAGGTGGTAAATATGAAATTTATTTTAACCGCAGGAGGAACAGGT
Organism: uncultured Clostridium sp.; assembly: GCA_964649245.1. Classification (GTDB taxonomy): domain Bacteria; phylum Bacillota_I; class Bacilli_A; order RF39; family UBA660; genus CAG-1000. Next base: position 1,016 of record CAZYOS010000042.1, read on the forward strand.
GGACATATATATCCAGCTTTATCTGTATTAGAAGAAATAAAAAAAGATAAAAGTAATGAATATCTTTATATTGGAACAACTAATAGAATGGAAGCAGACTTAATACCTGGCCTTGGAATACCATATGAAGGAATAGAAATATATGGATTATCTAAAACAGATATGAAAAGAAACATTAAAAATATTAAATGTATAAGTACTTCATATAAAAAATGTTTAAAAATAATGGATAATTTTAAACCAGATGCAGTTATTGCATTCGGTGGTTATGTAACACTACCCGTATGTTTAGCAGCACATAAAAAAGGAATTAAAGTATTTCTTCATGAACAAAACATGTTACCTGGAAGAACTAATATATTTTTATCAAAAAATGCAGACGGTGTATTTGTATCATTTAAAGATGGAACAAGAAAATTAAAAAGTAAAAATATTATATACACAGGTAATCCAGTAGCACAAAGAGCTATAGAAACAAAAAAGTATGATAAAACTAAATTGGGATTTGATAAGAAAAAGAAATTAATAATAATAGTCATGGGATCATTAGGAAGTACATCAGTTAATGATAAAATATTAGATTTCTTAAGAGATTATAAAAAAGAAGATACTGAATTATTATTTATAACAGGTAAAAATAGTTTTAAAGAACTAAATAATAATTTAATAGTGCCACCATCAACAAAAATATTACCATTCTTTGATAACTTACCAAGTCTTATGAAGAGTGCGGATTTAATAGTTTCAAGAGCTGGTGCTTCAACAATAGCTGAAATAAAGGCAATAAAGATACCTTCTATTTTAATACCAAGTCCTTATGTTGCGAATAATCATCAATATTATAATGCACTAGATTTAGTAAATGAAAAAGTATCAATTTTAATAGAAGAAAAAGATTTAAATGAAAAGACATTAAGTGATGCAATAGATAATATATTTGATAAAGAAACAGAAAGCGAAATAAAAGAAAACTTATCAAAAATAAAAGATATAGCATCTAGTTCTATAATTATGGAAGAAATGATGAAAATATTAAAGGGTAACAATGAAAAAGAGGAAAAAGAAGTTTAATTTTTTAAAATTTATAGTAATAATATTAGTACTATATTTATCATATTATATCGCAACATTTGCATTTAATATTAATACTAAAAATATTGTAGTATTAAATAATAATTATTATAGTGATGAAAAAATAATTGAAACAGCAAAAGTTCAAGATTATCCTAAATTTATATTACTAAATACTACTAAAATGAAGAAAAGATTATTGAAACTTGATTTAATAGAAAATGTTATAATTAAAAAAAAATATGGATTTATATTAGAAATAAATATAACAGAGAAAAAAATATTATTCTATAATAAAAATAATAATAAATATTTGTGTTCAGATAATAATTATTATGAATTATATAATATAAGTGGAATTCCTACTTTAATAAATTATGTTCCAGAAGAAGTTGAAAAAAAATTTGTAAATAAATTTAAAGATATAGATAATAATATAATTAGTAAAATAAGTGATATAGAATATAGTGTATCTTCTTATGATAGTGAAAGATTTTTATTATATATGACAGATGGAAACTTAGTTTATATTAATATAAGTAAAATGGAAAACTTAAATAAATATATAGAAATATCAAAAAAAATAGATAATAAAAAAGGTATTCTATATTTAGATAGTGGTAATTATTTTGAAATTAAAGAGTAATAATACTCTTTTTTTATAATAAAATATATTATGACAAAGATAGAAGATTTTAAAAAATTTGTATCATATCATCCAGAATTTATTGAATATGTAAAAAATGATAAAACTTCATGGCAAAAATTATATGAGTTATATGATATTTATGGTGAGAAAGAAAGTATATGGAAAAAATATTTAGAAAGTAAAGATAGTGTAAATATAAAAGGAATACTTTCTTCAATAAAAAACATTAATTTAGATTCATTAGAAGATAATATAAATAATATACAAAAAGCAGTATCTTTAGTTGAAGAGTTTACTAGAAGTGATAAAAAAGAAGAAGAAAATAAGCCAAAAAGAGAAGAAGTATACAATATATATGGAGATAAAGATGAACATAAGAGTGCAGAATAAATTATTAGAAGAGCCTAAATATAGAATGTTTTTAAGAGAAAATTCAAATTATTACAAAGAATTAAATAGAGATTCAGACTATTATGAAACATTCAAAAATAAAATGAAAGATAAGTACAAACTAAGAACTATAGATAAAATAGATAATATAGTTGACAGTATAGATCTAATAAGTAAAATATTTAAAATGTAATATTAGTGCTAAAATATAAAAAAACTATTGATAAATAAAAGCTCTAATGTTATAATTAATTTAGAAAATAAGAAAGGAAGATTTATTTATGAATAAGAAAGGTTTTACATTAGTTGAATTACTTGCAGTTATTGCAATTTTAGCAATATTAGTTGTTATAGCATTACCAAATGTTATTGATATGTTCCAAGGAGCAAAGAAAAATACATTTGTTACTGAGATTCAAACTATTATGAAACAAGCTCAATCACAATGGGTATTAGAAGGTGGTACTGCTAGAGAATATAAACATCTATTGCCAGGAACTGAAACTTCTAGTACATTGTCAGGAACTGAAACTTCTAGTACATTACAGTTACAGGGAAATGATTTAGCTTATGATATTAAAATTAATGCTAATGGAGAATTTACCTTGGTACAAGTTTGTTCAAAAGATTATTCTTTTAAGAATACTACCATTGGTTTTAAAGCAACAGATGTTAAGACTGATAATGTATTTGGATCAGCAGATTCAGAATCATCATTTAGTACAGCAGCTTCTGGTTTAGGATGCTAATTAAGACTAGAAATAGTCTTTTTTTTATTGTATAATTACTTGGGTGATAATTATGAATATTTTAATAGGTGCAAATGTTAGATTCTTAAAAAATGAACAATTACTTGGATGTGTTAAAGAAACATTAAGTTATGGAGCTAATACATTTATGTTCTATACAGGTCCTACTCAAAGTACATTAAGATTTGATATAGATGATACATTAAGCTATAAAGCATACAAACTAATGATTGATAATAATATTAACTCCAATGATGTTATTGTCCATGCTCCATATATAATTAACTTAGGTAATAAAAGTGATATAGATAAGCATAAATTTTATATAGATTTTCTTGTTAAAGAACTTGAAAGAGTAAGACTATTAGGCTTTAATAAGCTTGTACTTCATCCTGGAAATGCTATTAATATAAGTAAAGAAGAAGCTATTAATAATATTTCTAATGCTATTAATATTGCATTTGAAAGTGAAAAAGATACTATGATTCTTCTTGAATATATGGCTGGTAAAGGTAATGAAGTTGGTTCTTCTATTAATGATTTAAAACTAATTATGAAGAATATTAAAGATAAAAATAGAATAGGGGTAGTTCTTGATACTTGTCATATGAATGACTCAGGAATCGACTTAAAACAGTTTGAATCCTTCTTAGATGAATTTGATAAAGAAATAGGTATAAATAAAATAAAATGTATGCATATAAATGATAGTAAGAATGAAATATCTTCTCATAAAGATAGACATGAAAATATAGGATATGGAACTATAGGATTTGATACACTATTAAATATTGTATATAATAAGAGATTAGAAGGTATCCCTATGATACTTGAAACACCATATATAAATAGAAATTCTAAAGAAGAAGTTTCTCCATATAAATATGAAATTGATAATTTTAAAAATAAAAAGTTTACTTCATTCAAGTAAACTTTTATATTTATTATATTTTTCTATTATCTTTAAGTATAATTCTCTATTGAAAACATGTTCATAATTTGATATATAAGACATAAAATCATTATTTAATATATCTTCATAATTATTTTTTATTAAGTCATATATAGTATCTATTTCAGTATCATTTGCTTCAATACATTCTTTACTTAAATATTCAACTATATCTTCTCTTGTTAAATTACTAATATAACTTTTTAATAATTCTTCTTTCATATTCCTCCTACTAATAGAGTATGCAGAATTATTAAAATATATTTATATTATTTTTTTATATTGCTTAATGCGTTTATTAAAGCAATTTTACCATATTCATATGTAATAGCGCCTTGCTGATAAATAACATATGGTTCTTTGATAGGTCCATCACAAGATATTTCTATACTAGATCCTTGTACAAAAGATGGTGAAGCCATAATAATTTTATTATTATAACCAGGAAGTTCACTTTCTATTGGTTTAACATGAGCATCTATTGCTCCTGAACTCTGTAATCCAATAGTATAATTAATAAGAGTATCTTTATCATTAAATTCAATAGCTTGTACTATGTCTACTCTAAAATCAAAATATTTTGGATAAACTTGATATCCTAATTTAAATAATACTTTACTTGTTAATATAGCAATTTTTAAAGCATTACATACAGCACTTGGAGCATAATATAATCCTTGTAAAAACATTTTATTCGAATTTAATGAAGAACCTAATTCTTTACCACATCCAGGAACAGTTAATCTTTCAGAACATAATTCAATTAAATCTTTATTACCAACTAAATATCCTCCGCTAGTAGCAATACCCCCACCTAAGTTTTTAATTAATGATCCTGCACATATAGAAGCACCTATATCAATGGGATTAATATCTTCAACAAATTCACAATAACAATTATCTACAAAAATAATTATATTACTATCTATTTTTTTAACTTCTTTAATTAATTTTTTTAATTTCGGTATAGACAAACTTTCTCTTAAAGAATACCCTCTAGATCTTTGAATATATATCATTTTAACTTTATTTTTTTCTAAATATTTAATTATTTTATTATAATCAAAGTCATTACTTAATAAATCTATTTGTTTATATTTAATTCCATAACTTATAAGAGAACTATTATTTTTTTCTATTCCTATTACTTTATCTAATGTGTCATATGGTTTTCCGCTTACTACTAATAATGTATCATTTGGTCTTAAAATACCTTGTAATCCTACAGTAATAGCATGAGTACCTGATACTATTTGGCATCTAACTAAAGCATCTTCTGCATTAAATATATCAGCATATATTTTTTCTATTTTATCTCTACCTATATCATTATATCCATATCCAGTTGTACTATTAAA
>CAZYOS010000042.1:6194-8145 GCA_964649245.1 uncultured Clostridium sp.
AGAATTATTTAAATCACTTTCAGATAGATTATATTTATGAAAAGCATTTAATACTTTTTTACTATTTTCATAGCAAAGATTATCACAATAATCATATTCAATACATAATGTCTTTTCTATTTCATTTACTAGCTCTAACATTTTTTTATTAAATTTAAGCATGGCTACCTCCATCTACTCTTATAACAGAATCATTAACATAACTAGCTTCCTCAGTAGATAAGAAATATATAACATTAGCTACTTCCATAGGATTAGCAAATCTTTTTAAATTAATACTTTTAGAAAGTTCTTCTATTTGATTATTGCCAAGATCTTTATTCATACTTGTATTCATCCATCCAGGACATATAGTATTAACTCTAACATAAGGGCTATAATGATTAGATAAATTATGTGAAAGGTTTATTATACCAGCTTTAGAAGCATCATAATCTAAACTATATTCATAATAGGTATCTATTCCATTAGTAGAAGATATATTAATTATAGAACCATTCTTATTATTAAACATGTAGTCTCCAAATATACGAGATACTAAAAAAGTACCAACTAAATTAATTTCTAATGTTTTCATAAATAGTTCTTTAGTTTTATTTTCAAATAATGAATCATATGTAAATGCAGCATTATTTACTAATACATCAATATTACCAAAAGTACTTATAACTTTATTAAACATTTCTTTAATATCATTTTCATTTGATATATCACACCTAATACATAGAGCGTCCACATTATATATTTTTTTAATGTTTTTCATTAATTCAAGAGCTTCATCTTCATGATTCATATAATTAATTACAACATTATAATTATTTTGAGCAAACTTTTCAATTACTTTAGCACCTAATCCAATTGATGAACCAGTTACTAATACTGTTTTTTTCATAAAATAACCACCTTTTCAGAGTATATTTTAGCATAAATTACTATAAAAACAAATATTTTACTTGTAAATTATATGTTTATTTGCTATAATTTTGATTGTACTAAAAAGGAGGGAATCCAGAATGGCTAAAAAAGAAAATAGAGAAGGTATTGCACTACAATGTACAGTATGTAAGAATATTAATTATTTAACTAGTAAAAACAAACAAAATACTGATGGTAAATTAGAAGTTAAAAAATACTGTCCTAAGTGTAACAAATCAACAGCACATAAAGAAAGAAAGGCAGCGTAATAAATAATGTTTAATGTAAATGATATTCATAATGGAATGACAATTAAATATGAAGGTAATATATATCAAGTAGTTGATTTTCAACATGTTAAACCTGGTAAAGGTAGTGCATTTGTTAAAACTAAGTTATATAATTTAAGAAGTGATTCAACTCAAGAAATTACTTTCAATGCCGGTATAAAGTTAGAAAAAGCAGACATTAGAAAAAATCAAATGTCTTACTTATATAACGATGGAAATAATTATATATTCATGGATAATACTTCATATGAACAATTAGAAATACCAGAAAAAAAATTAGAAGATAATATAAAGTTCTTAAAAGAAGGACTTAATGTAGAAGTAATGAACTATGATGGTGAGATAATAGGAATTACTTTACCAGAAAAGGTAACTTATAAAGTTATAAGTGCTCCTGATGCTGTTAAAGGTAATACAACAAGTGGTGCTCAAAAAGATATTACTATTGAAACAGGTTATACACTAAAAGCTCCTTTATTTATTAGCGAAGGTGAAGATGTTGTTATAACTACAAGAGATGGTAAATATGCATCTCGTGGATAAATAAGATATTATTCTTATCTTTTTATAAAAAAAACTTGAATAAATATCACAATATGATAAAATTATTATGTAAGAAAGTAGGACAATTATGAAAAATAATAAAATAATATTTGGAATATTAATAGCATTTGTATTCTTATTAAGTATGGGATTTACATATGCATACTTTAGTGTAACGGCAAATGTACAAGGAGAAGCAAGAA
>CAZYOS010000043.1:0-4604 GCA_964649245.1 uncultured Clostridium sp.
GGATTTACATATGCATACTTTAGTGTAACGGCAAATGTACAAGGAGAAGCAAGAAATGTAGAAGCAAGTACAGGAACACTAACTATATTATATACAGATGGACCTGGAATTACTGCTGCTTCAATTAGACCGGGATGGACAACAACTAAAACATTTACTGTTAAAAATACTGGAACATTGACTGCAATATATAATATAGCGTGGGCTTCATTGACAAATACTATTACAAATAATGAACTTGTTATGAGCGCTACATGTGCTCAAACATTAAATAGTTCTACATCTGGAACATGTACTGGATTAACTGAAACAGCAGTTGCAGCATCAGCAGGAAATATTAAAACCAATGTTAGTATAGCTGCGGGATATACCCATACTTATACTGTAACATTCTTGTTTAAGGAAACATCTACAGTACAAAACTATAATCAAGGAAAAACATTTACTGGATTAATTAATATAGTTAGTGCAGGATAAAATAATTATTTATTAGATTGACAAATATTAATAAATGTCATATATTAATAGTGTTAGTGATGAAAAAATAAAAGTAGTGATAATATTATTTTTAAGAGAATTAGTGTATGGTGTAAACTAATAATATATTATTACGAATATACATATTTTAGAACTAATATGGTTACGCTATATAGTAGTTTGAGGTAGATTAATTCTATAAATTAAGGTGGTACCACGACATAGTCGTCCTTATATAAGGTACCTTTTTATTTGGAGGAAAAGTGAGAAAGTTTGAAAAGATAAGCTATGAACAATTTAAAAAAGATATAAGTGATAATAAAACATTATATGAAGAATATGAATTACCTAAAAGAAGTACTAAAAACAGTGCAGGATATGATATTAAAAGTACAGAATCAAAAATAGTTAAGCCAATGGAATCAATAGCATTTACTACTGGAGTAAAAGTTTGTATGGAAAGTGATGAAGTACTATATTTGTATTCAAGAAGTTCACAAGGTTACAAATATAATGTATGCTTAACAAATTCAGTTGGAGTAATTGATTCAGACTATTACAATAATTCTGATAATGAAGGACACATAAAAGTTAAATTAACTAATTTAGGTGATTCAGACTATACAGTAAATATAGGTGATAAAATAGCACAAGGCGTGTTTATGAAATATTTAACAGTTACAGATGAAGAAATAATAAAAAAAGATAGAACCGGAGGAATAGGTTCTACAGATAAGGAGAAATAAAATGAAATTATATGATGAATTAAAATGGAGAGGCTTAATAAAAGATGAGGCAGGAGAAGATTTAGAAAAAAAATTAAATGAGGGAGGAATGACATTCTATATAGGAACTGATCCAACAGCTGATAGTTTACATATTGGACACTTATCAAGCTTTTTAATATCAAAAAGATTAAAAGATGCTGGACATAATCCAATATTATTAGTAGGTGGTGCAACTGGTTTAATAGGAGATCCTAGACCTACAAGTGAAAGGGATATTATAGTTAAAGAAGAACTATTTAATAATGTTGAAAAATTAAAAAAACAAGTTAGTAAATTATTTGGATTTAAAGTAGTAAATAATTATGATTGGACAAAAGATATAACAATTATAGATTTTCTTAGAGATTATGGCAAATTTTTTAATGTTAGTTATATGATTAATAAGGATATTGTTAGAAGAAGATTAGATAGTGGAATAACATATTGTGAATTAAGTTATATGATTTTACAATCGTTAGATTATTTACATTTATATAGGACTGAAGGATGCACTCTACAAGTAGCAGGAAGTGATCAATGGGGTAATATTACTTCTGGAATTGATTTAATTAAGAAAAAAGAAGATGCTACTGTGTATGGATTTACTATGCCATTAGTATTAGATAAGTTTGGAAATAAATTTGGTAAAACTTCTGGAAATGCATTATGGCTAGATAAAGACAAAACATCATCTTATGAAATATATCAATATTTAATTAATTCTGATGATTCAATGGTAATTGATTATTTAAAAATATTTACTTTCTTAAGTAAAGAAGAAATTGAATCTCTTCAAAAATCCGTTAAGAATGAACCTGAAAAGAGACTTGCACAGAAGACTTTAGCATATGAAGTGATAAAGTTCTTACATGGAGAAGAAGAAGCTAAAAAGGCTCTTAAAACAAGTGAAGAAGTATTTAATAATGGATATAGTGAAGAAGGAATGCCTGAAGAAGAAATTAATAAATTAGGAACGATATTAGACTTATTAGTAGATACACATATATCAGATTCTAAAAGTGAAGCAAAAAGACTTGTAGATCAAAACGGAATAAGTATTAATAATGAAAAAATATCAGATGTTAATTATATAATATCAGATAAACTATTTGAAAAAGGATATCTAGTATTAAGTAAAGGTAAAAAGATACATATAAAAGTAATATTAAATAAGTAATATTACTTTTTAAATGTAAATAAAAATATTTTTATTTAATTATGAGTAATAATATTATATAATATAAGAGAAGATAAGAGTATTTGAAAGGAAGTTTTATGAAAGAAAAAATTATTAAAATTTATAATGATAATAAACTAGTATTTGATATAGTAATATGTTTACTATGTATAATTAGTTTATTTGTAGTTCCATCTTTTTTTGCAGTATTAATTAATTATGTAATTAATAGTGAAATGGTTTCATCAATTTTATCTGATATAATTTATACTATTTTATTATTATTAATATTTAAAGATTCGTTAATTAAAGAATTTAAAATATTTAAAAAATCATTAAAAAAAAGTTTAAGTATTGGAACAAAATACTATATTATAGGTATTTGTTTTATGATAGCTATTAATCTTGTAATAACATTTAAATTAGGAGCTATTAGTACTAATGAATCATTAGTTAGAGAATATATAGTAAAATATTCAATTTATGCATTAATAAGTGTAATGGTAATAGCTCCATTAACAGAAGAATTAATATTTAGAAAAAGTATTATGAATACTACTAAAAACAAATATATTGGAACTATTATAAGTGGTTTAATATTTGGATTAGTTCATGTAATATCTTATATAGAAAGTCCAATAGATTTAGTGTATATATTACCTTATGCAGCATTAGGATGTAGTTTTGCATACATGGATTATGAATGTAAAAGTATTTATCCCTCTATATTATTTCATTCATTTCATAACACTTTATCATTCTGTTTAGTATTATTTGCTAGTTCAGTTGGAGCTTTATAATGGAAGAAAAGTCTCACAATAATATTTTTTTAAATATATTTTTTATATTAATACTAATATTATTAGGACTTTTTTTATATTCTAAATATTTAGGTGTTAAAGGATTAATAGTTAAAGAATATAAAGTTGAAAGTGAAATATTAACTAGTAACTTCAGTGGCGTAAAAATAATACAAATATCTGATTTATTATATGGTGGTACTGTTGATGAAAATGATTTAAAAGTATTAGTTAAGAAAGTAAATTTATTAAAACCTGATATTATAGTATTTACAGGTGATTTAGTAAGTAAAGGTAAAAAATTAACTTCAAAAGAAATAAATTTATTAGGTTCTTCTTTAGAAAGTATGAATGCTACATTAGGCAAATACGCTATTAAAGGAGATTATGATTATAGTTTAAGTTCATTTGAAGAAATCATGAATATTGGTAAATTTGATATATTATCAAATTCATATGAAGAAATATATTATAAAGATGATAATTATATTTATATAGTAGGTTTACCTAGTACTATTAAAGATAATATTAATATTGAAGAATCATTTAAATTTTATAATGATGAAAATAGAAAATATACAATTGTTCTTGTACATGAAGGCAATGCTATATCAAAATTAGATACTAGTGATTATGAAGTTGATTTAATATTAGGTGGTCATTCTCTTAATGGTAGTGTAATAATACCATTTTATGGCTCTTTATTTATACCTAAGGAATCAAATAAGTATTATGCTCCTACATATAAGAAAGGTATAACTAATATATTTATATCTAGTGGAATAGGTACTAATGATTATCCATATAGATTTTTAAATAAACCTTCTATTAATTTAATAAGATTAAAATCAATTAATTAGTCAAATATACATACAATCATTTTATTTAATAATAAAATATATTAGGTGAATAATATGTATAAAAATTATTATAATAGTAGAATTGGTTTTGTGCCATTTATTTTAGGAGCTGCTGTAGGCGGAGGGGTAGTATCATATTTTAATCCTTATAGACCAAGACCTACTTACTATTATCCTTACTATCCTTATTAATTGGTAGTACTATTTTAGCTTCAGTGTACTCATTAATAATAGAAGAATATGTAATTGATCCATTATGTTTTTGAATTATTTCTTTAGATAAACATAATCCAAGACCAGTTCCATTTTCTTTTTTTGTATAAAAAGGAGTAAATAGATTATTAAGTGTTGTTGAGTCCATTCCTTTACCATTATCTTTAATTCTAATTATTAAGTTATTATTAAATGTTCTAGAATATATTGATAGTTTTCCATTTTCAGATAATGATTCAATTGAATTCTTTATAATATTTATTAGTACTTGTTTTATTCTATTTTTATCAGCATATAAATAAATATTCTT
>CAZYOS010000043.1:4704-8019 GCA_964649245.1 uncultured Clostridium sp.
AATATTCTTATTATTAAAGAAGGGAACAATATCATTTTTAATATCATTAATAATAGTATTAAATATAAAATAATCTTTATTAATATTTAAATGAGATACATCTCTAAAATCATTTAATACATTTAAAGCATAATCTATTTCATTTAATAAACAATCTCTATAATTATATATATCAGAATCATTAAACTCTTTTAAATAGCCTTTAATTACTATTAAAGGAGTTTTTAATTCATGAGATATTTTAGATATGTTTATTTGTAAATCTTTATCTTTTTTAATATCGTTTAATGTTTTATAAGTATTAAGTAATGTACTAACTTTATTTAATATGAAAGAAATAAATATAACTATAAAAATAAAAAGTATAGTTATTGTTACATTTCTTATATTTAAATCTTTATTTATAATCATTGAAACAAACATAAATAACGTAGTACAAATTATATAATATTTAATTAAATATTTTCTGCCTTTAGAAGAGTTATAGTAAACATAATATATATAATAATAAGATAAGAATAATAAGCTAATAAATAAAATTTTCTATTTGTTTCTATTAATATATATAGTATATCTATTATACTTAACATTATTGATAACTTAGTTTTTTTATATTGAAATGATATTAATATAGGCAAAGTCAAACATGAAATAAATTCACTAATGTTATGTCTTCTATAAAAACATAATAAAATAAATAATGTACTGTATAGTATTATTTCAAGATATATTTCCTTTTCTCCTTTTTTGAATTTACTTCTAAATGTAACAAATATTATATATAGTGTAATAGGGAAACATAAGAAAAAAATATTAATTGTAAGCAATTCAAATATATTCATTATTTAATATTATCACATCATATATGTCGAAATTTGTCGAATTATGTCGAAAAACATAAAAAAAGTAAGAAATTCTTACTTTAAATCTATCATATATTTTTTTAATTGTTTTGAATTAGGACCAAATATTATTTTTAATTGATTATCTATTTCAACTATACCTTTAGCTCCTAATTTTTGAATACCTTCTTTATTTACTATAGTCATATCTTTAAGTGTTATTTTAAGTCTAGATAAATTAATTTGTACATCTTCTATATTATCTTTACCACCTAAGTATTGTATTAATTTATTAATTTCTATATGGAAATCTTTTCTTCTCATCTTTACTACGATTAAAGATATAAGAAGAAGTATTACTACTATTATTAAGTATTGCCAATACATATTAATCCTCCTTATTCATTACAATTAGTACAAGTACTAGTTGAATTTGAATAACTATTATATTTTTCAAAATATAAGGTTAATTTATTTTTTAGTGCACTAATAGCTTCTTCAGAATAATAATCATCAGGTTGTGTTCCATCACTTATTAATGATGTTTCGTTATCATTAAATAATACGTTACCATCTTTTACAAATGTTACATTAGGAACTGTTATTCTTTTATTTTGTGAATCATCAGTAGGTAAATAACTTTCTAAATAAGAGACAATTTTTTGATATTTATTTGTGTTATTACTTCTTATGTCTTTAATATTATAATAATAAATCTCTTTAATATTATTTTCTTTAGCTACTTCATTTAAATATAATGCATATTTTTGGCACCAAGCACATTCTGGAAACCCTAAGAATATTATTCCTGATCCTTTTTCAAGTGTGTTAATAATTTCATCTACAGATTTATAGACAAATACATTATCATCACTTACTAATGTATATTCATTAGTAAATTTTTTAACTCCAGTATTTTCTTCATTAAATGTATACTTATATATTAATAGTGCTCCAATTACTGCTAAAACCACAATTAGTATTATATAAACTCTTTTTTTCATAATATTTATCACATCCTTGTATATATTTTATCATAATAATAATTATTTTTAAATAAAAAAGTGATTAATTTTCACTTACTTTATATAACTGTCTCATTATGGGCTCGTTCTTATGTAATAAATAGTATTTTGTATCAAACGAGTCATGTATTAGTTCTTTAAATGTTTTCTTAGTAATATTCAAATCTTTAATTTTAATATTACTAGGATTTTCTCTACTAATATTATTTTTCTTCCTATAATCAAGTAATGCAAATATTTCAAATATACTGCATATTGAACCTAATAATACAATGTAATAATGGGTGTTTTCTATAATATAATTTATTATTATACTGTTTATTCCTAATGTAGGTAAACTTAGTAATAAAAAACTTCCAACTACACATATATCTAATATTACAGTTTTAATTTTACCAATTCTACTAGACTGAATATTACCACCTTGTCTATAAGTATTATATACTGTAAGTAATATTGCTATTTCTAATATAATTGGTACAATCATAATTGAATAGGTTAAACCGAGTAATATAAATGCAATAGTATTTAATAATTTATCGCTTAATGCATCCATCGCACTACCAAAAAATGTTGATATTTTAAGGGTACGAGCAAGAAATCCATCTACAGCATCAGTTAAGAATAAACATATTGTCCATATAGCACATATTCCACTACCATAATCAACATAAATAAAAGGCAAAGCAAAACTACCTAACAATCTAGCAATTGTAAATATATTAACTAGTACTAATTTAATAATTTTAGCTACCTTATTTTCCATAAATACTATTCTAATTAAAATAATGTATTTTGTCAACATTACTATCTTTTAACTAATATTTATGATATAATATATATGACTTTTAGTTAATGAAATATTATTTCATTTTATGGGGCTGCATTGATTCGACAGTATAGATTTAGATTAAATGCAAGTAGGATAGTACTCCTCAAAAGTACAAACTTAAAATAAACGAAGAAAAATCTTACGGTTTTACTCCAGCATTTGCTTAGTTTCTAAGTAAAAGGGAGCTTCTTACTATTCTTTGTTCACGGGAATAGATAAGGAGTCAAACAGTGAACTATATTAAAATGCATGTTTATGGCATATAATGAATGATTAATAAACTTTGAATAATAATCGAGGTTGGCTATCGTAGTTATTATTTAAGATTAAAAACCAACTAAACTTGTAGATGTTTTTTTGGAATTTATATTGGACAGGAGTTCGATACTCCTCAGCTCCACCAATTTTTTTTTATAAAAATATAGATTTTATTTTATTATAATGATAAAATATCTACGAGTGTTATTATATTAATACTTGTATTGCCCTGTGGCCAAGTGGTAAGGCTCTGGACTCTGACTCCAGCATCATAGGTTCGAATCCTGTCAGGGCAACCATAATATGCTGAAATAGCTCAATTGGTAGAGCAACTGAATCGTAATCAGTAGGTTGTGGG
>CAZYOS010000044.1:0-7774 GCA_964649245.1 uncultured Clostridium sp.
TAAAATTCCTGCAAAGACAGTTGCATCATTCAAAGCTGGAAGCAAATTAAAAGAAGCTTTAAATTAATAAAAGAAAGTCACAAGGTGGCTTTTTTTTTATAATAAATTATTTACAGTACAATATATTTGTGTTATTATATTTTAACTATTTAGGGGGAATTATGAGTAGTAATAGAGTAATTGATATATCAGCAAACGCAGAAAAATTTAAATTTGCTTGGGCATTAATGCCAGTTTCCAAAGATGAATTGTCAAGAATTCCTGTATCACATAGAGTTAGACCATATCTATTAACTATGAATAAAGAAAACGAATTTTATGCATTTCCCTCTTCTTCACAAGTAACTAAAAGAAAATCAAGATATGAAAACGAGAACTTTATAACTAGAATATATGGCGAAGCCTTAACATTAACAACTTTAGATGAAATATTTCTATTACCAAAAGATAATATACATAGTGAGTATACAATTATGCCAAAAGAATCAGAAAATGAAGTAATAAAAAAGTTACAATCTAATTGTGGATATTGCCATTATCCTGTAGATTTTAGAGAATATATACAGAGTAGGTCATTTTATTATGATACAAATGATTTGGTATTAATTAATTCAGAACTGTATTTATTAGTAGGTAAATTAGATGAAGCTACATTTTTAGCATTAAGAGTTTATCAATATAAAAAAGATAAAACATTTTTAAGAATAAGCAATGGACAAAAATACTATATAGATGTTTTTAATATATACTATTTAAACTCTCAAGATATTAATAAATATTATTCAAGATTAGCATGTATGCTAAATATAAGTGATCCTAATGATTTAGATAAATTCTTTGATAAAATTAGTTGTTTAACTATAGAAAGAAGTGAAGAGGATTTATCATTATTTAAAAACTTAGTTTCTGGAACAATAATTAAATATCATGAAGGTGTTAGTCCAAAAAAGATGATAATTCTCGAAAATAAACATAAAAAAATGATTGTTGCTACTGGTAATGAAGAATTAAAATATAGTGAGTATTCTATTAGTTGTTTTCCTAAAGAAATAGATTTTGATTATACAATTGAACAAACCTTAACCGATGAAAGAACAGAATCATTATTATTAAAATTATAATATGCTATAGATATTAATATATGATATAATATGAGCATGAATGAAATATTAGGAAAATTAAATAATAAAGGATTTGATGCTTTTTTAGTAGGAGGTTATGTAAGAGACCTTCTTTTAAACATAAAATCATATGATATAGACATATGTACTAATGCAAATATTGATAATATAATTAAAATATTAGGTAAACATGGAAAAGTATATAAAGAGTATTTTAGTTATCATTTTAATAAAGATGAATATGATTACGAAATAACAACATTTAGAAAAGAATTAGAATATAAAAATAATAAACCTATAAAAATAATAGGAGTTAATTCATTATATATTGATTTATTAAGAAGAGATTTTACTATAAATACTATATGCATGGATAAAGATAATAATATTATTGATTTATTAGATGGAATAAAAGATTTAAATAATAAAGTAATTAAAACAGTAGGTAATACATATGAAAGATTTAATGAAGATAAAACCAGAATAGTAAGAGCTATTAGATTATCATGTACATTAAATTTTGATCTTGATAGTGAAATAGTTAATTATATTAAAGAATATGGAAAATATATAAAAGACTTAAATAGTGAATATAAGAAAAAAGAATTAGATAAGATATTTAATTCTAATCCTAATAAATTCTTTATTATGAGTGATTTATATAATTTTAGAGACTTATTTGATATTAACTATGATAATAATATTATAATTGATAATATATATTCTATTTGGGCTCAAATTGATTCTGATTATACATTTAATAAAGATGATAAATTAATAATAAATTCTATTAAAAAATTAGTTAAGAAAAAAGATATAACATCATATGATATATATAAATATGGTGAATTTATTGCATTATCTGCTTCTAAAATACTTAATATAGATATAAGTAATATAATAAATAATCTTAAAATACATAGTATATTAGATATTGATATTACATCTAATGAAATAGAAAAATTAGTATCTAAAAACAAAATAAGTGAAGTATATAAACTACTTGAAAAAAATATATTAAATAATTCTTTAAATAATAATAAATGTGATATAATAAATTTTATAAAAGGAGAGTATCATGAGTGATTTAAGACAAACTTTTATAACTAAAGATTTTGTTATTAATTCTAATATCATTAAATGTATTAGTGAACTTGATATTACTCTGGATGAATTTCTTTTAATATTATATTTTATTAATATTTCTTGTAGTTTAAATATGGATGATATTAAAAATAAACTTGGTATGACTGATGATAAAATATTTACTGCTTTTAATAATTTAATAACTAAAAAATATATAGAGATGGTAGTTGTTAATAAGAATGGAGAAGTACATGAAACTATTAAATTAGATTCTTTTTATGATAGACTTCTTCTTAATAAAAAAGTAGATGATAATAATGATATATTTGCATTATATGAAAAAGAATTAGGAAGAACTCTTAGTTCCTTTGAATATGAAATGATTAATAAATGGAGAGAACAAAATATTAGTGATAATATGATAAAAGAAGCACTTAAAGAAGCAATATTAAATGGAGTTACCAGTTTTAAATATATTGACAAAATAATATATGAATGGTCTAAAAATGGTGTTAGAAAAGGAATTAAGAAAGAAAATAATTATAAAGAACTAGATGAATATAATTGGTTAGAAGATAATGAATAAAGAATTAATAAAAGAAGAAATAAATAGATTATTTCCAAATGCTAAATGTGAACTTAATTATAATACTGATTATGAATTATTACTATCAGTAATGTTATCAGCACAAACTACGGATAAAAGAGTAAATGAAGTAACAAAAGTTTTATATAATAAATATGATACATTAGAAAAATTAAATACTTTAAGTATAAATGAAATAGAAAACTATATTAAATCTTTAGGCTTTTATAAAGTTAAATCAAAAAATTTTAAAAGTATTGTAGAGAATTTAGTTAAAATAGGGTATGTCCCTAATGATAGAGAATATTTAGAATCACTTAACGGAGTAGGTAGAAAAACAGCAAGTGTTGTTTTAGGCATATTATTTGATGTTCCCTCTTTTGCTGTTGATACACATATTTATAGAGTATCAAAAAGACTTGGGATAACAAAAGAAAAAGACGATGTTCTAGTTATTGAAAAGAAACTAAAAAAATACTTTGATGAACCTGATTGGAATAATGTTAATACTACGCTATTATTATTTGGAAGATATGTGTGTACAAGTAAAAAACCAAAATGTGATACTTGTAATTTGAAAAAAATATGCAAAAAAAAATCATAAGAATGATTTTTTTTATTTTACAGTAACTGCTTGTGTAAATGTTTTATTAATTTTAAGTGTTTTATATACGAATGAAACTGAATAATTTACACTATAGTTTCCTTTAGTTGCTGTTATATCAGCAGGAGCACCTGTCCATGTAGGATCTCCTGTTTTTGTTATTGTTCCTGTTATAACACTCAATCCTGTAACTTTAGATTTAACTTCGACATTATCATATTTGATTGAACTTATCATATCAGTAGATAATTCAGTAAACTTTCCATCAATAGAGTAACTTGCATTGAGTCCTTCCATTGTTATGCTGATTTTACTTTCATCTAATACATCTATAGTTTGAAAAGCAGTTTTAATACCAGAAGATGCATTACTTTTAAATTTTGAATAAACACTCTTAACTATTATTCCATCATATACACCCGTATATTTACTTAAATCAATAGTATAAGTAGTTTTATCAGTCCATCCAATATATTTACTTTCTGTTCCATTTGTTAGATAAATATCAAAACCTAAAGTACCTATATAATTATTATTATAATCTAATCTATATCCTAAATATTGATCAGCCCAAACAGAATATCCGTTTTTAAAATAATCTGTTAAGTAATTTATATCTATTGCAGAAGGTGTTCCAGGGGAAGTCCAGTTTGCAGTTAATTTTTTTCCTTCTAAACTATAAGTTAAATTACTTGGATTAGATAATTGACTAAATCTTGAAGATACTTCTCCAGGTTCAGTTCCTGATCTAAATAAGAATGTACCAACTAAATCACTTGGAGTATAATCACTAGGTCTTTGTGCTGGAATAGTTTCTAATTCTACTTGACTACTTGTTATTCCACCAGGATTAGTAAATTTAGAATTAGTAGGATAAAATTCATTAGCAATAGCGGCTTGTATAATAAGTCTTTCAGTACCAGTTTCACTATTTAATAAATACCATCCATTATTAACATGTTCATCATCTAATTGATCATATCCATACCATATAGCAATAGCATAATCAGGTGTATAACTAGATGTCCAAGCATCAGGTATTACATTACTTCTTAAACCATATTGATTTAATAAGTTTGTATCATAAGATGTTGTACCTGTTTTAGTTGCAACTTGTGTACCAGATACTTTAACTCTATATGTTGTAGCTGTTACTAATATATTAGTTATTAAATATGCTGTTTGTTCAGACATAACTCTTGTTCTTGAAATATCTTGAGTATATTCTTCTTCAGTTTCTCTATAAACAACTTTAGTAAATGAATAAGGTGTAGTGTAGTATCCACCAGAAGCAAATGCAGCATAAGCACCCGCTAACTGCACTGGATTAACTCCATTAAATGCACCAATTGAATATGATTGAGGTAATACTTCAATTCCTTTTTCAGGATATATACCAAGAGATGTCATAAATTCTAACTTTTCTTCGTTTGTAGTCATTCCGAATGCTTGTAAAGCACATGTGTTAATTGATTGAGATAGACATTTAGCAGTAGTCATAAACCCAGTATAACCACCATTAAAGTTTCTCATATAGCCTGAACCATAAGGTGTCTTTTCATCTATAAATGGACCATAAATACTAAGATTAGCATATTCAAATGCAGGCCCATAATCCATAATTGGTTTAATAGTTGAACCAGGATGTCTATTAATTTGAGTAGCATAGTTAAGCGTCATTGCTCCCGATTTATTTCTTCCAGCTCCAACTGCAACTATTGCTCCAGTTTTAACATCTATTGCTCCAAGTCCAACTTCAACTTTTTCATCTTTAAATGAATAAGTATTATAGAAATTATTGATAATATCTTGTTTACTTTTAACCATTGTACTATATATATCCATAGGTACATCATATGGATTATTTCCAGTTTTATCAATTACTTCTTGAACTACTGTATCAATAAATCCTTGATATTCATTAACAGATGATTTTCCTTCACCAAGTTCATCTTTTATTTTAACTTGAGTTCCAGCTTTATATTCAGTATCTGTAATATAACCGTGTCTTTTCATTAGATATAGTACTGTATTTTTTCTATCATTAGCATCGTTAGGATTTAAAAATGGATTATAACCATTAGGTGATTGAAACATTCCCGCTATCATCGCAGCTTCAACTAAATTTAAATCTTCAACATTTTTATCAAAATAATAACTAGCTGCTTGTTTAACTCCATATATATTACCACCCATACATGGTGTATTTACATAATATTCAATTATTTGTTCTTTAGTTAAATTCTTTTCCAATTTAAATACTGCCATATATATATCAGTAAATTTTCTAATAACACCTTTTATACCAGAAGCTTCTGTACTAGTAAATGCTAGTTTAGATAATTGCATTGTTAAAGTTGAAGCACCTCCAGAATCATGTCCTAATAATTGACCAATCGCTGCCTTAGCAAATCTAGGTAAATCAAATCCTTTATGTTGAAAGAATCTTGAATCCTCAGTTGCTATTATTGCATCAATAAGCACATCAGGTAAATCATCATAAGTAACTTTTTGTCTTTGTTCAGTTCCAAGAGTAGCTATTAATGTACCTTCAGAATCAAATACTCTAGATGCTTCTTTTTCAAACATCTTTTCCGCATCGTATTCTGGAGCACTTTTAACTATATAATATGCAAATCCAACTCCACCTATAAAACAACATAATGCAAAGAACGTAATTATTATTAGTAACCAATACCAAAATCTAAATCTTTTTCTTTTTTTAACAGCTTTTTCTACTATTGGCTTTTCTTTCTTAACTTTTTCTTTTTTTACTTTCACTTTTTTTGTAAATTTCTTTTCTTCTTTTTCTTCTTTTCTCTTCTTAATTTTATCAAAATTAATCTTTTTCACTTTTTACCTCCAAAATAAGCTTCATCAACTGCATCTAAGTATTTAAGCCTAGGTATATATCCTTCTTTTATTTTTATACAATTTTCATTTATATAAGTATATGTTATAGATTTTCTATCATAATTATTTATATAATCTATTAAGCATTCTCCTTTTAATAAATAGAATTCATTATTCATAAATATTATTAAGAATACTATTCCTTTTTGATATATAACTCTTTTAATATGTTCTATCTGATGATCTTTAATATTACTTATAGGAAATGAAGTCTTAGAGTGACACTCTTTAGCATCAAATTCTATATATTTTTCTTTATAAATTCCATTATAGTCAAGTGTAGAAATACTTGAATAAACTGCTTTATCAATTAGATGTGATGTGTTATTAGGATAGCTTACATTAAGTACTTTAATTGGAGTAGGTTTCTTATATATAAGTGATACATTCTTATCATTATAATAAGTATTTGAATCATTAATAATGTTTTCTAGAAACATACCTCTGTTTTTATAATTAATATTTCCCATCAAATCACCTAAATAATTATACTATAAATTAGTATACATTTCTATTATACTATATTTTTTAGTGTAAAGTATATTAAATTTATTTAATTCCTAAATCTTTTATGATAAAATAAAGTAGGTGATATGATGAAAAAGATAATTGTTGTTTTATTAACTAGTGCTATTTTATTTAATTCTTTTAAATATAATTTAAATGCTACAGAATTAAATTCTTATACAAATAAAGAATATAAAGTAGAATTAATGGCTAATGATGAAGCTATTACTCAAGAAGATATTATGTCTGGTCTTGAAGCATACACTCCAGGATTTGGTGAGTCTCAATCATGTGAAAAGGTATTAGGCAGTTCATTAAAAAAGTTCTTGAAAACATTAAGAATTACAATGCAAGGAGTAAGTGCAGGATTAACAATAGCTTTAGGAATGATAGCTTTTATACCAGCTATTACAAGTGGTGATCAAAATGCATTAAAAAAAGCAATAGATACATTTGTAAAAACATTAGTTGTTTTAGCACTTATATTATTATTCCCAACATTAATTAGGTTTATAGGACATCTCTGTGGATTTGATTTAAGTTGTATATAATATAATGATGTATTTATTAAGAGTTTTATGAGATTTTATCATAAAACTCTTTTATTTTAATAAAATATATGATATGATATGTACGCTTTAAGAAAAAAAACATGTTTATTGATTTAATATTCTAGTGCTTTAATAAGTGAGTATTAAAGAAGAGATAAACAGAAGAAAAAAACGAAGGAGGAAAAGATATGGCAGTAGTTGCTAAAAGTTATTTATTAGAAGCAGGTGTTCATTTTGGACATCAAACAAAGAGATGGAATCCTAAAATGAAGGAATTTATCTTTACAGCAAGAGATGACATACATATTATTGATTTACAAAAAACTGTAGAAAAAATCGAAGAAGCTTACACTGAACTTCTTAAAGCATGTGAAAATGGTGGTAAAGTTTTATTCGTAGGAACAAA
>CAZYOS010000045.1:0-7256 GCA_964649245.1 uncultured Clostridium sp.
CAAGTTCTCTCATATATGTAGATTTACCACTCATATTAGGTCCTGTTATTATTAAAATATTAGTATTATTATCCATTACAACATCATTAGGAATATATTCACTTTCAATAACACTTTCAACAACAGGATGTCTTCCACTATCAATATCAATAATATGTTCCTCATTAATAATAGGTTTTACAAATCTATTATCTTCAGCAATAGTAGCAAAACTTTGAAGTACATCATAATATGCTATCTTATTAGCAACTTTTTGTAATGAAGATATATACTTTTTAATATCTTCTTTTATATTACAAAAAACTTCATACTCAAGAACATTAACTCTATCTTCAGCATTAAGAATTAAATTTTCTTTTTCTTTAAGTATAGGATTAATAAATCTCTCACAATTTGATAATGTTTGCTTTCTAGTATATCCAAATTCATCTTTTACTAGTGATAGCTGTCCTTTAGATATTTCTATATAGTATCCAAATACTTTATTATATCCAACTTTTAAATTCTTAATTCCAGTTCTTTCTTTTTCTTCATTTTCAAATTTAGTTATAAAATCTTTTCCATTAGTTCTAATACTTCTTAATTCATCTATTTCACTATTAAATCCACTCTTAATAATATTTCCTTCTTTAATTGTTAATGGAGCATCTTCATCTATTGATGTATCTAATAATGTATATAGTTCATCAAAAGTATCAAGAGTGTCTAAATTTAATGTACTAAGTATATTATTTATATCAGGTAATACTTTAATACTATTTTTTAATTGAATCATATCTCTAGCATTTAAATTAGAACATGATACTTTTCCTGTAAGTCTTTCTAAATCATATATTTGATATAATAATTCTTTTAATTCACTTTTTAATAAAAATTCATTTATAAATTTTTCTACTATTGATTGTCTATATTCTATTTCTATCTTATCAACAGATGGACTAATTAAAAAGCTTTTAAGCATTCTGCTTCCCATGGCAGTCTTAGTTTTATCCATAAATCCTAATAAACTATTATTTCTATCTTTATTTCTTAATGTTTCAACTAACTCAAGATTCTTTATACATTCTTTATCAAGTTCTAATAATAATTTTGAATCTATGTATTCCACTTCTTGAATATGACTTAAATCTTGTTTTTGAGAGTTTGTTAAATAATTAAGTAATATATTTGTATTATTTATTAATTTAGTATCTTTAATATTTTTATATATTTTATTATCTTTATATTCTGTATCATCATCAAAATAAGAAATAAATGTATTATAATTTTTATTTAATATATGTACAAACTCTATATCAAATGATTTACTAACAACTAATTCTTTAATATTAAGATTTACTAAAGTACTTAATAATTTATTTTCATCATATTCTACAAATGTAGTATATACTTTTCCAGTTAATATATCCGCATAACTAAGAGTATAAATATATTTTGAATCAGTTACTGAAGCAATATAATTAAAATCTTTTTCATTTACTAATGAAGGATCTGTTATTGTTCCAGCACTTACTACTTGTATTACTTCTCTTTTAACAATTCCTTTTGCAAGTTTAGGATCTTCCATTTGTTCACAAATAGCTACTTTATAACCTTTTTCTATTAATTTTTCAACATATACATTAACAGCATGATGAGGTATTCCGCACATAGGTACTCTTTCTTCAAGTCCAGCTTGTTTGCCAGTAAGCGTTAATTCAAGTTCATGAGAAGCTGTTAAAGCATCATCAAAAAACATTTCATAGAAGTCACCTAATCTATAAAATAATATCACTCCTTCATAATCCTTCTTAGTATTTAAATACTCTTTCATCATAGGACTAACTGTATTTATATCAATATTTTTTCTATCCATAGTTATCTCCAAAATCCCAATAATTACTTTATATTATAGACTATATTTAATTATTTTAAAAGATAAATTGAAAAAAAATAATTTTTATCTTATAATAATGTTCAAGGGAGTAAAAATATGGAAAAATCAAAAGTTTTAGCAATTGTAGTGTCAATTTCTTTAATGGTATCTCCTATCGCAGGAAATTCAATAGATAGAGATGCTTCACCAGAGCCTATAAAAATAGAAGAACAAACATTAAATTTAAAACCAAATAAAAAGAGATAATATCTCTTTTTTATTTCATTACTAATTTTCTACTACCACTACCAAGTAAATCATCTAAACTTCGATAATTTATTCCGTCGCATACAATACTTCCTGATACTTC
Source organism: uncultured Clostridium sp. (assembly GCA_964649245.1). GTDB lineage: Bacteria > Bacillota_I > Bacilli_A > RF39 > UBA660 > CAG-1000. The sequence continues at coordinate 2,226 of CAZYOS010000045.1, forward strand.
ATGTAAGGAAGAAAAATCAATTGGCTTATTAAATATTACATTTCCAATAATAGTATTTAATTTATTAGTACTTTCTATATTAGAGTTTCCAAAATATGCATCTTTAAATATCGCTTCTAAATCTCCTAGATCGGTTAAATTTGTATTAGATAAATAAGCATTTCCACCAATTATTTTTAAATTTGATAACGATTCAAGTGGAGCTTCATTAATATCTAAGTCTCCACCAACATATTCTAAATTTCCTAAATTATTAATATTAGAGTATGATAAATCAGCATTACCTAGTATTATTCTAATACCATTTAAACTACTTAGTGGTGATTCATATGTTTCAACATTTCCTAAAATGATTTCTAAATCACCTATATCTTTAATCTTTGAAAAAGAAAAATTAGCATCTCCTAATATTATTTTATAAGGAACTCTTTCATAATTCTCTTCTTCAAATACAGCATCTCCCAAACATATTTCTTCTTCACTACAATTAAAATACATAGCAAGTTTATCAACAATTAAATGTAAGTTACTTAATAATTCACTTCTATTAGAAGAATTATATTTAGACTTTGTATAATCAAGTAAATCATTTATAAGCATATCCATTAAATCATATGTAAATGAACCAGATTTAATTAATTTATTATATTTTATTAATCTTTTGTTCCATTCTTCTTTAGAAAGCCATTCTAAACCATATTTAATAGATTCATTATTTTGTAAGAATGATATTGCTACATCTCTATAATCAGGCTCAATTTCTTGAGCACTGCCCTTATCAATACCTCTTACTTCATCTATTTCATCACCAGATAATTTAACTGCTAAATGAGGCTTATTATCATTATCAACAAATACATATAAATCTCCTTCAGATAACATAGTTGATGATAAATATTTAGTACACCACTGAGTATCCTTAACTAAATAAGCAAGCCTTTGTACATTATTAGAATATTCACCTGGATTACTATTCTTTTCTTCAAATTTAATCCATTTTCCTTTTCCATAAGTCTTTACATTGTCAAGAGTTATATTTGCTTTTTCTACTATTTTATTATTATATGCTTCTAATGCATCAAAATATAAATCAGAGAATCTACTATATTTATTAACATCAGAGAACAATATTCCTAAAGTAGTATTATTAAGTATCATATGGCTTTTAATGCTTTCACACATTTGTCTTTTAGATACAAATGTTTTTCTTTTACCATATACTACTTCAAATCTATATACTTTTGTTAAAGTTTCATAAAGCATCATTACTTTAAATGCATCTGGATAATCAGATAATTGCATATTGTTTACTATATGTTTATATTCTTCATATAATTGAGTTGATATTTTTAATGCATTTTCTTCTAGTATTTTATCTCTATTAGCTATAAATAAAGATGTATCCTCACCTGCTGTAACTAAAATACTTAATTCATTATCATAATCTCTAATTACTTCAGGGCTATGAGGATCAAGTAGAAAAGCATCAGGATTTAAAGCAACATCATAAAGTCTATTAAGTGAATTCTTAATATCTTCACGAATAGTAATATATTTTTCTTTACCATGAGGCATTATATGTCCTAATTAATCATAATAATTAATAACAAATATCTTTTCCCAAGTAGTTAAATTCATATCTTTAATTTGTTGTTTCATATTAAGAACTAAATACCTTTTTTCTTCGAGTTCCTTTTTATCACCAAAATTATATCCATTAATAACAAGTCCATTTGAAAATTCAAATTCATAATTATCTACTAAATAATCAATTATAATCTCATCATCAATATCATCATTAGAACTATATAACTTCATATACTTTCTTACATATTCCTTCCTTAAAGATTCATTAAATTTAAATGAACTTCTAATTAACTTAAATGTATCATTATTTGTAAAAAAGTGCAATAGTTCATGTTTATTTATTCTTTCTAATTCATTTAATTCTTTATTTAAATATATAGTATTTTTATATGAATATCCTCTATATTCCATACTAATAAATTCAGTATTTATACCGAATAATTTATTAAATAATTTTATTTTATTTTGTAATTCTTGCATTTTATCTTCTTTCTATTAAAAAAAGAACCCCAATTAATAGAGGTCCTCTTATATCATTAACAATTTCCTAAAGTTAAGAAATATTTATCATAAAGATTATCCACTATATTCAATAATTTATTTTTCATAATTATAATAATGTAAATTAAGACACACAAAATAACTTGTATTTCTATTATGCAAGTTAAATTTAATACATAATTGTTATATTTTGTGTTATTCATAATTCTCCCTATTTCTTAAATAATTCTTCACTATCTAATATTATTGTAACCGGTCCATCATTTAATATGTTTACTTGCATATCTGCTCCAAAAACACCAGTTTCAACAATTAAATAATTACCTAGTTTTTTATTAAAATAATCATATAATTCTGATGCTAATTTAGGCTCCATAGCATTTATAAAAGATGGTCTTCTTCCTTCTTTGCAATTAGCATATAAAGTAAACTGTGAAATGCTTAAAACGTTACCATTAATGTCTAAAATACCTTTATTCATTTTACCATTTTCATCTTCAAATACTCTTAGATAGATAATCTTTTGAATCATTTTATCAACTATTTCTTGATTATCTCCTTCAGTAAATCCAACTAAAATAACATATCCATTATCACATTTACCATTTAATTTATCATTTATTTTAACACTACCAAATTTACATCTTTGTAATACTGTTTTCATTTATTTAACCACTATATTAACTATTTTATTTGGTACTACTACTTCTTTAATAATTTCTTTATCTTTAATATGATTAATTACATTTTCTTGACTCTTTGCAAGACTTAATAATTCTTCTTTTGATGCATCAACCTTACAAGAGAATGTAGCTCTTAATTTACCATTTACAGAACAAGCTATATTAACAGTTTCATCAATTATATTATTTTCATCATATTTAGGAAATTCACTTTCATAAAAAGCTTTACCTAATTTTAATTGTTCATTTAATTCTTCTGTAATATGAGGCGCTATTGGATTTAATAAATGTAATAAAGTTCTATATTCACGTTTAGTTATCTTATCATGTTCATCTAACTTATTAGATAATATCATTAATGCAGATACAGCAGTATTATAATTCATTGTTTTAATGTCTTCATCTACTTTTTTAATTGTTTTATTAAATAATACAACTAAATCATTAGAATAATTATTACCATCAACTACTTTATCTTTCATTCTATATATTTTATCTAAAAATCTTTTACATCCTTTAAGACCATTTTCATTCCAAGATGCATCTTTTTCATAATCACCTATGAACATTTCATATGTTCTTAATGCATCAGCTCCATAAGACTTAACCATATCATCTGGATTAACTACATTTCCTTTAGATTTACTCATTTTTTCTCCACTTTCACCTAAAATCATTCCATGAGCAACCCTTTTCTTAAATGGCTCAGGAGTTGGAACTAATCCTTGATCATATAAGAATTCATGCCAGAATCTAGCATATAATAAATGTCTAGTAGCATGTTCCATTCCTCCATTATAATAGTCAACCATTCCCCAATATTTTAATGCTTCCATACTAGCAAAACATTTATCATTATGAGGATCACAGTATCTTAACCAGTACCAAGATGAACCAGCCCAGTTAGGCATAGTATCAGTTTCTCTTACCCCTTTTCCACCACATTTAGGACATGTTGTATTAACCCAAGATTCAACATTTGAAAGAGGACTTTCTCCATTTTCAGTAGGTTCATATGATGGAACATCAGGAAGTACTAAAGGTAAATCTTCTTCATTCATAGGTACCCATCCACATTTTTCACAATATATCATCGGAATAGGTTCACCCCAGAATCTTTGTCTACTAAATATCCAATCTTGAAGACGATAATTAATTGTTTTAATACCACAATTTTTACTTTCAAGTAATTCAATCATCTTTTTAATTGAATCTTTTTTATTAGTTAATCCATTTAAAGATTCAGAATTGATCATTTCTCCATCACCAGTATATGGTTCTTTAGAAATATCCCCTCCTTTAATTACTTCAATTATAGGAATACCAAATTTTTTAGCAAATTCGTAATCCCTTTCATCATGAGCAGGAACAGCCATAATAGCTCCTGTTCCATAATTAGCAAGTACATAGTCACTTATCCATATTTCAATTTTTTTATTATTAACAGGATTTATTGCTTCTAAGCCATCAATCTTAACACCTGTTTTTTCTTTAGTTAAATCAGTTCTTTCTATTTCACTTTTTGATGCAGCAAATTCTTGATACTTTTTAACTTCTTCTAAGTTTTTAATCATTTTTTCATATTTTTTTAAATATGGATGTTCGGGAGACATAACCATAAATGTTACGCCATATAAAGTATCAGGTCTAGTAGTAAATACTTTTAATATATCATCAGTTTTATCTAATTTAAAATCAACATGTGCTCCTTCACTTCTACCTATCCAATTGATTTGAGCAGTTTTAATTTTATCCATAAAATCAGTTTCTTCAAGCCCATCAAGTAATCTTTGAGAATAATTACTCATACGAAGCATCCATTGACTTTTTAATTTTTTACTTGTTTTACTTCCACATCTTTCACATACGCCACCTTCAGCATCTTCATTAGATAATCCAGTTTTACATTGAGGACACCAATTTATTTCTTTTTCTGCTTTATATGCCATTCCATTCTTAAAGAATTGTAAGAATTGCCATTGAGTCCATTTATAATACTCTGGATGAAAAACCAAGTTCTTGCATTTGACTTCTAAATATCTTAATACAATCATTTACCATATTAGCTGGATATACATGATTTTTAATAGCATATTGTTCAGCTGGAGAACCAAAAGAATCAAATCCCATTGGAAAAAGTACATTATATCCTTGCATTCTTTTTATTCTAGCCATTGCATCTAAAGCAGTATAACTTCTTACATGACCTACATGTAAACCGCTTCCACTTGGATATGGAAATTCAACTAAAATATAATAT
>CAZYOS010000046.1:0-7253 GCA_964649245.1 uncultured Clostridium sp.
AATGATGCTATTAATGAATGGAATAAAATATTAGATAATGAATTTCAATTTATGACTTTTGCTAAAAGAGTATTTCTAAGTGCTAAAACTAAGAAAAGGATTCATACATTAATGCCTGAAGTAATTGAATCATATAATAATTCTACTAAAGAAATTAAAACAAGTATAATAAATGATGTAATAAGAGATGCATTTATAGAAACACCACCACCATCATTTAAAGGAAGAAGACTTAAAATATATTTTGCTCATCAATCTGGAGTAAAACCGCCTAAGTTTGATTTAGAAGTTAATTCTAAAGGATTAGTACATTTTTCTTATTATAGATATATAGAAAACAAAATAAGAGAAAATATTGATTTTAGTGGAACACCTATAATAATTCAATTTAAAAATAAAGGTGAAAAAGATTTATAAACAAGGAAACTTGTTTTTTTTATTATGTGGTGTTATCATATTATTATGATAGTAAATAAGGGCAAAAAAAAGAATAAAGAGACTTGGAAATATATTAAAAAATGTATTCCTTATTTTTTAATTAAAAAAAAGGAATTAATAATATTATTAGTTCTTAGCATTGTGATAGCATTAACTAATTCTTTTATTCCAGCTTTAATTGGTAATACTTTAGACTTAGCTACATCAGGTAAAATAGATGATGCTATTGAATATTTGGTGTTTATTCTTTTTATAGTATCATTCTTTAATTATTTATCAAATAGTCCTTTAACAAATAGCTATAATGCTGTTCAACATACTGTAATTAATGAAATAAGAAAAGATGTTATAAGTGCTTATTATAATATAGATAATACTGTTTTAATAAAAACACCTAGTGGAGTGTTTTTAACTAGAATAACAGAAGATCCTTCAAACATAACAAGTGCATTTAATACATTAAGAGAAAATATAGGTACTATCTTATCAAATATATTTGTTATCTTCTATATAACTTATATAAACTGGGTACTTGGTTTAATTGTTTTAATAGGTACAATAGTAATATATATGATAGAAAAAGAAGGAATGAATAGATGGAATGAATATAGAAAAAGAAGAAATATATATAGAGATAAGAATACAAGTGTTATAAATGAAGGAATTAGGGGAGTACATGATATTAAATTATTAAATATTACTCAATATTTTAAAGATAAAATATTTTTTAATATGGGAGAAATGTATAAAGATGATATTAAAAGTAGTAAAATAGATGCTAGATTTACATTTTTAAGAGAAGAAACAATTACTATTTTTACAGCTATTATATTAATACTAGCTATGTATTTTGCTAAATTTAATTTTATTACTATAGGTAGCATTATTACTTTATATATGTATAAAGATAGACTATTTAAATCAATATTATATATTGCTTGGAGCGAAAGGCATTTAAAAGAATTTTTATTATCTGCTAAAAGAATATTTGAAGTAATTGATGAAGATACTTATCCAAAAGAAGTTTATGGAAATAAGAGAATTAATAATTTACATGCAAATATTGAATTTAAAAATGTACATTTTTCTTATGGAAAGAATGATGTTCTAAAAGGTGTGAATTTTGATATAAAAGAAAAAGAGACAGTAGCGATTGTTGGTAAAAGTGGAAGTGGTAAAACAACTATTATAAATTTATTAGATAAGCTTTATAAAGTATCAAGTGGAAAAATATTAGTAGATGGATGTAATATAAATGATCTTGATAAATATACAATTAGAAATAATATTTCTGTTATTCCACAATCTCCATATTTATTTAATGTAACAATTAAAGAAAATTTAAAAATGGTATGTTCTGATGCTAATCAAAAACAAATTGAAAATGTTTGTAAAATATGTGAAATACATGATTATATAATGACTCTTCCTAAAAAATATAATACTTTAATTGGAGAAGGTGGCGTTAATTTAAGCGGAGGAGAAAAACAAAGACTTGCTATTGCTAGAGCATTACTAATGGATACTAAAATAATATTATTTGATGAAGCTACAAGTGCTTTGGATAATGAAACACAGGCTAATATTCAAAAAGCAATTAATAATATTAGTAGTGAATACACAATGTTAATTATTGCTCATAGATTATCTACAATAAAAGATTGCAATAAAATAATAGTAATAGATGATGGTAAAGTAATAGGAATTGGGAATCATAAAGAATTATATAGTAGTAATATAATATATAAAAATCTTTATGAAAAAGAATTACAAAAATAATTGATTATGTTTTTTTTATGTGTTACTATGTATATATATAGTATAGGAGGATAAAGATGGAAGAAAAAAAAGCCACTAAAGAATTTTTACCTATTGGATCAGTAGTTATTTTAAAGAATGCTACTAAAAAGGTAATGGTTATTGGTTATTGTTCAATGACTCCAGAACAAAAAGATAAACTTTTTGATTACACTGGATGCTTATATCCAGAAGGACTTTTATCTTCTGATCAAATTTGTTTATTTGATCATGAACAAATAGATAAAACATTCTTCACTGGATATGAGGATGATGAAGAAAAAGACTTCAATAAAAAACTAGTTGATAATTATGATCAAATAGTAGAAGAGTCAAAAAAAGCTGCAAATACTGCTGCTTAATAAATAGTTTATAAATTAATGGTTAAGGGAGGGTATTAAAATGAACCATAAAGTAAATAATGTACAACAATTATTTGACGATTCAAAATTTATGTTTGATAATGTTGTAAAAGGAGATTCTGAATCTAGTGCAGATTCAATTATGAAGAATTTAATGGAAGGAATAGAAGTTCTTAAAAATTCTTGGGAAGGAAAAGACGCAGGAGTACAAATTAATAGTGTTATAGAAATATATAATGCTATGGTTATTCTTAGAAATGCATTAGGTAGTCTTGCTAGTGATTCTAGTAAAGTAGCTTCTAATTATAGAATGATTCAAGTACAAAATGGGGCAGGTTTAGATCAACTTCCAGCTTTTGAAAGTTCTGATGTTTCACCTATTAGTACATATGAAGATAATAGAGATACTATTAGTATTACACAAGAAGCTAATACTGGAAAGAGTAGAATTGATACTGCAAATAATGCTTTCGAAGCGTTTATTTCAAGCGTAAGACAAAAATATGATGCAATTACTGAAAATTGGGTAGTTGGAACAGGAAGAAATAAAGCAGATCAAGCTTTTAGTGAATTCTTAAATAATTCAAGTAAATATAGAGAAACTTTATCTGAAGTATCTCAAAGTATTACTGAAGCAATAACAAATTATAATTTCTAATTATAAAGAAAGTATGGTATAAGAAATATGGGAAAGTTAGGAGAACAATATTATTTATGGAAGTATAATAATATGGTTAATCAGGTAAATAAATTGATTAATTATAAACAAGAAGTAGATGAGTACAAAGAAAAAATCGATTCATTACTTGATCCAGTTAATACATTATCTTCATATTTAAATGGTGCTTCTAACCATATAGCTTCAGGTGTTATAGTGAATAACAAACCATATGATGAAAATGAAATCAACGAAAATAAAATTAATTTAGATAAAGTGTATTGGGATTTGGATGATATTTCTAAAAAAGCTTTAAATAAATCTATAGAATTGGAAAGTGATATAAGAACTTATGAAACATTAAGAGATAATGCTTATAGTTCATATTTGAGTGCTCAAAATTCTAAAAAATGAAATAATTTTAATACATGTTATTAAGATTATTTTATTTGTGGAGAACTAATGGATAATAGTGGTGTTAATGTAGTAAAAGATGATGTTAATGGTTGTTTACGCAATATTGATGGTTTTGTTTCTGACTTAGAAAAAATCGAAAATAAAATAGACAATCTTTCTAATGTTCCTTATAGTTTAAGGCATCTTTCTGGTGCAGTTGATTCTGATATTGCTGCTACAAAAAAAATTAAAGGTAATATTGTTAAGTGGCAAGACAATTTTAAGAAACTTTCAAATACTGTAGATACAGTGGATTCATCAAATGCTGATTTATTTGCAGATAGCGAAGAAGAGACAGATGATAATTCATTTTGGGATAATGCATTAAATGTTGTTAAACGTACTGGAGCAACTATAGCTGTAGGGGCTACTTCTCTTTTGAGTGGAGTATTATCCATAGGAGAAGAGATTATTGATGGAGCTGCTACTATTGTTGGATGTACGGCATCATTATTAGGAGCAGATGAATTTACAAATAAGGTAATGGATTTTGTTGCCACTGATTATGTTGGCGAATTAAATAAAGATTTTTATGAAGGTACTTCTTTAGGAAGATCAATAAACGATGCATCTTATATGGCATATGATAGTGAAGCAGCTAATAAAATTCAACAGGTTGGAAAAAAAGCAGGAGAACTTGCTTTAGCTGTCGCGACAGGTGGAATGGGAACAGCAGTTACTGTCGGTGCTTTTGCTTTACAAGGATTAGGACAAGCCGCACAAGTTGAATATCAAAAGCCCGATGATGAGCGACAAGTTTTTACTGCTAGCATGGCTTTAGGCACTGCAGCAGGGGCAATGAAAGGATTATTTTATTCGAGAGTTGCTAGTAATATTACTAATATGGTTTCAACAATACAAACTGGTGGAATTGCAGCAGCTAAAGAAGCTGTAGCTGCTAATTTTGTTTCAGGCGGTGGAATTAAAGGTTTAGCTAAATATGTTTTCTTATCAAAAGATGCTGCAATAGATGCAACTATTTCGGGGGTACAAGTTGGTCTTGAAGGAGTTAGTCAATATAAAGCAACTGGTGCAGTAGATGTTGGTAAATTAGCAGGATCATTTGCTTATCAATTTGGATTAGCTAGATTAACTGATGTTGCTCTTGGATTAACAGGAGCTAAAGCACCAAGTTGGAGTAGTGGAGATGTCGTAATTAAAAATGCTGATGGTTCAGAAGTATTAGTTGCTTCAGGATCAGGAACTGCTGGTGCTACTGAATCATCTGCTTCAGGCACAAATAAAAGATTTAGCTTAAAAGATTTATTTAATGAAAAAAGTGATACTGATGTCATTAAAAATGCAGATGGTAGTTGGGTTTATGTTGGTAAAGTTGATGATATAGCTTCAACTGTTTCAAAAGCAGCTGAAGAGACAAGTGATGTCGTTGCTAAAGTAGACGATGTAGCAGACGTTGCTGATGATTTGGCTAGACCAAGAAATAATACTGCTGGATCAGTAGTAGAAGTTTCTGATGCATATAAAGCAGCAGCAGCTTCAAAAGCTGCAGAAGCAGCTGAAGAAGTAAGTGATGTCGTTGCTAAAGCAGATGATGTAGCTGAAGTAGCTGAAGGAGCTGATGGAGTTGCATCAACAGCTGCGGCATCTGGTGCAGCATCCGGTGCATCTTCAACTTCATTTGTATCCACAATAAAGAAATTGTTTAAGAAAAGTGAACCTGATGCTTTTGGAACTGCGGATGGTAGTATGGTTTATGTTGGTAAAGCCGACGATATTGCTTCAACAGCTGGAGAAGTAAGTGGAGCTGCTGCAAAAGCAGATGATATTGCTTCAACAGCTTCTAAAGCAGCTGAAAGTGCAGATGGAGTTGCTTCAACAGCCGCAGCATCTACTTCATCATCATCTTCATTTGCATCCAAAATTAGAGATTTATTTACTAGGAAAAGCGATACTGGTATTACTGTAAATTCAGACGGTAGTTGGGTACCTCCAGCAACACTTGATGATTTAGCTGATGTGGCTAGTTCAACAGGTGCAGCTAAGGCTGCTGATGCCGCTGCAGCTGCTGAAAAAGTTTTGGACTCAGGTTCTGATTCAGCTTCTTTAATTGGTAATATTTTTTCTAAATTAGGAAGTTTAGGAAATACTACGACTGGAAAGATTTTAGGAGCCGGTGCTTTAGTAGCATCTGGATTTACATTAAGTAGTTTATTTACTAGTCATAATACAGATGATGCCACTACTTTAGATCCTACTTTAGCAACATCTGCTGATTCAGGAGACCAACAAACTCCATCTACAAGTGATGGCGATACTTCTAACGGAAATAATGGAAATAATGGAAATTATTATGGAGGTGGCGGTGGCTCACCAGGTGGTAGTTACAATGGGGATTCATCTGGTGGAACTAATGATTCAGATGATAATAATGCATCTGATAAGAATTCTTCTAATGACAACAATACAAATAATGACACTGATTCTACTCCAAAAACATCTTCAGAATATGCTTCAAGCTTAGTTGGAAAGACTATGCCCGAATTAAAAGCAGATACGTCTAATGGAATATATGATACAGATAACTATGCAGAAGGAGAAGATTGGAATTCTAAATTTATTCACGATGTAATTAATAGAGATGAAGACAATCAAGGTCTAATGGATGATTATTATAAAAATACTGAAAGTTATCCAGATCCTTATGATAATCCGGATAGTTTAGTTAAATTTGCACAAGATGAAGAATCCAATATGGAATTTAACTGGAGTGATAGTTCTCTTGATAAAATAAAAGATAGTACTGAAACAACCGGAGGTGAAAGTTATACTCCTAAAGAAGGAGATGTTGTATTCTTAGATAATAGTGATACTGATGGAAATTTCAATGGTGATATTAATGATGCTTCATCTGTTGATACTTTAGGCATTGTAACTAAAGTAGAAAACTATGTTGATAGTGATGGCGTTTCAAGAACTAAATTAACTGTTGTTCAAGGAAATGGTGATATAACAGAAAATGGTTCTATTGATTCAGGAAAAGTTATTAGTAAAGAGTATTATGTAGAAGACGAAAAAATAGTTGGATATGGAACAATATCTAAAGATGCTTCAAAAGGAAATGGTAGTACAATTTCTAAACAAGAAAATAATACCAATAATAATAATGATTCTAATAATAATAATAATAATAATGAAGATTCTCCTGATAAAACATATAATAATGATGTCATATTAGATGATAATGATTATGTAGAAAGTGAAAGCAACGATAATGTTAATACTTTTGATTCAGAAGGCATTCAAAGAGATTCAAATGATAACATTATTGGAAAAGTGGAAATTTCTAAAAATAATGAAGGAAATAGTATTATAACAGAAGATGAAATTCAAAATAATATTAAAGATTCTAATCCTTCAAGTGAACAAACTAATAATCAAAATGAAAATATAGATATGTCAAATTATGATAATGGAATCTTTGATGATTTAAATTTAAACAATATTATATGGGATTGGGAAGATGAAAATAAAAAAGAGTAATTAATTTACTTTTTTTTTTTTAATTGTAATTTCAACCGCAC
>CAZYOS010000047.1:0-7172 GCA_964649245.1 uncultured Clostridium sp.
ATTTATAAACATTACTTTTTTTCTTTTTTAAATACAAATATTTTGCTGAAAATATAATTAGCTATAGTGACAATTACTTGAACAAGTAGTTTTATTATTTTATCATTAAATCCCAACCATGTTACAAATATAAACATAATACCTGCATCCATTAATAGTGTGGTTACTCTTGATGTATAAAAACTTGCAATTTCTTTTACTTTATTTTCATTTTTACTTTTAAATACGAATGATCTATTTGCAAAGTATGCAAATGTTACACAAGTAATCCATGACAATATGTTGGCAATTTGTAATTCAATGGGATTATTTGGGTCTAAAAAGGTTAATACACATATATAATAGCTACCGAGACTAACTATTGTTGTTAGTACTCCTACTATAAGATATCTAAATATCTCTTCATACTTCCTATATATTAAAATAAGTTTATTTTTCATAAGCTATAGAATATCCTCATCGAATCCTATTTTTTCTTTTTCAATATATAAAGGTCTAAATTTAGTTTCGTTATATATTTTTCCAATATATTCTCCTATTATTCCTAACCCTATTAACAGGAAACCACCAATAAATAATATAACACACATTAAAGATGCGTAACCAGCTACATCTTTTCCTACTACAATTGTTTTAATTAATATACCTATTAAATAAATAAAAGCAATTACACTAGTTATTAAACCTGAATATGTAACAATTCTAAGTGGTTTTGTACTAAAAGCGACAATTCCATTAGTAGCATAATTCATTAGTTTTGATGTGTTCCATTTAGTATTACCTGCTTTTCTTTTTTCTACTGCATATTCATCATAGTATGTGTTATAACCAACATAACTAAAGATACCTTTTGAAAATCTGTTTCTTTCTGATAATAATAAAATTGATTTGACTACATTCTTTCTAAACATTCTAAAATCTGAAGCCCCATTTTCTATATATACTTCTGACATGAAGTTCATTATTTTATAAAAACATCTTTGTACAATTCTTTTTTTGACTTGTTTTTGGCACATAGCAATAGAATCGTATTCTTTATTATCGTTTAAGAAATTATACATCTTAACTAAATATTTTGGATTTTGTTGCAAGTCAGCATCAATAACAGCTGTATAATCACCTTTAGAGTGCAAAAATCCAGCATATAAAGCTGATTCTTTTCCAAAATTTCTAGAAAAATTTATTATTCTTACTTGTTCTTTGTCATTAGAATATATTTCTTTCAATATATCTATTGTTTTGTCTGTAGAACCATCATTAACAAAAATAAATATATGTTTAATGTTTTTTAATTCTTCATTTGTTTTATTATAAAAATCTCTAATTACCTTTTCCTCATTGCAACAAGGAACGATTATATCTAACATTTTAACTCCTAATATCCTAATTTTCCGTCTAAGCTATCATCATTATCAATAAAATCACTAACTTTGACTTCTCTATATTTATCTTTACTATCACGTATAACAATTTTTTCTATACCCGCATTAATTATCATTTTTTTACATAATGAACATGGCATTGAATTTTCCACATATTTATCATCTGCATATGTTTTACCAACTAGATATAAAGTACTTCCTATCATTTCTTTTCTAGGTGCTGATATGATGGCATTTTGCTCTGCATGAACACTTCTACACAATTCATATCTTTCACCACGTGGAATATTTAATTTTTCTCTTAAACAGTAACCTAAATCACAGCAATTTTTTCTTCCTCTAGGAGCACCAACATATCCTGTGGAAATTATTTCGTCATTTTTAACAATTATAGCACCATAATTTCTTCTAATACATGTTCCTCTTTCTTGTACTGATTCTGCTATGTCAAGATAATAATTATTTTTATCTATTCTTTCTTTATTCATATTTTACCTCTCACCTCTATATTAATCTATCATATATCAACTTAAACAATCTAATTATCTCATTTTTTGAATCAAGGTTATTTTCTATATATATTTGGCATGCTAGATATAATGAATTTGCAAAGATAGATTTTGATATATATATTTCATTTTCAAAATCATAAAACTTAATAATACTATTCTTTTTTTTAATATCATATCCTATTTCAATACCAGAATACTTAATAGAGTAGTTTGCACCCTCCGACATATAGACTAGTGCCATCATAAAGTTTTCATTAAGAATATTACAAAAATAATCGATTATAATTTTGTAAGTATCCCTATTATACATGAATTTTACTTTATACTCCTCATTCATCTTTTCTCCAATATAATATAAGAATAACATTTTTACTATGTTTTTTCAATTGTTATATATAAAATAAGTAATTATTATATATCATACATAATAAGATTAAATGAGGAAATATGAATACAAATTATAATAAAGGATTAAGTGATAATGAAGTAATATATTCAAGAAAAAAATATGGAAGCAATAATTTAACAAAAAGAAAAAGCAATGGATTTTTTTTATTGCTTTTAGAATCATTAAATGATCCTATTATAAAAATATTATTAATGGCTCTTGCTGTAAAATTATTATTTATATTTAAGGAATCTAATATTTATGAGACTCTTGGAATAGGAATTGCGGTATTTTTAGCAACGTTTATTTCCACTTTATCAGAGTATTCAAGTGAAAAAGCATTTGAAAAACTAAATGAAGCAAATAAATATTTAAAAGCTATTGTATTAAGAAATTCTATTAAAATATCAATTGATATTAGTGAAATAGTAGTAGGGGATATAATATATATTTCAAGTGGAGATAGAATTCAATGTGATGGAAAAATAATTGAAGGGAATATAGATGTAGATGAAAGCTCTTTAACTGGTGAAACCAGAGAAAAACATAAAGATATATATAATAACGAAATATACATGGGAAGTATAATAACTAATGGAAATGCAACAGCAATAGTAACTTCTGTAGGAGACAAAACCTATTATGGAAATATTGCCGCCTCTATACAGGAGCCTTCATTAGAAAGTCCGCTTAGAAATAGATTAAAAAATCTCGCTAATATAATTACTAAGTTTGGTTATATAGCGGCAATTATTATTTTGTTATCTTATTTATTTAATGCTGTTATAATAGACAATAATTTTAACTTAAATAAAATTATTAATTTTAAAGAATTTATTCCACATTTATTATATGGATTAACATTAAGTGTAGCGGTAGTTGTAATGGCAGTTCCGGAAGGGCTACCTATGATGATAACATTAGTACTTTCATCTAACATGAAAAGGATGTTAAAAAAGAATGTATTAGTGAGAAAACTAGTTGGCATAGAAACAGCCGGTTCATTAAATATATTATTTACGGATAAAACAGGTACTTTAACTGATGGAAAGTTAAAAGTATCAAGTTATGTAGATACGAAAAGTATACCACATTATTCATATGAAATGATTGAAGGAAAATTAAGAGATTTAGTTTATAATTCTTTGGTTTACAATAATTCTTCATTTTTTAATGGTAATAATATTGAAGGAGGTAATGTTACTGATAAAGCTACACTTGAATTTGTAATGTCTGATAATAAAACAAAGTACAGAACACTTAATTTTCTTCCTTTCAATTCTAAAAATAAATATTCTATGGTGGAAATAGATTATGATAATAAAACCACTTATATAAAAGGGGCTTATGAAAATATTATAAATAAATGTAATTATTATTTGGATGAAAAATTAGAAAAGAGAGTGCTAATAAATAAAAATATTATATTTGATGAAATTGATAAATATACTTCATCTGGATATAGAGTTCTTGCTTTAGCTATTTCAGATAAGTTCGAATTTGCTAATTTAATCTATGCTGGATTCATAATTATGAAAGATAATATAAGAGCCAATTGTTATGAAGGAATACAAAAAATTAAAAAAGCAAAAATTGAAGTGGTTATGGTTACTGGAGACTCTAAAGAGACTGCTATTAATATTGCAAAAAGTTTAAATATTATTGATAGTTCTAATAATATAGCGTTATCTAGCGAAGAATTTAATAATATGAATGATGCTGATATAATAAAACTTTTGCCTAAACTAAAAGTTCTTTATCGTAGTCTTCCACAAGATAAGAATGGACTTATTAAATTATCACAACAAAGTGATTTAATTGTTGGAATGACTGGAGATGGGGTGAATGATGCACCCGCATTAAAAAGAGCTGATGTTGGATTTTCAATGGGAAGTGGAACCGAGGTAGCAAAAGAAACAAGTGATATCGTAATTTTGGATAATAATATTAATTCTATAGCTACAGCTATACTATATGGTAGAACGATTTTTAAAAGTATAAGAAAATTTATAACATTTCAATTAAGTGTTAACCTGTGTGCAGTTTTATTAAGTATTGTTTGTCCATTTATAGGTATACTTACTCCAATAACAGTTATTCAAATGCTTTGGGTTAATATGGTTATGGATACTTTAGCTGGATTAGCATTTGCTTATGAGCCCGCATTAAATGAATATATGGATGAACCTCCAAAAAAGAAAAAAGAACCAATATTAAATAAATATATGATTAATCAAATTATACTAAATGGTTTATATTCTTTCTTCACGTGCATATGTTTTTTAAATTCTGCATTTATTAAAAAAATATATTCTTATAATTTAACAGATAGATACTTATATACTTCGTTCTTTGGATTATTTATATTTTTAGCTATTTTTAATGCATTTAATTCAAGAACATATAGAATTAATATATTATCAAATATTTTAAAAAATAAAGTATTTTTGTTAATAATTATGTTAATAGCTGTTATTCAAATAATATTAATATATTATGGGGGAACATTATTCAGGACAACAGGTCTAACAACTATTGAATTTGAAATAATGCTGATAATATCATTTACTATAATTCCTTTTGATATTATTAGAAAATCAATATTAAAAAAACTCGGAAAAGAAAGAATATTATAAAATTATTTTTTTAAAAGCAGGGTACTTCTATAATATTCTTCTTCAAACAATCTAGTTTCAAAATTTCTTTTATTAATATATTGTATCATTCTTTCAAAGTCTGTATCATCAAAATCTTTATCTTTGAAAAAATATTTATGATATAAATATTGATCATATATGGCGGGATATCTTCTTAATGGTCCACCACTTTGGGAATATATTTTTTCGTTTAGCCCAGTATGTTTTTTTGGCTTAGATGTATAGTAGGCTTCTAAAAAAATACTATCTACTATTTCTTTAGCATGGTCATCTAAACTAATTTGTTTATCTGCAATCAATTGGGGAACATAAGACTTGTCTAAGGCTCTATAAATATAAGGAAAACCAATGTTTTCAGCATTTCTTGCTAATAATTTATTATACAAAATGGAAAACTCTTCTACTATCATATGACTTTTAGTACTATATTTTCTTACATAAATATTGCTTCCTTCCTTAGATGCTCTATATTTTAATTTTTCATCATATTTATCTCTTAATATTTTTGCTAAACCATAAAGAATTGATAAGTCTCTTGTATATTCCATTGCTTTATTATTACTTAAAGTTTGATCCACTCCAAAATAAGTAAGATTTTTTGCTATAACTATATTGCCTGATTTGATACTATAATCTAATAAATCTCCTGAATCATTCATAACTAATTCTAATATTATTGTTTTTCTCTTTTTCCCTTCTAATAGTGATAATTGAGATGAAAAAGATTTTTTAAATATTTCAATTACTTTTCCATTTATATAAGAGTTTTTAAATATAGACATTGCTTCATTGTCTAAATCACTATCATAATCTATATTATATCCTACATCAGTAACATATATATGTATCACGTAATTACTTCCATCTTTCATTATACTTATAGCATCATCTTTTAATATACTACTTGAACCATCTATTGTAATTATTCTATTATTATTTATAGTTGGAGATGTAGGAGATTTAATGATGGCTGATGATTTTGGCTTTCTCTTATTATATTTTTCTAATATTTGATCTGGATGAAGGGGTCTTTTGTTACCAAGAACAATATAATATAATTCATTCGTGTATTTATTTTCTATAGAATTATCAAGAATGTCATGATATCTTTCTTTATTAACTTTTGATGAATAAAATATTTTTAAAAGAGTTAAATAATATGTTATAAGATAGTTATTATTGTTAATAGCATCCATTGATTTTGCAAAAACATAATCAAATAGATAACATTCATTTGCCGTAATACATTCTTTATTTATACTAATTATCTTTTTTATTATTTCTGTATCTTCTTGAATATCAATCATATATTTAATAATATCTATTAATTGGTGGCAATCTATTGATTTATCCAATACTATTTCGTCTAATTTATTACATGCAATTCTCAATTCTTGATTTTCGTTGTTATTAAGATATAAAAGTAATTTTTCTCTAACTTTTTTAATTCTTTTTTTATTAATCTCTATATCAGCATCAGTAAATTTTTTATTTGAACACAAAAACACTATAAGTGATATTGCTTTAAGAATTAAAAATCTACTTATATATAAGTTTTCTGTTGCGTAAAGAAACTTATACAAATCCTTTATTAATTGCATTTCGGTTATTTTTTTTGATGCAGTATATTTAGAAATATCATCTTGTGTAATTTTTTTTAATGATAATAATTCTAATAACGATACATACTCCATAACCACTCCATATATCAATTATAACATAATCTTTTAAAAATCATTATTAAATGTTATAATTTATTTAGGTGATGTTATGTTTAAATATAAGAAAATATGTATAATTTTTATTACATTTGTTTATATTATATTAACTTTAATAGAGTTAGTTGAATATTTATTTATAAGATCCAATTTATTTGGATTAATATACTTGATGTTGTCAATATTTATTATTTTTTTACTTATACCTTTAGCATACAATTATAAAAGACATTATTCCAAAGAAAGAATTAGTAAATTGATAATTATTATAATTATTGGATTATTTGATTCATATTTACTATATAACATCTTAATAAACAATATGAATTATATGGATTCTTCTAAGCAATTTAATGATACTGTGTTTATAATTAAAAATATTATTAAACCAATCATGTATTTTATTATATTTATATTTACAGTGATAGAATCAAAAATATTAAACAAATTTTCTAAGCGGTTAGTAAAATAGTTGACATTTAGTATTAAATATGATATAATCTATTCGCAATTGA
>CAZYOS010000048.1:0-6610 GCA_964649245.1 uncultured Clostridium sp.
TTGCTAGAGCATTAGCAAAAGATACACCAATTATTTTAGCAGATGAACCAACTGGAAATTTAGATTCTAAATCAAGTAGTAGTGTATTAAAATTATTAAGTAAAATAGCTAAAGATAAACTAGTTATTATTGTTACTCATAATTATGATCAAATCGAAAAATATGTTACTAGAAAAATAACAATGCATGATGGTAGAGTCTTAGAAGATAAGAAAATAAAAGATTATAATCCTATAGAAAATGTGGAAGTTGCTAAGTTTAAAGAAACAACTTTACTTAACAAAATAAGATTAGGACTTAGGAATTCATTTAATATAATTCCAAAATTCTTATTAATATTTGTAGTATATTTATTTATGATTTTTGCATTTTCTGCTGCTTATTCTTCATTTAGGAAATCAGAATTTGAATTATCTAATTACGGAAGTAATCAATTTTTTAATGAATTAAGTAATAAAAGAATAATAATTAATAAAAAAGATAGATCTGCGTTTACAGAAGAAGATTATGATAATATTTTAAAAATATCTAATGTGGATTATATCGTTAAAAATGATTTATCACTAGATAATAATGTAAGTGTTTCAAGCGATATGAATTATATATATGGAAAAATCAAAAATATAGATGAATTCGATTATGAATTAGTTTATGGAAGAATGCCAGAAAATGATAATGAATTAATAATGATTTCAAGTAAAGATTCATACTATTTCAATGATATAGAGACATTACTTAATTCTAAATACAATATAGAAGAATTAACAAATTATGTATCAGAAACTTATTATCCTGTCACAATAGTTGGAGCAGCTTATATTACTGATTCCACTAATCCATATGAAACGCCATCAATTATTTATGCAAGTGATAAAATAATTAATGATCTTTCGTATAGACAAAATATTAACTATAGTACATTAAAATATGTTTTTGCGGGTAAAGAATATGATTCATACTACAATAGTGTTCAAGGTGAAATAGTAGCAACATCTTATGTACCAAAAGGAACATATGTTATTCCAGAAGAAATGAAATATCAATGTAAAAACTCTAATTGTAAGAAATATAATTATGTATTAGACTTATATGTATCAAATATTTATTACAGAGATAGTAAAACATTAACATATAGTAATTATTATACAAAAAATAATTTCTATGATGTAACTGGTTATTCATATGATAGATACAACGGGGCAATATTCATAAATGATGAAGATTATAATGAATTATTTAATAAAGGAAATTATCAAAGTAGTGTATTTATCAAAGATATTAAAAATAAAAACATCACAACAAAATTATTAAATAATCAAGGCATTAAAACACTATATATTAAAGACACTTTAGTTAATTATTTTGAAAGTGATATGGTTATTACGAAAATATTGAAAGTAATAGCATTATCTATATTATTATTTGCATTATTTTTTATAAGTTACTTTATTATAAAAATTATATTAAAATCCAGAAATATTTATTTTGCAACATTAAGAATTTTAGGTTCTTCTGGAAAGGTTGTAAAAGAGCTTCTTAATATAGAATTATTTACAATATCTAATTTAGCATATTTATTATTTATTTGTATATCTCTGTTAGTAAATAAAGATATTATCAAATTGGAATTTTTAAAGGATTTATATACATATTTAAATATAATTGATTATACATTCTTATACCTTATAACATTTGTTATGTCTAGATTAATAACTGATAGATATTCAAGAAAACTATTTAATACATCAGCTATGAATGCATATAGGGAAGAGGCATAACATGATAAAATTAGAAAAAATAAATAAATACTATTATAGACATAAAAAAAATCAAATTCATGTTATTGATAATACTTCATTAGACTTTGGTGATAGTGGTTTAGTAGCTTTATTAGGACCCTCTGGATGTGGAAAAACTACATTATTAAATGTAATCGGAGGACTAGATAGAGTAAGCAATGGAAAAATATATATTAATGGTAAAAAAATAACAAAAAAAAGTTCTAACTATATTGATAAAATAAGAAATATCAACATAGGATATATATTCCAAGATTATTGCTTAGTTGATACAATGACTGTATTTGATAATGTAGCTTTATCATTAAAAATAATAGGTATAAAAAATAAAGAAGAAATTAAAAAAAGAGTCGAATATGTTTTAGAAAAAGTTGGAATGTACAGATATAGAAATAGATTTGCTTCAATGCTTTCTGGTGGAGAAAGACAAAGAGTGGGGATAGCTAGAGCTATTGTAAAAGACCCAAACATTATCATAGCTGATGAGCCAACAGGAAATTTAGATAGTAAAAACTCATTAGAAGTAATGAATATAATTAAAGCTATTTCAAAAGATAGACTTGTAATTTTAGTAACACATGAAAACGATTTGGCAGAATTCTATGCAAGCAGAATATTGGATATATCTGATGGAAAAATAGTAAATGATAGAAAAAATGATCATACAAATGATTTAGATTACAGACTTGATAATAGAATATATTTAAAAGATTTTGAAAATCATGAAAGTGTATCAAATGAAAATGTTAATATAGATTATTATTCCGATTCTAAAACTAAATTAGATGTAGATATAGTTGTACAAAATGGAAATATTTATATTAAAGCTAAATCAAGTGAAAAATTAGAAGTATTAGATGATGATTCATCTATAGAATTAGTAGATGATCATTATAAAAAAATATCAAAAACAATTTATGAAGAATATAATTTTGAACTTGATAAAATAATTAATAAAGATATTAAGAAAAAATATTCATCAATATTTAATCCGATATCGTTATTAATAAACGGATTTAAAAAAGTAAGAGATTATTCAATACCAAAAAAAATATTACTTGCAGGATTTTTTATTTCAGGTGTATTTATAATGAATTCAATATCAAATGTATTTGGAATTACAAATATTAAAGACGAAGACTTCATAAAAACTAATAGAAATTATTTAAAAGTTATATCTAATAAAATAAATATTGATAAATATTTAGAATATGAGAAAGATGAAAATATAAAATATATAATACCTGGTTCATCCATAATTAATTTAACAATTAAATATACGGACTATTATCAAACAAGTAATACAACTGATAGTATGAGTGGTTCTTTGGTTGATATTGACACTATAACTGAAAATGATATAGTATTAGGAAAATACCCGGAAAATAGTAATGAGATTGTTTTAGACAGAATGGTTATAACTAATTATTTAAGTAGTAATACTCCTAAACAAATGGGAATATTTACTGAAGAAGATTTAATTGGAAGAACATTATCTATTGGAAATATATTTAATTTAACATTAGTAGGAATAGTAGATAAAAAAGATCCTTCAATATATGCATCAAAAGATGGCTTTATAGAGATGATAAGAACTTCCCAAAGTAATAATGATTATGAGATGTATAGTTCTGTTAGAGCAGACAATAGTTCTTATGAAGACTTTAATTACGTGTTAGATGATATATATTTAGTAAAAGGAAACTATCCAACAAATGATTATGAGGTTATTTTGAACGAATCACAGATAGATAATTATAAATTAAATAAAGAAATAGATAGTAAAATAAATGATAAAAAGTTAGTTGTTGTTGGATTCTATGGAAGCACTACGATTAGTGATAAACTGTTAGTTAATAGTAGTACAATTAAATATGATTTATTGAATAATACTGAAAACTATATGATTTATTCTAATAATAAGGAAGAAACAATTGATACATATAAACAATTAGGATTAAATATAGAAGATACTTATACATTTGATAAAGGAAAATATATAAATGAAAAGAAAGATTATATTATTACTTGTTTAATAATATGTGCAGTAACACTATTAATATCATTAATAGAAATATTCTTAATGATAAGATCTTCATTTTTATCAAGAATAAAAGAGATAGGTATTTATAGAGCTATAGGAATGAAAAAGAAAGATATAAGAAAAATGTTTTTAGGCGAAATAATAGCCATAACAACACTTTCCAGTTTAGTTGGAATTATTCTTATGAGTTATATAATAATTCAATTAACTAAACTAAAATACTTTCAAAATACATATTACTTAAATCCTTATATATTTATAGGAGTAGTAGTATTTGCATATTTATTTAACATTATAATTGGACTATTACCTGTAAATAACGTATTAAGACAAACACCAGCAAAAATATTAAGCAGAACAGATTTATAATAAATACACATAATATACAATTATTATGTGTATTTTTATAAAACATATTGTATTATAATTATAATGGTGATATAAATGAAAAGAGTAATCAATTTAGTTGTAATAATATTAGTTATTTTTATTTTAGCAGGCTGTTCAAATAAAAGTAATAATAAAAAACTTTGGCCTACTACTGATGTAATTGAATATTCAAAAGGAAATATAGTAGCTGTTCAAAATGAAGAATCTAAATATAATATTAAAATAGATGAGACTACAGAAGATGATTATAATAATTATGTTGAGGCACTTAAAACAACAACTTTTGAATATATAAATATTTATGATGATGATAACATTTGGACTGGAACTAACAATACAAAATATGTCTATATAAAATATATAGATTCTTCTTCATCTAATTATGAAGGATATAATATTGAAATTATTATATACAGTCAAAAACCACAAACATGGAATAAATAAGGAATAAATTATTATGAATGATAGAATAATATATATATTTGGACATAAAAATCCTGATACAGATTCAGTATGTTCTGCGATAGCTTTATCATATTTAAAAAGAGAACTTGGTATGAATACTATACCTGCTATATTAGGAGATATAAATAGGGAAACTCAATTTGTTCTTCAATATTTTAATACTAAAGTTCCTAAACATATCAATGATGCACGATTACAATTGAAAGATGTTTCATATCATAAAGGTTGTTTTATAGATAAGAATGAATCTATTTTTGATGCATTTAATATGATGAATATTAATTCATTAACAGGAATACCTATTATTGAAAATAAAAATAAATACTTTGGTTATGCATCTTTAAAAGAAATAGCTAGAGAAATTATGGCGGGAGACTTTCATAGAATAAATACTACATATGATAATATCCTTGAAACTCTTAATGGAAAAAGATTATTAAAATATGATAAAGAAATTTCTGGAAATGTTTTAGCGGCTACTTATGCTAAAGAAACATTTGTTGATAAAGTGGAATTAAAAAACGATTCAATTTTAATAGTTGGTGACAGAAAAGTAATATTGGACTATGCTATAGAAAGTAAAGTAAAACTGATAATAATAGTTAAAGGAATAATATTGTCGCCATCAATTATATATAAAGCAAGAAAAAATAAGGTTAATATTATTTCAACTAATTTATCATCATATGAAGTTGGTAAACTAATATCTTTATCAAATTATATTGGAGACATTATAAGAAAAGATCCTTCAATAACTTTTAATGAAGTAGATTATTTATCTGATTTTAAAGATGCATCAAGAAAATTAAATCATACTAATTATCCAATATTAGGAAATAAAAATGAATGTAAAGGTGTTTTAACTTTAACTGACTGTAATGAAGTAGAAAAGAAACAAGTAATATTAGTTGATCATAATAATGCTTCTCAAAGTATTGATGGACTTGAAGAAGCTGAAATTCTTGAAATAATAGATCATCATAATATAGGTGATATTATTACTAAAAAACCAATTAATTTTAGAAATGCTTCTACTGGAAGTGTTAATACAATAATATATGATTTGTTTTTAGAAAATAATATTGAAATACCTCCACATATAGCAGGATTAATGGCTTCCGCTATTATATCAGACACATTATTATTAACATCACCTACAACAACTATAAGAGATACTGATGCGCTTATATCTCTTTCAAGAATAGCTAAAATAAATTATAAGTCATTTGGAAAAGAATTACTAAAACATGGCATGAGTATAAAAGGATACAATAATGAGCAACTTCTTTATAAAGATTTTAAATCGTACAAAATAAATGATGTTAATATTGGAATAGGACAAATACTTTCAACTGATTATGAAAATATTAAAAAGAAATTAAACTCTTTAGTTGAATATTTAGATAATGAATCAGAATCAAAAAACTATAAAGTATTAACATTATTTGTAACGGACATATTTAATCATAAATCATATATAATATATAATAAAGCATGTGAAAACACAATAAAAGATAGCTTTAAACTTGATGATATTTATGAAGGAATATCTTTACCAAATGTTCTATCAAGAAAGAGTCAGATAGTACCATATATAATGGATACTATTGAAAAAGAATCATAAAATATAGACTTTTAAAAATAATTATGTTAAAATAAATCGTAATTAACAAAGAAGGGAAGAAAAAGAAATGTCTTTTTATAGAAAGTTAGTGTGGGATGGAAACTAATAAAGATATTCTTCTAAATGATCCTAGAGTTAAATAGTTACTCGCTTTAAGAGTTAAGAGCATGATAGTCATGAAATAAGGTGGTACCGCGATATATGTCGTCCTTATATTTATGACTTTTTTTATTTAAAGGAGAAAAAATGGAAAAGAAAAAATTTTATTTAACAACACCTATTTATTAT
>CAZYOS010000048.1:6620-7067 GCA_964649245.1 uncultured Clostridium sp.
GACATTGTTATACTACAATAATAGCCGATGCAATAGCGAGGTATAAGAGACTTTCTGGATACGATGTATTCTTTCAAACTGGAACTGATGAGCATGGACAAAAAATAGAAAAAAAGGCAATTGAATCTGGAGTAACACCAAAAGAATATATTGATCCTATAATTGAAAATGCAAAAGATTTATGGGAAAAATTAAATATTTCCTATGATTACTTTATAAGAACAACAGATGAAGATCATGTTAAAAGAGTACAAGAAATATTCAAAAAAATGTATGATAAAGGTGATATATACAAAGGGGAATATAAGGGACTATATTGTACTCCATGTGAAGCATTCTGGACAGAAAGTCAATTAGATGAAAATGGAATGTGTCCTGATTGTCATAGAGAAGTAAAAGAAGTAAGTGAAGAAGCATATTTTTTTAAACTATCAAAATACCAAAAAA
>CAZYOS010000049.1:0-6882 GCA_964649245.1 uncultured Clostridium sp.
TTTAATAAAATTAAATTAATTAAAAGTGGTGCGGTTGAAATTACAATTAAAAAAATAGTTCTAAAAGAACTATTTTTTGTTAATTTCTATTATTTATACCGATTAGTCTTATGATTTGAGCTGCTGTTGCAAGAAATCCAGCAACATATGTATAAGCTGCAGCTTTAAGAGTTTTTGTAACTCCATTACTATCTTTATCTGTTATAATATGATATTTTTTTAATTCTTCTTTTGCTCTTTTTGAAGCATTAAATTCTACTGGTAAAGTTATTAATTGGAATACTAAACCAACTAACAATAGAATAATACCAATATAGTATAAATCAACTATTTCTAGTATTAATCCAAGAACAATAAATATAGTTGATATCTTTGATGAAAAATTAACAACTGGAACAATCTTTGATCTAATTACCATAAATGAATATTTTTCTTTATCTTGTATAGCATGGCCTACCTCATGAGCAGCAATAGCGATTGAGGCAACACTTTTATCTGAATATATATCGCTTGATAATGAAATACTTTTATCAAGTGGATTGTAAAAATCAGTAAGGGTTCCATTAATTTTTTTAATTGTAATATCTTGTAAACCATTATTATCTAGTATTTTTCTAGCAGCTTCTACTCCTGTAATAGATGACTCATTTTTAATGCCTGAGTATTTTGAATAGCAACTCTTAACATATAATTGAGCTAACACTGGTATAAATATAATTAACAATAATAAGTAAAAATCCATAATATCACTTCCTATATAAATAATAACATGTTTATGTGAAAAATAAAAGAAATTAGAATCCTATACTCACATTAATTTTATTTGTCAAAATACTATCGATAAATTTATTATCTATTCTGGGCTTATAATGACATATTTTCTTTTTAATATATAATTCTTTTTTCTTACATAAGGAAGCATTTTTAAAATTATTAGATTTTATATATAAATTTTTATTAAAACTTATTGTTTCTAATTCTTTATTATATTTTTCTATTTGTTTATTTCTTAAGTTAACAGAGGCTTTTGAACATACCATATCTAGTAAATCTATACTTTTATCTGGTTCATACTTGTCTTTAATAGAGGATGAAATATTAATTATATGGTCAATACATTTATTTGATATTGAAACTTTATGAAAATTTTCGTAATCTTGTTTTATTGTATAAAGTATTCTTTTGAGTTCTGTTGTATTTGGTTCCTCTATAATGATTTTTGTAAATCTTCTATCTAATGCTTTATCATTTTTAATTGTTTTATTATATTCATTTATGGTTGAAGAGCCTATACATCTAAATGCATTTCTTGCTAGATATGGTTTCAATATATTAGAAGCATCTATAGCTCCTTCAGCACCTCCAGCACCTACTATAGTATGTATTTCATCTATAAATAATATGGTATTACTATCTATTGTTGTTTTAATAAGCTTCTCAAATTTTTCTTCAAAGTCCCCTCTATATCTTGTTCCACTTACAATTGAAGACATAGAAACAAAAACAATTTTATTGTTTTTAAGAAAATCGGGAACTAAATTATTTTTTATTCTTTTCGATAATTCTTCAACTATTGCAGTTTTTCCAACTCCGGCTTCACCTAATAATAATGGATTGCATTTATTCTTTCTGCATAAAATTTCAATAATGTTTTGTATTTCTTTTTCTCTTCCAATAACTCTATCATCACTGGTGTTTGATTCTGAAGAGCAATAATTATCATTTACAAGCTTATATAAAGCATTTAAGTCAATGTTTAATGAATTTAATATTGAAATACCAATTCCTTCATCTTCTTCGAGTAGGGCAATAAATAAGCTACTTACAGTTAAATTATCATCAATATTTGATAGTATTCTCTTTAATAGTGGAGTAAATATTACATTTGTACTTGAATTATTTTTGTAAGTTTTAAGTATTAATTCTTTTTTGAAATTATTGTAATTAATATTATTATTATTTAATATATCTTTTATTTCATTATCTGTTTTTAATATTCCGAGAATAATGTGTTCTGTTCCAATAAAAGGATGATGCAAATCAAACGCTTCTTTCTCACTTTCCTTTAACACTTCAATAATTTTATCATCATATATTTTCATACTAATATTATGCCTTTTATATAAAAAAATAAACATAAAAAAAGAGTACTAAGTACTCTTAAATAAACATTGCTAATAGTAAAATAATAATAATAGCAACTAATAATTCTAATATAAATTTCCAGCTCTTTTTAATCCATTCTTTATATGGTATTCCTAGGTAACTTAATCCTAATACTAGCATTACACTAGTAGGAGCTACTAACATAGTCAAACCATAGAAAGCTTGAGTTAAAAGACCAACTAAACCTAAATCAGTTGCATTAGCAGCAACTTGTGCTACTACATAATTTGATACATACAACATGTCAACATGTAGTGCAGAACCAATTATTGTAGTTATAGATGCAAATAGTAAATTAAATTTGCTTGTAGCATTTAATATCCATCCAGCTATTGTTGGGAAAAACATTGTATTACCAGCAAAATATACTACTGCATATGCTAAACATACCATTAAAGCACAAGGTAATATTTTTTTTGCACCTTCTGCCATAGCTTCAAACACTTTTTTGAATTTAATGCCATATATTTTTCCTAGTAATAATGATGCTAATAAACACATCACAGCCATTTCAGCATAATACCATTTACCTAATGCAGATATTGTTCCAAGAACATATTTTAATACTGTAACATCACCTATTGTCCATTCGGTTAAAGTAGTATTAAGAGTACTAAATGTAGTAACACCAAATACAGTTTCCCAGCCTGTACACCCTAATATTGTAAGTACTAACAATATAGCAAATACAACTATAATAGGATAAACAGGATATTTATTAGATTCTTTTTCACCAATAAACATATCTTCAGAAGATTCTTCTTTAAGAACTGCCTTGTCTTTTAAAGACTTTTTATTATCTTTTTTAGCACTTGATAAATAGAATACTAATATTGCAAAAGATACAACAAATAAAGCAAGCTTATAGTATATATCACTACTTAAAGTAAGATCGGTTAATTGAGAATTAATTGTGTTAACAATACTTCCGTTAACAGTGCTACCAATTATACCTACTAAATATGCTCCAAATGTAGCAGCAAATGCAGTAATCTTATCATATTTCATTGTTAATATGATACTAATTAATGCAGGTATGAATATGAATGTTATTAGTCCATAATCAAATGCAGATGTAAATACAGCAATTGCTAGTGCAACTATTATTAAAAATACTAATTCCTTTCCTTTAAATTTACTTGCAGTTTTTTCTATCCAAGCTCTATATTTACCAGTTTTACCAAGAACTCCATAAAGAGCACCAATAGAAACTAATAATATAACTATTTGAATAAAATAACTAAATTCGAATGTTCCAAACAATAATTGGAAAAAATCAAAGAATCCAATTCTATACATTCCCAAGTCAGTTAATTCTCCTGAACTAAAATAACTTGCTGGAACAAACCATGTTATTAAAAGAACTCCAAGTAGTATGAACATGATTATTTTAAATAATCCAGTCTTTTTCATTTCTTATTCCTCCTGTTATTAATTATATAACAAAAAACAACTTTATTACAATGATTAAGTTGTTTTTTTTATTATTTTCACATTGTTTTAATAAATGTATCTAAAATATCATATAATTCTTTCTCACTTTTAATTTGAACTATTTTATTTTTTATATCTTTACTATTTGGTATATATTTTAAGTACCAGAGTGCATGTGTTTTAATTTCTAATAATGCAACTTTTTCACAAGTATTCTTTTTTAATAGTTCATAATGTGTATATATCATATTTATTCTGTCTGTGTAACTTGGCTTTTCAATTAAATTATTATTTTCTATGTATTCAACACATTCTTTTATAAACCAAGGATTTCCTAATGATGCTCTTCCAATCATTACCGCATCACATTTTGTCTCGTCTAACATCCTTTTTGCATCATATATTGTTTTAATATCTCCATTACCAATTACGGGAATAGATACCGCTTCTTTAACTTTTTTTATGAGATTCCAATCTGAAAGCCCTGAATATCCTTGTTCTCTTGTTCTAGGATGTATTGCAATGGCTGAGGCACCTGCTTCTTCACATATTTTAGCAATTTCTATGCAATTAATAGAATTCTTATCCCATCCACTTCTTATTTTAACAGTAACTGGACAAGAAACATTATTAACAATATTAGAAATAATTTCTTTAATTTTGTTTGGATTTTTTAACAAACTTGATCCTGCTTGAGATTTGATAGCTACTTTTGGAACGGGGCATCCCATATTTATATCAATTATATCCGGTTTAATATTTTTATCTATGTATTTAGCAGACTCAACAAAACTTTCAATATCGCTTCCGAATATTTGTATACTTATAGGCCTTTCTGAATCATTTGTTTTTAATAAATTTATCGTCTTTTTACCATTGTATACTATTCCTAGACTGCTAATCATTTCTGTATATATTAAACCAGCTCCCATCTGTTTAATAATAGTTCTATAACTAATATTGGATATTCCTGCCATTGGAGCAAATACTATTCTATTTTCAATTTTAACATTACCTATTTTCCACATATGAATCCTCAGAAATACTTTAACATAATTTTAACAATAAAAAAAGTGATTTCTCACTTTATTGACTACTTACTACTTTCGCGACAACTTTGCATGAAATATCTTTTGTCATATTAATGAATTTATATGTTATTGAACCATCTGCATTTGCAGTCTTCAAAGGAACAACAGTACATACTATATCATCTATTTCTATGTCAGAACTATATGGCTTTAATTTAAACTCACCATCAGAACCTTTAGATATTTTTTGACTTGCAGACCCACTCACAAATTTAATTGTTTCAGGTACATCTACAGTTAAAGAAAACTCTTCTACTTTTTGAGCGGCATATGTAATGGTACATTCAGTATTATTTGTTAATTTATCTACACTTACTATATTATTAACAATAGTTGATTTTTGATCATTCGTACAAACGACGGTAGGAGTATCAAATCCTGTATTGGGTTGAACAACTGTTGAAACACTTTTACCATATTCTATAGTTTCAGTTGCGTTACCGGTACCGTTTATTACAGTTACTTTCATCGATACGGTTTTAATCTTAAATACAACTTTACATGTAACATCTTCCATTATTGCATTGATTTTTAAAATATTATTATCTTTATCCCAACTAGTTTCCTTATTATTTGAACAGGTTGATGATTCATACTCGTATCCTTCATAAGGAGTAATACCAAACGCACCATCTTTTTCTCTTTCAACGGTTGTTTTAACACCGGGTTTAATTTCACCATTAGATATTGTTAAAGTTACTTCATAATATGCTTTATTAAAATATAGTTTACATGTTCCTTCTTTTATCTCGTCTGGAATAAACTCCCATCGAGTTTCATCAAATTTACCAGTTATACCATTTGTACAAGTATAATTTGCAAAAACATATTTCTTTTCATTTTGTATTTCCCCTGTACTAACTTCACTTGTACTAATTTCACTTGTACTAACTTCATTTGAAGAAGTATTAGTTATTGAGCTCTTCTTTACTTGAACATTTTCTAAATAATATTCATAGTTTATAAGAAGAGAATTATCAATAGGAGTATTATCTTTATTACTTGTATTATTTTTACTTGCAAAATATCCAATAAATCCAGCTCCCAAACTGCCAGCAAATAAAATTAATAATAATATAAATATTAATTTTCTCTTCATTCTTATTTCTCCTATTATTAACTATTTTATAATTATATTGATGTTTTGTCAATAAATTAGAAATATATATATTTATTAAATAGACGAATTTTAATGACTTTTTATACAAATATGTCAATTTTTATACAAATTCACTAAATATATTTGACTTTTGTCATAACATTTATTATAATATTCCCGGTACATTTGAATGAGATGTGTTATTCATTGGGAAGAAAAGCATGTTAAATTCAAAGAAGGAGAAATAAATGAAAACATTTATGTTAAAGAAAGAAGAAGTTGAACATAAGTGGTTTGTTATCGATGCTGAAAATGAAAGCTTAGGTAAGGTTGCAACACTTGCCGCTACAGTTTTAAGAGGAAAACACAAACCAACTTATACACCACATGTTGATTGTGGAGACAATGTAATAATTGTTAATGCTGAAAAAGTAAAACTAACTGGAAATAAATTAGATGATAAGATATATTATAATCATAGTGGTTATCCAGGTGGATTAAGAGAAAGAACTGGAAGAACAATGAAAGAAAAGTATCCAGTTGAAATGGTAGAAAGAGCTGTTAAAGGAATGTTACCAAAAGGAAGATTAGGAAGAGAAATGTTTACAAAATTATTTGTATATGTAGGACCTACTCATAAGCATGAAGCTCAAAAACCAGAAAAATTGGAGGTAAAGTAATATGGCTACTAAAAAAGATAATTCTATAAAGTATTGTGCAGTTGGAAGAAGAAAAAGAAGTTCAGCTAATGTAATATTAACTCCAGGAACTGGAAAAATTACAGTTAATGGGAAAGATGTTAGGGATTATATGCCTTATGAAACTTTGGTTATGGATTTAATTCAACCATTAGAATTAACTGATAATGTTAACAAGTTTGATATTAATGTAACAGTTAAAGGTGGAGGATTTAATGGACAAACTGGTGCTATTAGATTAGGAATTACAAGAGCCCTATTATTAGCAGATGCTGACAATAGATCAGCATTAAAAACTAATGGTATGGTTAAAAGAGATCCAAGAAGCAAAGAAAGAAAGAAATACGGATTAAAGAAGGCTCGTAGAGCACCACAATTTAGTAAGAGATAGAAT
>CAZYOS010000050.1:0-6804 GCA_964649245.1 uncultured Clostridium sp.
AAACATAGTAATAGTTGACATTTAAAGATAAGTGTGGTATAATACTAGCAATATTTATATAAGGGGGAAAATATAATGTATAGTGATTTATTAGAAAGAATTGAAAGTGCAAAAAGCGAAGAAAATAGAAATGATGCTTTAATAGAAGATATTAAAGAAGCAAAAAGGGGTTTAGAGGAACGTCATGCTGAAATTGAAAAAAGATTTTATGAAGCAAAGACTACTAAATCTAAACAATATTTAAGAGACTTAGCATTAGAAAATATAGATGTTTATAACAAATTAAAGAATGCCTATAAAGTAGAAACATCTAAAGTAATGAAAGTTAGTACAGGTGCTATTGTTGGAAAAGCTGATAGCAAAGTAGAAACTAAAAAGAAAAAGAACTTAGCTAGTAGGATAGGATGTTTTGTATTAGGAGCTGTATTATGTGGAGCTACAATATTTGGTATTTCTAGTTGTAATAGTAATTCATTAAATACTAACACTTCAATCGTAGATATATTTAAAAACAATAATAAAGATGCAAAGGACGAAGAAGTATCATCAAATGAATATGTTGATACTGTTCTTAAAGATGCTAATGATAACATACAAGTACATGCAAGAGCAGAAGAAATCTATAATACTTATTGTGTTCCATATTTAGAACATATGAGTGCTGGTGATAGAGCTCAAGCTGAAAACATTTGTAATATAGATCAAATAGAAAATTTAATTAGATACAAAAACGGATTAGTTCCAGTTGACGCATCAGGTAATTATGTATTTGATTCTAATACAATTGATGAGTATGTAGCAATTCAAAATGCAATATTTGCTCAATACCCATCAAGTCAATCATTTGGATCTCAAATTCATTTTATTCCATTGTCAACATTATTTATTGATGGTTCTCAAGAACAATTAAATCAAATTCAATTAGATGAGAAAATGGAAAAAGTTGTAACTGAAAGAAGAGCAGAAAATTTCGATGGATTTATTGAAGCATCAAAAGATTGGGCATATGAATATATAGAACAATTTGATAGAAAAGACTTTAATGGTCAAAACAACATCTATAATATTGGAAACTTAAAATATTCATTTTACACATCTAATGATGAGCAATATATATGTAATATATTTGAGGTTATTCAAGGAAATGGTACTTCATTATGTATAGATTATTGTACAGAGGATGGAGAATATGTTAGCACTCCTTTTGTACAAGTAGTAGATGGCGTTAGAAATGGTCAAAAAGATTATTTATCTGGAGCTGCGGGTACAAGTGAAGAATACAAAAAAAATCAAACAACATTACCAAAACAATGGTATAATATAGAAGCTGACTATTTTGATGAAGTTTGTGAACAAATCGTTAATAGTGGTTCAAGTGTATTAACTTTAAATTAATAAGGGGGAAAATAAAATGTATAGTAATGAAAGAGGATCAAGATTTAATCTTGTAGATCTAATAATTAGAATTATATTCTTTATATTATTTGTACTTGTATTATTATGGCTATTTCCAAAAGTGCCTAATATGACACCATTCTATAGTAACGTATTTAGAGAAAATATTAGTTACATGCAAGAAGCTGGTGAAGCATATTTCACTGATGATAAAATGCCTACTGAAATAGGACAAGAAGTAAAAATTACATTGTCAGAATTATTTGAGAAAAAATTAGTATTACCTTTTGTTGATAAAGATGGTAATACTTGTAATCAATATGATTCTTATGTAAGTATTACTAAAGAAAAAGATGAAAGTTATTCATTAAAAACAAATCTTGTTTGTAATTCTGAATCTGATTATTTAATTAAAATATTAGGATGTCATAATTATTGTAAAGGACAAAATTGTGAAAAAACTTGTCATATTGAACAAATAACACAATATCAATATAGAAAAGAAGTAAGTAACACTATTACTAATTATAGTTGTCCAAATGGATATACTAAAGATGGTTCTAAGTGTTATAAAAGTTATGTAAAAGATACTAAATCTGCAGAAGTAACGACTGTTGTTGATACAATATTATCTATGCCTGCAAAATTAGTTATTCAAAATGAAACAAAATTAGAGTTACCTGTAAATAAAGTAAAAAAAGCAGATACATCTAAATTAGTATATGATAAATTAGTTGTTAATACTACTCCTGCTACTACAACTACTGAAACATATGATTGTTCAACTAAGAGTTGTAATACAGTAACAAATCCTACTTATAGTTGTAATTGTACAACTACATGGTATAGAGGTGAAGCTGTTACATCATGTTCAACTTGTGGTGGTGGTTCTTATGAAGTATGTAATGATGTTCCTAAAACTTGTACTAGAGAAGTGCCAGTTGCAGGTTCTACAACATACTCATGTCCATCAACATCAACAGGACATACTGGAAGCGGTGCTTCAATGAAATGTTGGCATTTTGACACAATTGATAATGGATATACATATAGTTGTCCATCAGAAACTAGTCAAATGACTGGATCTAATGAAACCTTAAAATGTTATAAAGTAACTAGTGGTAAGAAATACTATGAATGTACTGATTCAACTTATACATTAAATGGAGAAGTATGTAACAAAAAAGTTACTGGTACTTCAACAGAATTAAAATGTGATTCAGGATATTCATTAGTTGATAATACATGTATTCTATATGCAACTGAAGAAAAGAATGCTAGTACATCTACTTCAACTACATCATCATATAAATATACATGGAGTGATAAAACAAGTTTATTTGGTTGGACTAAGACTGGAAAAACAAGAACAGTAGATGGAGAAGAAGTTTGTGAATAAGAGATGAATAATCTCTTTTTTCTTGCCTTTTGTTTCAAATAATAATAAAATAGATATAGAGGTGTTAAAATGACAAATAAAAAAGATTCAAATAATAATGATATTAAAAAGAATATCAAAAAAACTACTGTAAAAGCTAAGAAGGAAGTAGAAAGTGTAAAAAAGGAAATAGATGAAAAGGTAAAAGAAGTAAAAAATCTTGATAAGCATTCAAGTAGTCATAAAAAAGGAAATTTTTCTGCCTTTTTAAAAAGAAACACAGGTCTATTAGTTTTTGTTGCTATTATAATATTATTGGTAGCATTTACAATATTAAAAGAGAAAAGTGAGAAGACTGATACTAATTTAAATATTAGTGATGATATATCAAGTTGGGTAGCTGATTCTAAAACTGATCAATCTGTTGTTGCAGTAATTGCTTTATCTACTTGCCATTATTGTGCTCAATATAAACCTATTATTACTGAAATAGCAGAAGAAAATAGCCTTAAATTATATTGGTTTGAAATTGACACTTTAAATGAAGCAGATTCATCTGCGTTAACAAGTACATATTCGCTAACTCAATATTCTGGATCAAGTCCATATACTTTTATAACTAAAAATGGAGAATTTATAAATGATGTAGTTGGATATATGCCAAAAGAAGATACACTAACTTTCTTAAAAGATAATGGTGTTATAGAATAAACTAGGAAACTAGTTTTTTTTTTTAATATATAGTATAATTTTATTAGGTGAAATATGAAAAAAAGATTGTTAATATTTATATTTATATTCATTAATTTATTAATTGGTAAATATTTTTTGTCAGATTATTTATTACAATATAATATTAATAAACATAGTGTGAAAACTGATTATTCATCAGGAAGATTTTATTTTGAAATAGATAATAAGTACAATTTTGAAATATATAAAAATAGAGGAATAAAAAAAACTATTATTAAAAAGATAATAGACATAAAGGAAGGTAGTTTAAATTGTGTTTATCCTGTTATCGATGATATTGATACTTATCCAATATGTTATTATGATGGGGAGATTATTGATTATAATTTAATCGATAATGAACTTTTAAATAAATACAAAATAACAAATAATCCTATTGAAAAAAACGACAGCAATTTTATTTATAATAATAATATTGATAATAAAACATATATAGCTTTATGGAATTATAAAGGATATATAATAATGAATGGAAAGTCATATAAAATAATTGATTTATTTGAAAAAGATCGTTATGACAACTCATTAAGCTTTATGATTAATAATATAATATATATGCCTAATTACAATCAGGAACATGAATTTAAAAATTTAATTGCTTTAGATGTAACAACGTATAGTAAAAAGACTTTAGAATTAGGGTATACATTGGATTATGATTCGTATATAGTTGGCAACATTGGGAAATATTTATATATTTATGATAATAAATATTCAATTCTATATGAAATAAATATTAAAAATGGAAAAACAACTATAAAATCAAATAATGAAATTGGTTATGTTAAATATGAAGATGGTGGTTTTATATCATGTAGTAAAAGTGAATATAAAGTGAATAAAATCAAATATAATAATGATAATAGTATATATTCGTATAAATATAATAATGGATTATTTAAATCAATTAAAGACAATGATTCATTGCCAATCAAAATTAATAATAATGATATATTTATTATAAAAACATATAAAAATATACTATATTATGTTGATGAAGATTATTTATATAAATATGATCCACTAAATGGAAGCAATCAAATACTATATTTTTTCGAATTAAACTTTAATAAAGAGAACACTATATTTATTTATAACAAATAATAACAAATATCATATATTATTATAGGTGATATTAATGTATGAATTTGCTAATAGAAAGAATATAGAAAGCCCTTTCTACACATTTTATGAAATTAGAAAAGGAGATACTCTTTATAAAATATCAAAGTATTTTGATGTTAATACGAAGCTGCTTGCAGAATTAAACGGGCTTGATGTTGAAGATTATATTTATCCTGGACAAACTATTCTGATACCTAAGAAAGAAGTTAGTTATTATATTACAAAAGAAGGAGATACTTTATATAATATTTCAAATATTTTTAATACTGATACGACTAAATTAGTAGATCAAAATAAAACTATATACTTGTTGCCAGGGCAAATGATTTATTATAAGAAATAGACTAAAGTACTAGTCTTTTTTTTTATCACATGTTATAATTTATACTAGGAGACTATGGTATGGTAATTAAGAAACCCTATGCATTTTTGATAAAAAACTTTAAATTAATACATGTAATATTATTTGTTTTAATGTGTTACATGGCTGTAGTAACATTCAATATTTTTGACTTCTTTAATACTTATGCGAGTAATAATTCCATATATAGTATTGAATTAGTTTCATCATATATAAATCTATTTGTCTTTTTAGATTGCATAATTGTAATAGCTGCATCATTAGTTGTATATTATCTATTTAGTCAAAAAAAGAAATCTAATAAATTATATATGTTTATTTGTTTGTTTTATTTCTTGTTATGTGTATACTATATCGTGTGCATAGTTTGGTTTCAAAAACTTGAATATACTAACTTTAATTTTGAAAAAGCTAGAATTATAAGAGATGTTTGTGTTATGTTTTTAGCTCCTCAGGTTGTATTTTCAGTTTTCGTATTAACTAGAGCATTGGGATTCAACATTAAAGAGTTTGATTTTAAAAAAGATTTAGATGAATTAAAAATAGAAGATAATGATTCTGAAGAAGTTGAAGTTAGTTTTAATTTAGATAACTATAAATATAAAAGAGCTTTTAGAAAAACAATTAGATTATTTAAATATTTTCTTCTTGAAAACAGATTTTTTATTACTATGGCTTGTTCAGTATTTGCGCTTGTTATATCTTTAGTAGTATTTTTAAATTTAAGAGTATATAATATTCATTATGTAGAAAATAAAGAGTTTGTTGCTAATTCTGTTTTCTATACAGCAACTGATTCATATATTGCTTATAAGGATATATATGGAAATATTATTAATGATGGAAAAATTTATCTTCTTATTAAGATGAAACTTAGAAATAAAATAAATATTAATCTAAATATTGATAGAAATACATTTAGACTGAAGATGGGAAATGAGTTATTAGTCCCTAAATTTTCCTTTGGAGAACAGTTTTTAGATGTTGGAGAAGTATTTTCTAAAGCTACTTTATCATCAGGAGAAGAAAAAGAAATATTAATTGTATTTGAATTAACAGAAGCTCAATATAAAAATGAATATATTTTAAGAGTTAAAAATGCTAATAATTTGTCAATTGGGGATTTGCAGTCTGAATATGTAGACTTAGTTATTAAACCAGTAAATATTAATAAAAATGCTGATTTTGTTTCTTATGATGTACCAGGGGAGATTGATATGAGTAATACAATACTTGGAAAAACAATCTTAACAACTGATTCTTATGAAATATCTGATACTTTTAAAGAAAAATATCAAAATTGTGTTAATGATTTATGTAATACATATACATATGTTGTTAATCCCAGTGGAAAAGGTAACGCTATATTAAAAATAAAATCTACTATAATCGTTGATGAAAGCATATATATAAGTAAATATATTAAATATCCAAGCAATTTTTATAAATATTTTACTAAAATTAAATTTAGAGTTGAAGGAGTAAATACGACACTTAAAAGTAATGTGATAGATTCTAAATATGGTATGACTGAATACACTTATATAGAAGTGCCTGAATCGATATCTAAGGCTAATAAAATAGAGATATTAATTGATATAAGAGGAGTAAAGTACAATTTACTATTGAAATAATGTAATTTATTTGCTATAATAATTTACGTTATATGGAGCCATAGCCAAGTGGTAAGGCACAGGTCTGCAACACCTCCATCGCCAGTTCAAATCTGGCTGGCTCCTCCATAAGGTAAAATCGGCGAAATTATTCGCCTTTAAAGTTAAATCAACTTGTA
>CAZYOS010000051.1:0-6657 GCA_964649245.1 uncultured Clostridium sp.
TTGTAATTTAATCTTTTTTACAACATTCTTTGCCACGAAAAACACCTCCTATTTAGTTTTAGTTTAATTTTTTTTCCGTGAGTGGTTCACGATAATAATCCAATAATCTCCCACTTATTAAAGTTTATGTATAGCACAAACTTGCCTAACAATAATAACATAAAATTATATTATTTTCAAGAATTATTTAGAACATTTAACAAATATATCAAAAAAAGGCAATTATTATGCCTTTGTTATTTGAATTAAATCTACTTCTACTGGTGTTTCTTGTCCGAATAAATCTATTAATACATTTAATTTTTCATTTTCTTTATCTAGACTTTCCACTTTACCATACATTCCTTTGAATGGCCCATCTATTATTGTAATAGAATCTCCTACTTCAACATCAGTACATATTGGAGCAACAGTTTCAACACCTTCTCCAATAAACTTAGTTACTTCTTCTGGCGTAAGAGGAATAGGCTTTGCTCCTTTTCCAGAAGATCCTATAAATCCAGTTACTCCTGGAGTATTACGTACAACATACCATGCTTCATCACTCATAACCATTTCTATAAGTACATACCCTGGAAACATTTTTTTAACTTTTTCCTTTTTAACTCCGTCTTTAACTTCTATTTCAGTACGTTCAGGAATAATAACTCTAAATATATTATTTTCCATTCCCATACTTTCACGTCTTGATTCTAAATAATCTTTAACTTTTTCTTCATGTCCACTGTATGCATTAACAACATACCATAATCTTTTATCTTCTTCCATTATGCTAATAACCCCCTAACAAATGCAAATAAAGCATCTAATCCATAAAAATAAACGCCAAAAAATACAATCATGATTATACTTATAACAGAATATTTAAAAAGTATTTTGCTATCAGGCCATCTGACCATCTTCATTTCTTTTTTTATTCCTTTAAAAAATGACTTAATCTTTTTCATTTAATAAATCCCTCCAAATAAAAAACACTTTCATGTGTTAAGTCAATACTAACATAATAAATAACATTTTTCAAGTGTTTTTATAAAATTTATTTTATATCCAATATATCATCAAAATATATTCTATTTCCTTCAAGTGTTAATAAATAATTACTATTTTTCGATATTATAATAAAATCTTTATTATAGTTTTTAGTTTTTATATTAATTTTCTTTTTATATATAAAATCATTTGACTTAAACAAATTATTTATTTTATTGTTAATTTCTATTTTACTTGGATACTCTTCTACCTCTTCTTTATCATTTAATGAATAGAATACTATTTTATTATTATCTATTTTTTTAATATTATTAACAAATACTTTAGGAATCTTTTTATTCATATTATATATTATTCTTATATTAAAAAAAAAATACATTAATATAATGCATTTTCTCTTCTTTTTAAATCTCTTTCTTTTATAGTTTCTCTTTTATCATAAAGTTTTTTTCCTTCGCAAATACCTAGTTGTATTTTAGCTTTACCTCGAGTTATATATAATTTTAATGGAATAAGAGTATATCTTTTCATATTGATAGATTCATTTATTTTTAATATTTCTTTTTTATGTAATAAAAGTTTTCTTTCTCTTCTTTCATCATGATTAAATATGTTTCCTTCTTCATATTTAGCTATATACATATTAATAAGAAAAACTTCTCCGTTTTTAACTCTTCCATAACAATCATTAAAGTTAGCTGAACCTTTTCTTATACTTTTTATTTCAGTTCCATATAATTCTATTCCTGCTTCATATGTGTCATGAATAAAATAATCATGTTTAGCTTTCCTATTAACAATTTCCATTATGCAACCTTTCTTACTAATTCAAAGTCAACTGTTCTCTTTGCTTTAGAAGCACCAATACATTTCACTCTAACTTTGTCCCCATATCTTAGAACAACTTTATTATTTTTAGTATATGCAGCAGCTTCTTCATTATATTGATAGAAACCATCCATTAATGCTAAATCAACTCTTCCTTCAATTAAATCAGGAGTTTGTACAAAGAATGAATGTGGTAAACATGTATCTATTATAGCATCATATTCTTCACCTATATAGCCTCCAATATGATTACCTTCTTCATCATCATATCCTTCCATATATTCTGCTACTAACATATCATCCATAGCATATTCAGCTTTTTCACTATTTCTTTCTGTTTCAGAAATATGTTCACATACTGTAGTTAAATATGAAGCCCAACTCTTCAAGAACTTATCTTCATAATTTTTATTTACTAAATATTCAGTTATTGATTTATGAACTAATAAATCACTAAATCTTCTAATTGGAGAAGTAAAATGTGTATAACATTCACTACCTATTCCATAGTGTCCGATATTATCAGTTCCATAATATGCTTTTTGCATACATCTTAATAATTTTCTATTATATACTTTATATTTATCTTCATCTAAATTACTTTTTAAGAAACTTATTAATTCTTGTAATTGTTCATTAGAAGCATTCTCAGTATTTATTTTTCCATTATATTTAATACCTTGAGCTGATAAGAATTTCAAAAATTCATCTAAGCTTCTAGGAACTGGCGTTCCGTGTAAACGATATACAAAAGGTAAATTCTTCTCATAAAATGTAGTAGCTACTGATTCATTAGCAACTATCATCATATCTTCTATTATTTTTTCAGCTTCTCTTTGTAAATGTGGAAGTATTTTACATGGTTTACCATTTTTATCATATTCAAATTTTTTCTCATCACCTAAAAACTCTAAATTTCCACGTCTATTTTTTTCTGCTCTAAGTGTTTTAGATACAACATGCATATTTTTTAGAATTTTTCTAACAGGTATATTTACCTCTGTACCTTTTTTAATTTCAATATCTTTATTATATTCTAATAGTTCTTCTTTAGTCATATTGTTGCTAAATGCTATAAATTCTATTGTTTCACCTTCACGGGCAACATATGGAAGAGTTGTATATGATTCAGTATCTTCTGTATCTTTATTTTCTATTATATCTTGTACAGCATCATAATTCATTTTCTTTCTTGATCTTATAATACCTTTATTAATAGATTTACTAACTACATTTCCACTATGATCTATTTCCATTATGCAAGAAATAGTATACCTATCTACATTAGGATTTAAAGAACATATTCCATTTGATAATGCTATTGGAAGCATTGGAATAACTTTATCTCCTAAATAATTTGAATTACCTCTAAGTTCAGCTTCTTTCCATAGTAGAGAGCCTTCCTTTACATAATAAGATACATCAGCTATATGTACACCTAATTGATAATTTCCAT
Organism: uncultured Clostridium sp.; assembly: GCA_964649245.1. Classification (GTDB taxonomy): domain Bacteria; phylum Bacillota_I; class Bacilli_A; order RF39; family UBA660; genus CAG-1000. The sequence goes on from CAZYOS010000051.1 coordinate 3,275, forward strand.
TAGGAAGCATTTTTAATGATATAGCATCATCTATATCTTTTGTATCTTTACCATCTATAGTAAAGATAATATCATTTCTATAATCTTTTCTTCCATTATTAAGTTCTGAATTAATCATACTTTCAGATAATTCAGTTGGTAAGCTTTCTGCTTCTTTATCTTCTTCTTCACTAAACTCATAAGGAATATTAAATTCTTCTGCTATTAATCTTGTATCAATATCTGGAGCATTCTTGTGTCCAATAATACGATCTACTTTAACTAAAACATTTTTAGGGCTTAAATCTTTAACATAAGCTAATTTAACTAAATGACCATCAAATAATTTTAAATCAGTTTTGTCTACAACAATATTATATGGTAAATCAGCATTTAATGATTTAATTTTAAGTTCTCCATTATCACTATATACTTCTCCAATACCACCGCCAAGATTTCTTTCAAGTACTTTAACTACCCTAGCTTCATTTCTTTTCTTATTTGTTATTTCTATTGAAACACGGTCTCCATCATAAGCACCATTCATTTGATTTCTAGGTATAAATATATCTTCACTTTCATCATTTTTAACATCTAGTATTAAATGTGCATTACCCTTTAAATGCATATCTATAGTTCCCTTTATAAGTTCATTTATTTTATACTTATTTCCAGGAGCAGTTCTTAAATCACCAGATTTAACAAGTTCATCTAAATCATTTAATAACTCTCTTAAATCTTCAACAGAACTATCTCTTTTTATCTTTTTCATAATTTCTGTAGGATTCATATTAATCTTTGAAGCATTAATAATCTCCATTATCTTTTCTTTCATGTTTACCTCACATAATCATTTTATCATATAATAATAACTTTCAAAATAAAAAAGTTCATTATTTTGAACTTTTATTTTATAAACTTAATATCATTGATATTATAATAAATGCAAAACCTAAAGCATATGTAAGTCTTGTAATGAACTTTTCCGCTCCTCTTTCTTTAGATTTAGCCATAAGCATAGCATTTCCTCCAGTAATTATTTGACTAGCATCACTAGCTTTATTACTTTGAAGTAATACAATTACTATAATTGATATACATATTATTAATAACAAGTTTTCCATATTATTCTCCCTTGCATAAATATTCTACTATATATTTATTTTTTTTGCAACATTCTCTTTTGAACTTCATCTGCTATTTGCTCTTTTTTAATCTCTTCTGCATTAGTTTTCATTATATCTATATCTCTATAACTTATTCCATGAATCATATTAATATCAATATATGGTTTTGTTTCAACTACTAAAGCATTTCTAGTAATAGAAGATCTACATTTTTTAGATACTCCATCTAATAATGTAATATTTTCATTAGTTCCTGGTTTTCTATAGTTATTAAATAAATATTCATTAAATAGTTTTTCATACTCTAAATAAGTTCTGTTTTTATCAATATCTTTAAATATTTTATTATTTAATATATATCTATGTAAAAATAATATTGATAATAATCCAGATAATGCTATAGTTGTACCTGCATTACTACGAGTACTAAAACATTGTATAAAACCACTAGACAAGTTCATACAAAGTAGCAATAAATCGCTCCTGTAATCTCTCGCAAATGAATTATATGCACCAACTGAATTTTCGCATTGTTTCCTAAGTTGAGCTAAAAGTGAGTCCTTTTTAAATTCATCATTTCTAAAAGTATTATGACTACCATCAGCATAATAACATATTATTTTATCACCTAATTCTTTAAAATAAAGAATAAAATCTTTTTTATCATTTTGATCTAATGTATAATCTATCATATTAATCACCTAATTTATGAACTAATTCATCTTCTTTTTCAATTGATAAAACTAAGTATTCTAAAGCTTCTTGTGAATTTTTATTTTTTATAGTTTCAATATTAGTTATTCTTCCTGAAATATTATTAGCCAAAATTTGTTGAATATGATATTCATCAAGTTCATCAAAAAATAAATATCCATTAGAAGGTGTTTTTGCAGTTACAACTGCTTCATAAGAATCACAACCCCAAAAAACTCTTTTAAGCTTTACGGATACAGCATCAGTATTTAGTTCACCTTTATAATACTCTTCTAAGAAGTTCTTTAAACTTCTTTTAGTTATATACATTAAGTATTTGCAATCACTATTCATTTTATATATTTTCTCCATTTTTTCTTAATTTAAATCTTACTTCTTCAGATTGTGAAATATTATCTACAATTCTTTCCAAATCATTTTTTGATAAACTATCAATATTATTTAGCGTAAGAGAAATATTTCTATCACTATTTTTTTCTCTTCTTTTAAGAAGATCATATGCACTTTTAGTAATCCCATCATATGGATTATTAATTCTATTAATCCAATCGTTTATTACTTTTTCATTTTCAATAAAATACACATTTTTTTCCATATCTTTGATTGTCTCAGCATTTAATTTTAAACCTATTAAATTGGTTAGAACAGAAAGTAATGAAAATGATAAAAGACCAATACATAATCCTTTATTACCTGTTGATGTTAATAATGAAGAAGTCCATAATGCACTACATGCAGTTCCTAAAATAACTTTTTTATCATATTTCCATGCATTATCATAATAAGATTTTATGTGTTCTTCTGAATCAATAGCTTGCTTTCTCATAGTATCTAATATCTTTTTTTCATTTTCTTTTGTATAGGGAATACATTCCGAGCTAAAATTACTATATGATATATATATTGAATCAAAAATAATTATATAAGATACTATAAAGTTTTTCATTCTTTCAAACCCTGGTAGATAATTTAGCATATTTTTCCTCCTTATACTTCTTATATAAACAAGGACTATCAGTTTCCATTCCGGTAAATATGTTAAATCCATTATTGTTTTGATAAAAAATTCTAATATCTGATTTAATAGATAATTTTGCTTTTATTAATTCAATTAACTCTTCTTCTGTTAATGAAAAAGATTTATAATAAGTAAACATCTTATCATATGAAATAACACAAGCTAATAGTTTATCAAATTCTCTACTATAATAGAAAACTACATTATTTAAACTATTATTATTAATTTTACCTTTTTCAATAAAAGAATTTATTAAAATCTCTTTTATTTCATCTTTGCTTATAATATTATTCATTTGTCTACAACTAGTATTATTTAATACCATCCCTCGTAATGCATTATTATATCACATTCTTTGTATTTTTCAATAAAAAAAGAATTATTTATTTAATTCTTCTTCAATTTCTAATAATCTATTAAATTTACAAATTCTTTCTCCCCTTGATAAAGACCCTGATTTTATAAATGGAACATTTAATGCAACAGCTGCATCAACGATAAAAGTATCATTTGTTTCGCCACTTCTATGACTCATAATACAAGTA
>CAZYOS010000052.1:0-6613 GCA_964649245.1 uncultured Clostridium sp.
AAATTAGGATTTGATAATCACGAAATAATTACATTTGATAATTTTATATCTATTATTAATGAGCCATGTTATTATTGTGGACTTACTGAAACTGATACTTCAATTGATACAAAATCAAAAAGGATTGTAAATAACGATATATTATATAAACCAGTTACTGATACCATTTATAAGCATAATGGTATAGCTAGAATCGATAGCAATAAAGGATACGTTGTTGATAATGTAATACCATGTTGTAAGTATTGTAATATTGCTAAAAGCGATATGACTCAAAAAGAATTTTATGATTGGATAGAATCTGTCTATAATTATTATTTAAAAAAATAGCATATATAGCTACGTAACCTATATATGCTTTTTATTTGCTCTGCACAGTTTCTGCACAACAATATAGTTAAATTGTTGTGTAAAAAAATGAATTTTTTTAAACTGTTTATACTATAAAACGTTGATTTTAAAGGGCTTCTACTAATATGATTAACCTGACTTTGGGCGCCCCCTGAAGAGAGCACACTGCACAAAAAAACTTCCACTTGGAAGTTTTTATTTACTAATTTGAATAACAAACTTTGTACTACCAGTTGCATTACTACCACCAAAGCTATTATAGTCATTACTCAAATCATTTAATTTCTTTAATATATTAACTTTTGATTTTAATTCGTTATTTATTAAGTTATTTAATTCATTGATTGCTTCTGTATTAAATTCATTCATTCCGCTTTCTAAATCATTAGCGCCACTTGTTAATTTTTGTGTTCCTTCATAAATACTATTTGAAGCACTATTTAGTTTACCTGAATTTGTTGCTATATACTTTAAAGTATCATTAACAGTATTTGATCCATTGTTAATTTGATTAGCACCATCTGATAGAGCAGTAACTGAAGAAGATAATGTTTTTGAACCTTCTGCTAATAATTTTACATTAGTATTTAATAATTGTACTTTATCATTTAAAGCACTAATATTACTTTCTAATGTAGTTAGACTAGATAAATCAACTGGTGTACTAACAATAGCAATATCACTACTTAATGCTTCTTGCTCTTCAGGAGTTAAACTTTGAATTATTCTTGTCATTGCTGAAGTTTTAGCATCACTTGCTTGAAGAAATAATGTTAATGAACTACTTAATCCTGATGTAGAATTTGCTAATAATTGTGTGTTTTCTGCAAGCGCATTTAAGTTAGTACTTAATTCATCTATTGAAGATAAACTACTATTTAATAAAGCTAAATTACTATTAATTGCACCAATATTTTCATTTAATACTTCATACTTTTCTGATAATTCATTAAGCCCACTATTTAAAAAGTTAAAATTAGTATTGAATTCTGCATAATTACTATTAATTGTATTAATTCCATCTGCTAATTCTTTTGTTCCATTTACTAGTGCCTCGCTGGCATCTGACATTGCATTCATCTTACTATATAAACTATTTAATTTATTTGATATTTCATTTACATCAATAAACTTAGGTGTAACAACTGAATACATACTATTTGTACTAAAACTAGTAGTATCATATTCAACAACTATCTCATCTAAGCTACTTAAACTATCAGTATTTAAACTACTTGATAGTCCTGGCATTGATATACCTACAACCATAGTATTCTTACCATTATCTATTACAGAACCATTTGTTATTTTGATATTTTTATTATTTTCATTATTTATATTAGCGGCTGTCATAATAGTGAAAGGGGTATATAATGAACCATGTTTATCATTATTTACATAGTTTACTATTATCTTTACATGTCCACTCTTACCATTTATTTCTTTTACAGCATCATATTTTACATCATCTAAATAATAGTTAATATTAATACTAATAGGTAATTCTTTATTAGTAAAACCTTTATAATATATATCACTTGTAGTATTATTCCATGTAATATTACTATTATCATTCTTAAATGTTTCATTACCATTAGTATTTATAATATCACTTAAATAAGATATATCATCTATTGATTCACTATTATCATTATTTATTAAATGTTCTGTTACTATTGTTTTTGTTATATTTCCTTGATTATCTGCTTTTACATACACAGTTTCTTCTTTTTCTAATGCATTTAAGTTTAATGGTAATAAAGCACATATACATATAGCAGCTATTTTTAAACTTTTTTTCATAATTTTTTTATCTCCTTTTTTAAATCCTCTAGTAGATTTAATTATTAATTTATCAAATATTATTAATAGAGTAGGTAATACAAATATTACTACTACCATACTTATTATTGCTCCCCTTGCGATTAATGAACATAGAGAACCAACCATTTCTAATTTAGAATATAAACCAACTCCAAATGTTGCTGCAAAGAAACACATTCCACTAATAAATATTGAACTAACTGAGTTATCTAATGCATATTTAATTGATTCAAATTTATCAATTCCTTGTTTCCTTTTTCCTAAATATTTATTTGTCATTAATATTGCGTAATCTATAGTTGCTCCTAACTGAATTGTTCCAATTACTATTGATGATACAAATGGAATTACTTCACCTGTATAATATGGAACTGACATATTAACAAAAATTGCAAATTCAATAGTGGCAACTAACAATACAGGTAGTGAGAATGATTTTAAAACGAATATAATAATAATAAGTATTATAGCAATAGATGTATAGGATACATTATTAAAGTCAGTATCACTAATTTCTACTAAGTCTTTTACTAATGCACCTTCACCAGCTATTATTACATTTTTATCATATTTTTGAGTTATTTCTTTTATTTGATCTATTTGACTATTTAATTCTGTAGTTGCTTTTTGATAATTACTATTTATTAGTACTAAGTAATATTTATCGCTTTCAAATATTTTTTTAATATCGTCATCTATCATTTCATCTGCTATATTTAAATCAGATAATTTAGAATAACTAATAACAAAATCTATATTATTCAAACTTTCTATTTCTTCTGTCATAGCATTTATTTGATTGTTATTTAATGTTTTAGGAACTAGTATTATCATTGGTGAAACTATATTATATTCTTCTTCTAATTTTGTATTAGCTATACTTGATGCTAAAGTATCTGGTAATGTTTTATCTAAATTATAATATACTTCAGTATTCTTTTGTCCCCACCATGCAGGTATTATTAATATTAAGAATATTATGAATATCAATTTATATTTATTAACAATGAATTTCTTTATATGTTTAAACTCTGGTACGAATGGTTTATGACTTGTTTTTTTAATTAATTTATCAAATACTAGTATTAAACATGGAAATAATGTTATTACTGATAGGACTCCAAATACAACTCCTTTAGCCATAACTATTCCAATATCTGTTCCGAGTGTTAATTGCATTGTACATAATGCTAAGAATCCAGCAATTGTAGTGGTAGAGGAACCGACAATAGAATTTATTGTTTCACTAATAGATTTACTCATTGCTTCATCATTATTTTTACAAGTTAGTTTTGCTTGTTCATATTGATGATATAAGAATATAGAAAAGTCAGTAGTGACACCTAATTGTAATATAGCACTTATTGCTTTAGTAATATATGATATATTTCCTAATATTATATTTGAACCCATATTATATAGAATAGCTATTCCTATATTAATAAGTAATATAACTGGGACTACATATGAATCAAGTGTAACCATTAATACAATAATGCAACATATAACAGCAATAATAACATAGGATGCTACTTCTTTATCAGCTAGATTCTTAGTATCTAATACCATTGAAGACATTCCTCCAATTAAAGCATCATCATTTACTAAATTACGAATATCATCTACTGCTTGTAATGTTGTTTCATCAGAAATATTGTTTTCAAATGTTATAAATAATAGTGTTGAATTACCTTTTTCTAATCTAGAAGTTATTTCATCTGGTAACATTTCAATAGGTATTTCTGTACCAACAATGTCATATAAACTAACAACTTGATTTACTCCTTCTATTTTTTTTATTTTATTTTCATATTCAATAGCGCCTTTAGCAGACACATTATCAAATATTGATATGGCGTATGAACCTAATTTAAAATCATCTGTAAGGATGTTTTCTCCTTTAATTGTTTCTATGTCACTAGGTAAGTAAACTAATATATCATAATTAATTCTAGTATTTTTAATTCCTATTAAAGATGGAATAAGTAATAATAAACATACAATTATAATAATTACTTTATTTTTTACAATGAAATTTCCTAATTTCTTCATTTTTTCACTTCTTTCTAAAATGACCATTGGTCAACATTTAATATAATAAATCAAAAATGACTAATAGTCAATACTTTTTATTAAAATATTGACTGATGGTCATACTATATGATATTATTTATATGGAAAAGGGTGCATAATATGAAAAAAGTAACTAAATGGGAAATACATAAAGAAGCTAAAAAAAATAAAATATTAGATTCTGCCATTAATTTATTTTTGGAAAAGGGAACTAATAGTACTTCGATACAAGACATTGTTGATAAAGCAGAAATAGCTAAAGGAACATTCTATTTATATTTTAAAGATAAATATGAAGTTCAAGATGAATTAATAATAAGACAAAGTAAAAAATTATTTTGTAATGCTTTAGAAAAATTAGATACAGAAAAGTATAAAAAATTAGAAGATCAAATTATAATGATTATTGATAATATAATTAATGAATTAACAAGGAATACTCTTTTATTAAAATTTATATCAAAAAATTTATCGTTAGGTTTATATAATGAGAAGCTTCATACTGTTATTAACAATGAAAATGAATTTGCTCGTGAGTATTTTATTAAAAAAGCTGAAGAAGAAAATCTTAAAATAGATAACCCTGACATAACATTATATATGATAGTTGAATTAGCATCTTCAGTGTGCTTCTCATCTATAATTAATAAACAACCGCTTTCTATAGACAAAATGAAACCATATTTATATGATTCTATTAGAAAGTTATTATAGTACTCTATATTTAGAAAGGATAAAATGAAAATAGCAATAATTATAATTTTAATAATACTATTTATAATATTATTTGTTGGAATATATTTCTTTAACTATTCTACTAAACCAAGTTTTTCATTAAAAAGATTATTTAAAAATAAAAGTATGCTTTTTTTAACTAAAAAAGAAAATATTAAATGGTTTAATAATTCAAAATATAAAGAAATTTATATAAAATCATTTGATAATAAAAAGTTACATGCATATGAAATTAAAAATAAATTAAATACATGGATTATTATCGTTCATGGATATACTAATAGTGCTTTAGAAGTTTTATCAATAGCGGAAACTTTTTATAATAAGGGATACAGTGTACTACTTATTGATCAAAGAGCACATGGTAAAAGTGAAGGAGTGTATTCAACACACGGATATTTTGAAAGAAAAGATATTTTAAGTTGGACTAAATACTTAAATAGTAAAAGTAAAGCTAAAATAGTTTTATATGGTATTTCTATGGGAGCAACTTCAGTTATGAGAAGTACAAGTCTAAAACTACCTAAAAGTGTTATTTGTGCTATAGAAGATTGTGGATTCATTTCAAACTATGAACAATATTACACTCAATTATCATTTAGACATTTACCAGCTAAAATAATTATTTTTTCTTCAAATATATTTTCAATGATAGTAGCTAATTTTAATATATATAAATTTAACCCTTATAAAGAACTTGAAAAAGGGAATATACCAATGTTATTTATTAATGGTACGAATGATAAATTAGTTCCTTTCTCTAATGCAATTAAAGCTCATAATATATATAATGGACCTAAAGAATTATTATTAATTGATAATGCTAAACATATGAAATCAAGTATAATAGATCCTGATAAATATTATAAAACTATATTTAAATTTATTAAAAAATATAGTAATAAAGATAATATGTAAAATATTTGTAATCAATAATAAAGTTATTGATTTTTTTTATTTTGAATGTTATACTTAATTAGTAATCATTATTATTAAGGAAAAGGAATATGCGAAATACCAAACAAAAAGAATTAGTGTTTAACATCATTGAAAAGAGTAGAAATCATTTAATCGCACAACAAGTATTTGAAGAGTCTAAAAAAGAAATTGAAAATATTAGTTTAGGAACAGTTTATCGTATTTTAAATGGATTAGTTGAAGACTCTAAAATAATTAGAATTAGTACTGAATCTGGAATTGATCATTTTGATAGAATTGCAGATGAACGTCATAGTCACTTTATATGTAAAAGATGTGGTAATATTACTGATATATTTAATTCTAAATTTACATATAATAAGAATGAGTTAAATGGATATTTAATAAATGATATTGAAACAACCTTTACTGGAATATGTAATGAATGTATGAAAGGAAAAAAATAATATGGAACTAAAAGGATCTAAAACTGAAAAAAATTTAATGGAAGCATTTGCTGGAGAAAGTCAAGCTAGAAATAAATATACTTACTTTGCATCAAAAGCAAAAAAAGATGGTTATGAACAAATTGCTTCAATATTTGAAGAAACTGCTAATAACGAAAAAGAACATTCAAAATTATGGTTTAAAGAACTTATGGGAGGAGATATTTTATCTACAACTGAAAATTTAAAATTAGCTGCCGATGGCG
>CAZYOS010000053.1:0-6486 GCA_964649245.1 uncultured Clostridium sp.
ACTATACTTATTTTTTTTTACAAGAAAAAAAGTATTATATAAATACTCTTTCTATTGATGATATTGAATTAATCAATTTAGTTTCTTCTATAAAACTATTTAGTTTTTCTATATTTCTTACTTTACAATTTATATCATAAAATAATTCTTTATTTCTATTTATTAAATTAACTGAATCAATTGTTATATCATACTTAGTAGCTAATGATACTATATCTACTAATAAATTACCTATTTCTTCTATATAAATCTTTATTCTTGCAGGATATTTAGTATCTATATGGTCTATCCATGAAGCTTCTATAGTTCTTTCACTATTTAAATCTATATTTGGACAATGTTTTGAATGAACTTTTACTCCATAACCTTTAGTAATATATCCAACAATATCTTCACCATATACAGGATTACAACAAGTAGCAAGTGTACAAAGTATATCAGATGATCCTGCTATTAAAATACCATTTTTACTTACTTTCTTTTCAATAGTAGGTAATTTCTTTTTATTTTCAGTTTTTGTTTCTATTTTATTTAATACTGTTGATGGTAAATATCTAAGAGTTGATATTGAAAAATATATATCATCTAATGTATCCAAATTTAATGATGTTGTTAATTTTTTTACATTTTCTTCTGTAAATAATGTTGATATATCAATGTTTTTCTTTTTACATTCACTTATTAACATTTCTTTACCAAGTTCTATATATTTATCTCTTTCTTTTTTATAAAAGAATGATTTTATTCTACTTTTTGCACCTTCTGTTTTAACTATTTTTAACCATCCTTTAGAAGGAATATGTCCTTTTTGAGTAATTAGTTCAACCATATCTCCATCTTTTAATATATGGTCTAATTTTACCATTTTAGAGTTAACTAATGCTCCAGTTGTTGTATTACCAACTTCACTATGTATTTTATATGCAAAATCTATAGGTGTACTACCACTAGGTAATTCAATTACATCTCCTTTAGGAGTAAAAACATATATTTCATTCTTTTTTAATTCTTCTTTTATATTTCCAAAGAATTCCATATTTGATTCTATATCATTTAATTCTACTAATGCTCTTAACTGTTCTAATGTTGTATCTAATACATTTTTAATCTTTCCATCAGTTTTTTCTTTATAACTCCAATGTGATGCGATACCTTTTTCAGCTATTTCATCCATTTCGTATGTTCTTACTTGTACTTCATATATTCTTTCATCTTCACCAAATATTGTTGTATGTAAACTTTGATACATATTTGATTTTGGATTAGCAATATAATCTTTAAACCTATTTGGTATTGGTTGATATTTTGATTGTACTAATCCAATAACTCTATAACAATCTTCAATTGTACTTACTAATACTCTAAGTCCTAATAAGTCATATATTTCTTCCCATTTCTTTCCAGCAGCTAATTTATTATATATTCCACGAACTGATTTAACTCTATATGTTATTTCATATTTAATATTATGTGAATCTAATATATGACATATTTCATTTTTAGTTTTAAGTAATGATGCATTTAAATCTTCACTTGTTGAATTTATTCTTTGTAATATTTTATCATATTCTTCTTTTACACTATTTCTTAAACATAAATCTTCCATTTCACTTTTAAGTTTTTTAAGTCCTAAACGATGCGCTATTGGTATATATATGTTTTGTGTTTCATCTACTATATATTTTTGATGGTCTTCATCATGTACATTTAATGTTCTTAAGTTATGTAGTCTATCTGCTAATTTTATAAATAACGTACTTGGATTTTCTGATAATCCTACTAATATTCTTCTGTATTTTTCTGGATTATTTACTTTAAATGTTTGTTTTAAATTACTTATTTTTGTTACTGAAGATACTATATTAGCTGAATCTGTTCCGAATTGTTCTTCTATTTCATCATATGTCATTTTTTCTAATGATATTGCTTCATGTATTAATGCACATCCAATAGTAATTGGATCCATTTTTAAATCAGCTAAAATGTAGGCTACATTTACTGGATGAGAAATATAGTCATCTCCATTTTTTCTTTTCATTCCATCGTAAACTATCTTAGCTTGTTCATAGTATTTATCTATGAATTCTATATAGTCTTCTTCCATATAAGTTCTTAATAATTCTTTTAAATCTTCATAAGTTTTTATGAAATCATCTCCCTTTTATGAATTAATTCCTTTTACTAATAATTCTTTTACTTCTTCATCATCTTCATCTTTAGGTTTTTTCATACTTCTACTTTCTAGTATAAGCCATACTTTTGAACCTATTATTAATGATGAAACACTTCCTGCGATTAGACCTATTAATATAGCAATATTAAATGTAAATATTGAGTTAAGATTTACAAATATTAGTGAAAGTACTGCCACTATTGTTGTAACACTTGTCCATATATTTCTAACTATTGTTTCATTAGATGATTTATTTACTATATTAATTAATTCTTCATCACTTAAAGTAGATTTCTTTTTATATATTTTATTTCTATTGTATCTAATTCTATCAAATACTACAATTGTATCATTTATTGAGTAACCTATTATTGTTAATAATGCCGCTACCAAAATGAATCCTACTTCTATTTTAAATATTGCAAAGAATGCTAATATTATTAAAACATCATGAATAAGCATTAAAATACCAGATAAAGCATAATTAAAATTAAATCTAATTGCTATATATATTATTATTGCTATTAATGAATAAATAAGTGATTTAATAGCATTCTTTGTTAAATTTTTAGTAACTAGGGTACTTATTTCATTTAATGATGTTTCAACCCCAATATTATTTAATGATTCTTTTATATTTATTTCTTCTTCTTCAGTTAATGTATTATTAATTTTAACATATCCTTCTTTATTACTTCCTACATATGTTCCTTCTTTAACTATTTGATAATCCTTAAGGGTATCCTCTATTAAACTAAAATCTAAATTATCTCTTCCAGTTAAATTAATATTAGTACCACCAGTAAAGTCTACTCCAAAATTAAATCCATTTACTAATAAAAATACTATTCCAATAATTATTATAGATAATGATGTATATATAGCATATTTTGCATTTTTATTAAAATTAAATTTTTTAGGTTCTTTTAGTTTACCTAATAAAACTGTTTCTTTTTCATTAAACATTTTTGTCTTTATAAATAATCTTAATAAGAATCTATACAATAACACTGTTGTAATAATTGTTACAAATATTGTTATTATTAACATTGTAGCAAATCCTCTAACTGATGATTCTCCAAATATATAAAGTACTATTCCTGCGATTAGTGTTGTAATATTAGCATCTATTATTGCAACCAAACTATCTTTATTTCCTTCTTTATATGCATTTATTAGTTTCTTTCCACCTAATAATTCGTCTTTTATTCTTTCTGTTGATATTATTATAGAATCTACTGCCATACCAACACCTAATACTAATGCTGCTATTCCTGTTAATGTTAATACTCCATCTATAGCATTAAATATTACAAATACAAGTAATGAATATACTATTAAACATATACTACCAATAACTCCACTTACACGATATTTAATTATTAATATTAATGATATTAATGCTAATGTTATTAATCCAGCTAATGATGTTTTTTGTATAGTAGATTCTCCAAATGAAGCTGATACACTTCTTGGAGTTGATTCTTCAGTTAATTTTGTAGGTAAACTACCACTATTAATTAAATCTACTAAATATTGTGCTTGTTCTTTTGTAAATGTGCCATCTATTACTACATTTCCATTTAATGCTTCATTTACATATGGAGCACTAATACATTTCATGTTTCCATCTTTTCCACAAGTATCTTTTTCTCTTAAATATGAATCTGTATCTTGATCAAAATCAAGCCATATAACCATTTTATTATTATCACTAGTTCTTTCTGATATATCTTTAGTAACACTATAAAATTTTTCAGAATCTTTTACATCTAAACTAACTTGATAAAAAAATGTTTTATTATTTTGAGTAACTTTAGCACCATTCTTACCAAGAATTTCACTTGTCATTAATAAGTTATCACTTGTATCTCTAAATGATAATACTGCTGTTGTACTTATTCTATCTCTTGCTTCTTCTTCATTCTTTATACCCGGTAATTGTACTCTTAAAAGATTCGTTCCTTCAAATGCTATTACCGGTTCACTTACTCCTAATGAATCTATTCTATTAACTATTGCTTTATACGTACTGTCTAAATCATCCTGAGTAATTTCTTCGTCTTTAACTAATGGTTCAATATTATAAAGTATTTCAAAACCGCCTTGTAAATCTATTCCATACTTTACATTTTTTAATGTTGGTTTTGCTAATACTACTGATAATACTACTATTACTAATAGTATTGATATATTTCTTATTAAATCTTTCATGATGCCCTCCTTATAAAACACTCTCATCTTTATTATCTAAATTATTTTTCATTTTCTTCATTTTTTCTACTACATATTCATATACTGCATAATTATCAACATATAAAATATCAGTTACTAAATCATTTAGTTCTAAATCATTTTTCTTTTTCCATGAATTGTTAACTAAATAATTCCATATATCTTTTTCTGTTACAAATTTATATCCTGCATTCTTAATTTCTTTTGATTTTGAATATAATGCAGGTTTAACTCTATTATATAATTCATCTATACTTTTAAATTCTATACTTTCTTTCACACATATCACCTTTTTAATTATAATATATTTATAGAAAAAAAACTACTAAAAGCAGTTTAATTACTAATTGTATCACCTTCAATTGTTATTTTGCCATAAAAGTTTTTACCTTTATTATAATTCTGACTTGAACTCTTATTTGTAAATGTTACTCTAACTAAATATTCTTGTGTCTTTCCTGGTTCTATAAGTATTCCTTGTTTTATCTTATCATTAATTGTTAATATTGGTGTTGATTCTAATCCATTACATGTTCCACTTACTGCTTCAGTTCCTGTTCCATAATTTACATATTGAGTACATGATAATGATATTTCCATATCATTATTAGTAAAAGTATTAGTTAGTTCTTCCCATACTATACTATATTGTATACTATCACTTGAATTACTTGTAACACTAAAAGTTTTTTCTATATAGTCTCCTGGAAATATATCCGTTAATGAAACATCATTATTATCAACAAATGTTAATATAGCTTCTTTTGAAACAACTAATATATTATTTCCATTACCAGTTATAAAAGTTGAAAAGTATGCATATGAAAAAGCAATTATTCCACTTAAAACAACAATACCTGTCATAATTAATAATGTTGTAATTTTTTTGTTCTTTTTCATATATATATCCCTAACTAATTTTAACATTTATTTTTTTAATTGTAAACTATTAAAAAGTAGTATATTAATACTACTTAGTGAACATTAATGATAATAATTGATAATTATCTTTATCTATAATTTTAAAGTTCAATTCAATATTTGCAACCTTTAAGTCTTCTTGATATTTTGTTATTTCTTTATTGATAATAGACTCGCTATATGTATTAAAATCATCGTATTCTTTTGTGCATGTTACTCCTTGTAATTCACAACTTAATAAATAATCAAATGATACTGTATATGTTTTATTATCTCTATCATATTTACCATTATTATATAAAACTAAATAATTATAGTTTGTATCTAATGGTATTTCTTTAGTATACAAGAAATTATCGGCAACATAATTAGTTCTTAACTTAAATTCTTCAATATTAAAGTTAATATCATCTCCTAAAGAATCTTGTTCACCATTTTCATAAAAGAAAGAATCATTAATTTCTTTTTCAGTAGATAGAACACTAAAATATTCTAAATAATATTTATTATAAAAATTATAATCAATTTTGTAAGATAAATCAGTTGTACCATTACTTTTTATAACTAAATTATCTTTTACATTATCAGCATCTAACATTATTTCATATACTAGTAAAAATTTGTTTTTAAATTCATCTAATAAATTAGTATTATATTTAATACTTCCATCTGTATTAGGATTATATAATCTACCTATTAGATTTCTAAGATTATACGTATTTATTACTGAAGATAATTCTTCATCAGTATATATAATCTCATTGTCTTCTTCTATAACGCTTACTTGGGCTGATCCGTTTTCTTTTTCATCTTCTAATATACCTTGGACTTCAAATGCCTCTACTAATAAGTATATTAATGCTGTCGCTATTAAAATAATTATTACAGCAACTATACCAACTTTAAGAGCTTTTGAAGAACTTATATCATTATCATCTTTCTTATCAGTTTTTGTTTCTATTGGTTTTGCTTGTTCTTCAGCCTTCTTTTCCATTTCTTCTTCTAACATTGTTACACTATCAACTTTATTTTCTTCTTGAACTGTAACTGGTGTTTCATTATTTTCAACTTTTTTTTCTTCTTCCATATCTTACTCCATTTTCTATTATAAATTATAACATTTTTTATAAAAAAATAAAATAGTTTATAACTATTTT
>CAZYOS010000054.1:0-6378 GCA_964649245.1 uncultured Clostridium sp.
ATATACCACCAGCACCAAGAGGTGTACCTCAAATTGAAGTTACATTTGATATTGATGCTAATGGTATTGTTAATGTTAAAGCTAAAGATTTAGGAACTAATAAAGAACAATCAATTACTATAACAGCTTCTTCTAATTTAACTGATGAAGAAATAGATAGAATGATGAAAGAAGCAGAAGCTAATAAAGAAGAAGATAAAAAACGTAAAGAATCAGCAGAAATTAGAAACGATGCTGAACAATTAGTATTTAGTACTGAAAAAACATTAAAAGATTTTGGAGATAAAGTTGAATCTAAAGAAAAAGATGAAATTGAAGATCTATTAAAAGACTTAAAAGAAAAACTAGAAAAAGATGACGAAGATGACATTAAATCTGCAAGTGAAAAACTAAGTGAAAAAGTAATGGCTTTATCATCAAGAATATATGAAGAACAAGCAAAACAAAATGCATCAGCGCAAGAAAATGAAAGTTCTGAACAAAATACAGAAGCATCTCAAGACGAAGAACCAAAAGAAAAGAAAAGCAAAGTAAAAGATGCTGAATTTGAAGAAAAATAATTAATGAGTTAGGGCTCCTATAAAGAGCCCTTTACTTAAACCTTAGGAGATATATGATAGATAAAAATAATAATGATACATTTGATTTAAATAAATTATTTAAAAGCGAAGATGAATTTCAAGAATCAATATATAGAATTAATAAATTGTTAGGAAAAATAGGCGAATTTAAAGGACATATTTTAGATAATAGCGATACTTTAAGAATATTTTTAAATACTAACAACGAATTAGACATAAGCCTAGAAAGAATTTATTTATATTCTCATTTAGGATATGACAATAATATGAATGATTCTAAATGGCAAGAAAAAAAGGATTTGTCTTTATCATTATTAGATAAATCATCAGAAATGGAGTCATATATTTTACCTGAATTATTAAAATCAAATTTAAAAGATGTTAACAAATTGTTAACAAAAGATTTACAAAAGTATGTAAAATATTTTGAAATGATATTTAGATATAAAGAACATACATTAAGTGAAAAAGAAGAAATAATACTATCAAACACTTCAGAAATATTAAGAACACCAACTAATGTTTTTAATGCTATAGATAATATAGATATATATTTAGGAACTATTATTGATGAAAATAATAAAAAAATTGAATTAACTAATGCTAATTATGGTACATATATTGCTTCTAAAAATAGAAGAGTAAGAAGATCAGCATTTAACAAGCTATATACATATTATAAAAATCATATATATGCTTTATCATCTTCTTATGCAGGAAGTGTAAAAGGAGATATATTTGAAAGCAAAATAAGAAAATATAATAGTTCATTAGAAGAAAGCTTATTTTCTGATAATGTTAATAAAACACTAATAGAAAATTTATTTAGTGCAGTAGATGATAATATTAAATACTTAAAAAAATATTATAAACTAAAATCAAAAGCTCTTAATTTAAATAAATTACATATGTATGATACATATGTTAATATAGCAAATGTGCCAAATATTAAAATAAATTATGAAGAGGGCAAAAAAATAGTATTAGAATCCTTAAATCCATTAGGGAAAGATTACATTAAAAATATAACATATTTATTATCAAATAGATGTGTTGATGTTTATCCTAAAAAAAATAAAAAAAGTGGTGCATATCAAATTAGTACATATAGAATAGATCCATATGTATCATTAAATTATGATAATAATATAGATTCAGTGTCAACATTAGCACATGAAATGGGACACGCAATGCATAGTTATTATAGTGATTTAAATAATGATTATATATATGTAAAATATCCTATATTTCTAGCTGAAATAGCATCAACAGTAAATGAAAACTTATTACTAGAATATTTAAGTAAAAATGCAAAAACAAAAGAAGAAAAAAAATATTATTTAGTAGAATATTTAGATAGATTTAAATCTACAGTATATAGACAAACTATGTTTGAACAATTTGAATACATAATACATGATAAATGTGAAAAAAACGAAAGTATTACAAAAGATGTACTATGTGATACTTATTATGAATTAGTTAAAAAACAATTTTCAGGTGCTGTAGTAATAGATGAAAACATAAAATATGAATGGTCAAGAATACCACACTTTTATACTTCATTTTATGTATATAAGTATGCTACAGGATTTATATGTGCAGAAATAATAGCAAATAAATTATTAAATGAAAAAGATTTTAATGAAAAATATATTGAATTTTTAAAGAGTGGTGGAAAAGATTATCCATTAGAAATATTAAATAATATTGGTATAGATTTAACAGATGAAAAAGTATTAAATAGTGCATTCAACACATTTAATAAGAAATTAGAAGAATTAGATAAATTATTAAAAGAGAGTGGTGAATAGAATGGCAGAAAAAAGAGATTATTATGAAGTATTAGGAGTATCAAAAGATGCAACTGATGCTGAAATAAAATCAGCATTTAGAAAAAAAGCAAAGGAATATCATCCTGATTTAAATAAAAGTGCAGATGCACCAGAAAAATTTAAAGAAGCACAAGAAGCATACCAATGCTTATCAGATAAAGATAATAGAGCTAAATATGATCAATATGGACATGCAGCTTTTGACAATCCATATGGTTCAGGAGGGGCGGGTCAATATCAAGGTAATCCATTTGGAGACTTTGATTTTGGTAGTATATTTGATGATTTATTTGGAAGGGGATTTGGAGGATCATTTGGTGGATATTCAAATTCAAGTGGAAGAAAATCATCAAGATCACGTAAAGGACAAGATTCTTTATATGGTATGAAATTAGATTTCTTAGAAGCTGCTTATGGCTGTAAAAAAGATATAGAATTAGAACTAGATGAAAAATGTGATGATTGTGATGGACTAGGAGGGCATGGTGCTTCAACGTGTAGTAGTTGCGGTGGAAGTGGTTATGTTGTAAGACAAACTAATACAATATTAGGAGTCATGCAAACTAAATCTCCGTGTCCAGAATGTGGTGGAAGTGGACAATCATTTAAGTCAAAGTGTAATACATGTAGAGGGACAGGAAAAATTAAAAAACATAAAAGTATTACAATTGATATTCCAGCAGGTATTAATACCGGAGAGCAACTAAGATTATCTGGAAAAGGAGAAGCTGGAGTAAATGGTGGGCCTAATGGAGACTTATATATTGAAATAAAAGTATTACCACATGAATTATATAGAAGAGAAAATAATGATATTTATATAGACTTACCACTTACAATAACTGATTTATGTTTAGGCTGTAAAAAAACGATACATACATTAGATGGGTATGTTGATTTAAAAATCAAAGAAGGAAGCCAACCTGGTGATGTATTAAGAATAAAAGGAAAAGGTATTAATAATGAAGATTCATGGAAAAAAGGAGATTTCTATTGTATCATTAAACTAGTAATACCAACTTCATTATCAAGAAAACAAAAATCTTTATTAGAAGATTTAGAAGAAACCGATTTAGATAATGAAGACGAAATAAAGAAATTTAATAAATTAAACAAATAGCACTATAAAAAGTGCTTTTTTGTTTACTTTCATTTATAAAAATGTTATAATACATAAATTATATAAAAGGGGAAATGTTATGACTGATTATGAGAGAAATATGGCAAATTACAAGAGCTCATTAAATGATATGTTTTCTAAACAAAATGTTAGTCCGAATTTATACGGATTGACAGTAGGAGCAACAAGTAGTAAGAATTTTTTAGAGCCAAACACCAAAGAAGAATTATCTTTAGCAATAAATACTTTAAATACATTTTTAACAATTAAAGATGCACATGAAAGTGATGAAGAAGAAATTAAAAAGAATGGTTTGGATACAAATCTAATATTTCTTTTAACAAAACTATCTATTAAGACAATTAATGATATAGAACTTAATGGTACATTATATGACTACTTTTCTGAAATTAGGAAAAATAGATACCTATATGGTAAATATTTATATGATAAAGAAGGCTATACAAGGACTTTATTAGAAACATTAACTAATTCAATGGCTTTAAATACTGATTCTATTAAGAAAGTATCTATAAATGCAAGTGTATTATTATCTATATATTTTACTATTCTTGGAAATATAGAATTAGTAAAACAATCATTTTATGATGCTAATCCTGAATATGAAAGTGTAGAAGATGAAGCAAGAAAGTATTCAGGTATGAAATTATATGTTCACAAGAATAAACCAATTATGTATTATTTATCAGAGAGAATGCTTAATAAAGATGAACCATTTACTATGAAATTTAAAAGAGAAAATCAAATAGATTAAAAAAAACAAGTGTTTTTGTTTTTTATATCGTATATATACTTTTGGAGGGGAAAATGACATATATATCTAAAGAAAAGATAGATGAAATTAAATCACATAATGATATAGTTGATGTTATTGGAAGCTATATTAATTTAAATAGTAGCAATAAAGCATTATGTCCATTTCATACAGAAAAAACCCCATCATTTAGTGTTTCAAAAGAAAAACAAATATTTAGATGTTTTTCTGGCAATTGTGGTAAAAGTGGTAATGTAATAAATTTCATAATGGAGTATGATCATGTTCCATTTAATGAAGCACTTAAAATTTTAGCTGATAGAGCTGGAATACCACTTGATATAGCAACTACCAAAAAAACAAATAAAGAGTTTGAAAAATATTATAAAATAAATGAAACAAGTAATGACTATTTCAAAAATAATTTATTGTCAGTAGATGGTAAAGAAGCTATGAATTACTTACTAAAAAGAGGTCTTACTAAAGAATTAATAAATGAGTTTAATATAGGATTAGCTTCATCAAATAAATTAAATTTAATATTAAAAAGTAAAAAATATGATGAACTTGATTCAGTAGAGTTGGGATTATTAAAAGAATATAATAATAAATATATTGATACGTTTATAAATAAAATAATATTTCCACTATTAGATGAACAAGGAAATGTATTAGGATTCAGTGGAAGAAAATATTTAAATAGTGAACTTGATAATAAAGAAATACCTAAATACTCAAATACAAAAGAAACAAAAATATTTAAAAAAAGTAGTATATTATACAATTTGAATAACGCTAAAACATATATTGTTGCTAAAAAAGAAATTATTTTAGTAGAAGGTTATATGGATGCTATAAGAGTATATAGTATAGGATATAAAAATGTTGTAGCTCTCATGGGAACTGCATTTACCAAAGAACATTTAGAAAAAATTATGAGTTTAAAATGCTCTGTAGTATTAAATTTAGATCAAGATGATCCAGGAAGAGTAAGCACTATTAACATAGGACATGAATTAATAAAAAATGGAATAGAAGATGTATCAGTAATAATATTTGATAAATATAAAGATAGTGATGAATATATCAATAAAGAAGGAAAAGAAGCATTTGATATTTCATATAATAATAAACTTCCATTTATTGATTTTGAACTTAAGTATTTAAAACATAGTCGTAATATGAAAGATACTACTGAAAAAAGTAAATACATAAATTCAGCAATAGATTCAATAAATAAACTAAACGATGATATATTAAAAGAACTTAAAATAAAGGAATTATCTGAAGAATTTGGAATAGATGAATCTGTTATTAAAAGTAAAATAGTTATTAAAAACAATAATCAAAAAACTAAAGAAATACCTATAGAAATAAAGAAATATAATAAATATGATATAAGTGAGATTAGAATACTATATTTAATGCTTAATAACGATAATGTAATAGATACATTTGAAAATCAAGTTGGAAGTTTAATACATAATAATATGTCATTACTTGCGTATAAGATAGTTGAATTTAGAAATGATTATGGATACTTTACATATAATGACTTTATGGATTACATAAGAGATAATGAAGAAACAATTAATACAATAGATGAAATAATGAGGTATCCAAATAATGAGGAATATACTGAAAAAGAATTAGATGAATATGTAACAACAATAAAAGAATATTCAATTCAAAAAAGAATAAATGAATTAAAAAAAGAAATGAGAGAAACATTAGATATTAACAAGAAAATAGAGATAGCAAAAAAAATAGAAAATATAAATAAGGAAGTGTTAGAATGGTAGAAGGAATTAAAACGTTTGATGAAAGAATTAATGAATTAGTAACGGAAGGAAAAAAACAAGGCTATTTAACTTATGAACAAATAGTTAAAAAAACAAGTAACTTAGATTTAGATGCTAATGCATTAGATCAATTATATAACGTACTTACTGAAAATGGTATTGAAGTAAGAAGCGAAGATGAAGCTGATGGTGGAACAACTATTGATACAAATGAAGAAATAATTATTGATAATGTTCCGGATGAAAGTAAAGATATGTCAGTTAA
>CAZYOS010000055.1:0-6249 GCA_964649245.1 uncultured Clostridium sp.
TGCAAACTCATCAGATATTATAAATAAATGAGCAATAGTATCATCAGATAAACCTTCTCTATAAAATTTCTGATATTTATATATATCAATAGTGCTTTCTCCTAATTTATCTCTTAATTCATTAAACTTTCTTTGTCTGCGCTTTAATTCACTTTGGATAGATACCAATGATCTATTCATTTCAGCAGTATCTAAATTTGTAATTGTACCTGCTAAATGTGGTATTGCTATTCCTTTTTCTCTATTTTCAAATGCCCCTGCTAATCCTCCACCTTTATAATCAATTAGTACAAATTGAACTTCTTTTGGGCTATAATTAATAGCCATTGATAAAATGTAAGTAATAATAAATTCTGATTTACCACTACCTGTAGAACCTGCAATTAATCCATGTGGTCCATGTGCTTTTTCATGCAAATCTAATTTAAAAAGTTCACCATTTTCATGAATTCCAATTGGTGTTTGTAGAGAAATTATTGGATTGCTCGTTTTCCATTTGTTAATAATATTTAGTTGCTCTATTTTCCCAACATTATACATTTCTAAAAAAGACAAATTTTGTGGTAGTGCAAATAATTCTTTTGATGATTGAATAGGAATATTACCAAAAATCCTAGCAGCACTAAACATATCAAGATTTTTTTCATATTCAACTACGAAATTGTGTTGCTCATCTTTCGAAAAATTCTTATCAAATACACATCCATCTTTTTCTGTTACGTATACAAATTTTTCACAATCACTAGGTATATTTCGCATGTTATTTTCTACTAACATTACTGAGAAACCCAAATTGCTTTCAAATTTAAGCAAATCATCTATAAACTTAATATTTTTATATTTCCTATAATTATCAGTAATAATAAGATAATAAGTATCAAAATTATTATAAAATACAGTTTTGTCTACGGTTGCATTTATATCATCTGTAGCACTTTTCAAAACATCTTTTCTTTCTTCATATATTTTTTCTAAGCCTTGAAAGACTTCCTTTGCTTCGTCTTCTGTCGTAGCAAAGAATCTCCCAAACTCATCATCATTAATGCAAGCTGGCATTAATTTCATAAATGACCATCTTTCCTCATTTTCTTCCGTAGTTAATAACACTATTTTTAATTCTTTTGGGCTGTGTAATGTCATAAGTTGTAGTATAATTCCATTTACGTAATCTATTGAAAAGTTAGCATTGCATACAATAGCTGATAAAAAATTTTTTGATAAAGAATATGTTATTGGCACATTTTTTATTGTTTGGGAACTTTTTGAAAGTGCGATTGCCTTTTCTAAAAGCACATCTTTTGTCATCCTAAATTCATCAGAAGGGCCACTCACTTTTACACTTGAATCTATATTTCCAATTCCAACTCTAAATGTAAGAAAATCAGTATCATCAATATTTCTCTCCCATAATTTAGATCTATTTCCATTTATTATTTCAGTACATTGTTTAGTTGACGGATTCAAGTCTAAAAGGTTGGTTAATTCTTTTTTTATAGAAGAATTTATTTCAGATAATTTTTTTTCTAAATATATAGAATATTTTTGTTCTCTTTCTATTTCATCTTTTTTTGCTTTTTTACTTTCGACTATTGATATTATTTTTGGTAATAGAAAACTTCCTAATAATGTTGATATAAAAGTAACGATTTGAGCCACTTTTCTAATATTGCTTGTATTACCAGATGTATTACTCAAAATATTTAAAGC
Source organism: uncultured Clostridium sp. (assembly GCA_964649245.1). Classification (GTDB taxonomy): domain Bacteria; phylum Bacillota_I; class Bacilli_A; order RF39; family UBA660; genus CAG-1000. The sequence continues at coordinate 1,708 of CAZYOS010000055.1, forward strand.
TGATACTGCAGATATACAAAGCATAGATGCTGATGAACCCATTTTAACCCAAAATGAAGCTTTTTCCTTAATAAAAGGTGATGGGGGAAGATCGATTTTAATTTCTTCTTCATCATTTGTGAATTGAAAACGCGGTTTTCTAAAAAAGAAATCGTTTTCGGAATATAATGAAACATCATTTTCTATATCATTACTTATATATTTTATATTATCATTTTTTGGTAATTCTGAGATAGCTTTTAAATTAAAATATTTTGCTTGAACTATAGATGATATTATTTTAATAAATGTCCTCATCCAAATAATTCTTAATCCAGCAATGAATATTGTGTCTCCTCCATTAAGATTTTTGCTTTCTTTTACTAGTCCATTGTTAACATATAATTTAGATTTACTAATATTAGAAATACTCCATATTCCCTCATTGCAAGTTAAAGTTGCTGCATTTATTGGCATTTCAGGAATTGAACATGATATGTTAGAATTAGTACTTGAGCCAATTGTTATTAATTGCATATTTTCAAGTGAAACTATTTCAGATTTGCATTCTTTTGGTTCATACGTATACATAGAATATTCAGAACTAGAGCCTTTTATTGATAATTTGTATTTTTTATTGCTTTCTAATAAAACATTACCATTTATATTATCACTTATAAATATTGAGTCATCATTAATGAAATACCAATTATTGTTTTCAGCAAATATATTAAATGATATTTCAATATTTGTTGATTCGGGAATAAACGAAAACAAGAAGCTTCCACTTATATCTATCGGAAGTTCATATTTAGAAATTTTATCGTTTCCTGTAACATTAATTTTCATTTATACTCCATAAATATGATATTTATTATTTTATTATTTCAAGTGCTTTTAATAACTGCTCATCATCTGCTGTTAAATTATCTTGATTGATTTCATAATTTGGTATTATTCCAACTCCATTAATGCTTTCTCCATTAGGAGTTAGCCAATAAGCAGCAGTATATTTCACCATAGCTCCACTTGATAAGTTTTCAGTTTCCTGTACTGTTCCTTTTCCATATGATGTTTTACCGACAGCAATAGCATCTAGGTTATCTATTAATGCACAAGCAAGTATTTCAGAAGCAGAAGCAGAAGCTTCATTAATAAGAACTACTACTTTATTATAATTTTTTAATGCTTTAATACTAGAATATTTTTTATCTATATTCCCTTCTTTATCTTTTAATTGATATACAATTTTACCCTTACCAACTAATAATTCAGAAGTCTCATATGCTGAGCTTAAATATCCACCGCTATTATCTCTCACATCAATAATTAAACTATCAATATTGCTACTAAAAGAATTTAATTTGTTTTTAACTTGATCCGCAGTTGTAGCACTAAATGTTTCTATTTTTATATATCCAACATTATCATACTCTTCACTACTTACAGAATCTATATAAACAAGCTTTCTTTGTATTAGTACCTGTGTTTCAACACCATCACGCCTATAACCAATTAAAAATTCTGCTTTGTCGCTGGTTTTAATGGTATTAGATAAATCGCTTGATGTTTTTCCCTCTAGTGACTCATTATCTAAAGAAAAAATTATATCTCCAGCTTTTAATCCAGCTTCTTCTGCAGGTGTATCAGAAAATACTCTACTAACTAATATTTCAGAGTTTTCATTCATAGTTATTTCAATGCCAACACCACTATATTCTCCTTTTAATCTTTCATTAAGTGTTTCAGTAGTATTTTCATCAATATATATACTGTAAGCATCATTTAAATAATCATACATTCCTTTTATCGCAGCATCGATTAGTTCACCTTCATCAACATCATTAACATAGCTATTTAATATATGATCATAACTATTTATAAATTCATCTAATTTAGAAGTATCTGAATAATTATCTTCATGATAAAATTTTTCATAATTATTATACACGATTAATCCACTACAAACGCTTACTATTAATCCTGTTATAATAATAATTACAATTACTTCCAATATTGAGAAGGTTGCTTGATTTTGAGAACTTTTTTCTTTACTTGCCTTAATATTTTCTGCTTTTTCCACCTTCTTAACTAATTTTATGGGCTTTTTGACAATCTTTTTTTCATCTATTAATCCTTCTTTGTCTTTTACTTTTTTCATGTATCCTCCTTTAGCATAATAATACAATTATACAACATTTTTAATATGATTTAAAGTAATAATCATTATTAAAAATACTAATTTTTTATTAACAACGTTTCTTTTATTTCACTTGATTCTTCATCTACTATATATAAATCTCCTAAAGAACTACTTAGTAGTGGATATTTATAATCAATATTATCTAACTCTATATATCCAAAATCATATATTTCTGGATAATATAATCTAGTAAATGATTTTGAGAAATTATCAAAAAACAAATTATTATTAGCAGCGTTTTTGCTATTAATAAATCTACTATAGTAGAATTCCCCATTTTCTTTTTCTGAATATATGAGTACAGTATACTCAGTATTATTTTGAACTACTATTAAAGATTTTACATTTTCATATGGTAATACATAACTATCTTGGGTATAGTTATTTCTTATTTCTACTTTTTCATTTCCATTTATAAAAATTATTGCATTAAAATTCTCTAATATAGATGTTTCTTCATCAATCATTTCTATATTTACATTATAGCTTCTTAGATTAGTATATACTTCTTTATATTCAGTATAAACCTTGTTACCAAATGAATAACATTCTTCACCATAAGTTCCACTATCAATCGGAATAAATGCTATAGCATATTCTATTATTAACATTAAAAACATTAATAATAATATTTTTTTATTAGTTTTTTCTTTGTAAGTAACTTTTTCTCTTATTCTTGTTGTTTCATTTTCTTCTTCTTTAATAGCATTTCTAAGAATTAATATTCCTGCGAAGATATAGTAAGCTGCTTGTGCTATGATAACAGCATAATTATGAATTAAATATCCAAGAGACATAGTCCCAACTGTTTGACAATCAAGTAATAAATTATATTCCCCAAGGAATATAGAGAAATCCCAAATAGCATGAAGAAATACCACTGACCATATATTCTTTGTTTTATAATATAAAGCACCATAAAGAAAACCACCTGCTGCTGCTGAAATAATTTGTAAGATTGTTTCTACAAGTCCTTGCCCTACTAACATATTTGTTATATGAATTAATCCAAATATTATTGAACTAGTTATGATTGATAAATATATTCCCTTTTTAGTGTTTCCAAATCTTTCTATAAATTCATTTTGTAGCCAACCTCTGCACATAAATTCTTCGTATATACCTATTGAAATAGCAAAAAGAACTAAGCTTATTAAGTTATAGACATTAATATCATCATTAATAACACTAATTGTATTTATAATTAGTAGTGGAAGACACAATATCAATTCTGGCCATCCTCGCAATATTGATTTTATAAATCCTTCTTTTTTTTCAGTAAATATATAGTTATTTCCACTAATTAATAGAACTATTAATACTAAAAAAGCTAATAATAATTCATAAAAAAAATCTATTCCATATTTTCCTTTAAATATAGTTTTAAGCAACATATTTCCTAAATAAAATGAGCCATAATCAAAAAACACTACCATTACAGCACAAAAAATTCCTATCATTAATAATGTATATAATATAAAATTATATTTTTTTCTTTTCTTCTCCATATCTATTGTACCTCTATGATAATAATAACATTCTATCATTTTTTTTTCAATAAAAAAGACACTATGCAAGTGTCATTTTATTAAACTAACTCTAATCTAACGATTAAAGCATCGTCACCTTGTCTTTCACCAAGTTTAATTATTCTAGTGTATCCACCATTTCTATCCTTGTAAGTTACTGCTAATTCATCAAATAATTTCTTAGTTAACTCATTATCATTATTTAAGAAAGCTAATACTTTTCTTCTAGAAGTTAAATCTCCCTTTTTAGCATAAGTAATCATTTTTTCTACGAATTTCTTTGCTTCCTTAGCCCTTGCATCAGTAGTATCTACATGACCACAAGTAAGTACATCTTTAACTAAACTAGATAGTATACTTCTTCTTACACGAACTTCTCTATTTAATTTTCTATATAAAGCCATTTTCTGCCCTCCTAATCTTCATCATGGAATGAAAGACCAAGGTCTTTAACTTTATCCATAACTTCTTTTAATGATTTTTTACCAAGATTTCTAATCTTTATCATTTCTGATTCAGTTTTAGATGTTAAATCTTGTAATGTATGAATTGCATCTCTCTTTAAACAATTATATGCTCTTACTGATAAATCTAATTCTTCAATAGTAGTTTCTAATGTCTTTTGTGCTGAATTTTCTTCTTTGTCAGCAAGAACACTTTCAAGACCAGTTAAGTTATGTAAGTTTGTTACTACTTCAAAATGATCTATTAATATTTTAGCTGCTCTTGAAACAGCCTCTTCTGGTTTTACTGAGCCATTAGTCCATACATTAAGAGTTAATTTATCAAAGTTTTCATTTTGTCCTACACGGGCATTTTCAACTTCATAAC
>CAZYOS010000056.1:0-6170 GCA_964649245.1 uncultured Clostridium sp.
TATGTACACATTTTTCTATAGGACACTCATATATTGGTTCACATACCATTCCTTTTGATGTTTGACATGTACTTTTAGACTCTGGAGTAACTTTTATTTCTGCTGAACCTTCAACACTATATCCTTGATACATACCTTTATTATCTATCATAACAACAACTCCTTTTCATAGTTATTTTATGATTAGAATTATAAAATGTATAGGTAATTAAACACTTTTATAGCCATTCATTATTTTTCTTAATATAAATTTTTTTAATAAAGGTTACAGCTATTGTATAAAGTAATATTAATAATATCATATATATATAATATTTAAATGGTAAAATAACAAAATTAAATGTTGGTAATGAATGTAATAAAATTGGTGTAACAATTGTTAATACAATTGATAATAATGTAAGAAGTAATAATGGTAAAGATGCACAAGACTCAATAAATGGTTTTTTTGAAGTCCTAACATTATGAATAATCATTAATTCACTTATTAAGCACATTACAAACCATGCAGTTTGAAAATAAGCTTGTTTATCTATACTATTATATCCAAATATAAACCAAAATACTGCAAATGCTAATATATCTATTATTGAACTAGTAATTCCCATTACTTTCATAAATTTTGATATTTTATCTGTTTTCCAACGATGTGGTTCAGCTAAAAATTCTTCATCAACATTATCATATGGTATTCCAATTTGTGAAAAATCATATATAAAATCTTGTATTAACATTTGTATAGGAAGTAATGGTAAAAATGGTAAGAAAATGCTTGCAACCATAATACTAAATACATCACCAAAATCATCACTTAATGCCATTTTCATATATTTAATAATATTACCATATACTTTTCTTCCTTCAATAACACCATCATAAACAACGTTTAAATTTTTTTCTAAAAGTATTAAATTACTAGCTTCTTTAGCAATATCAGTAGCTGAATTAACTGATATACCTACATCAGCTTGATGTAATGAAGGAGCATCATTTACTCCGTCTCCCATATAACCTACTATATGATCATTTTGTTTATATAATCTTATAATTCTTTCTTTTTGAAAAGGATTTAATCTTGCAAAAACATCTACTTCTTCAATCCTTTTTTGTAACTCTTCATCACCATATTCATCTATTTGATTACCAAGTAATATATCATCCCCATTTAATCCAACTAAATTACAAACATTTAAAACAGCATATTGATTATCACCTGTTAATATTTTAATATTTACTTTAGCTTTTTTTAGTTTTAATAATGTTTGTTTTACTCCTACTTTAACTGGTGCCAAAAAACCAACTAATCCAATAAATGTCATATTATTTTCATCATCTTTATTAAATGTGTTAATTCCTGAATATTCTTTTTTCTCTGCTAACGCTATAACTTGCATTCCATCTTCTGCTAATTCACGAGCTTTTTTATTTGCTCTATCAATTAGTTCTTTAGTTAAATTTTGTTCTTTATTATTTATCTTAACTTTAGTACAACAATTAATTATTACTTCTAATGCTCCTTTAGTTGTCATTAAATAATCTTTTCCTGTTCTAACAACAACACTTGCTTTTTTTCTACTATAATCAAATGGTATTTCATCTATCTTTTCATAATCATTGACAATATCATTTACATTATTCTTTTTAGCATAAGATAATATTGCTCTATCAACTAAATTTTTCATTCCAGTACCAAAATAACTATTCAAATAAGCGTAATTAATAATTGTAGAATCATCATTTCCATTTACATCAACATATTTTTGTAATGTAATATTATCTTCAGTTAATGTTCCTGTTTTATCTGTACACAATATATCAATAGCACCTAAATTTTGAATAGATTCTATTTGTTTTACTAATGTTTTCTTTTTAGCTAGTGATTTACTTCCTTTAGATAAATTAATATTAACAATCATAGGTAACATACTTGGTGTTATTCCAACAGCTACTGATAATGCAAATAATATTGCTTCATTTATATTTTGTTTAATTAACCCGTTGACTATTAATACTACAGCACACACAATAATCATATATTTAATAAGCATATTTGTAATAGATTTCATTCCTTTATCAAAACTAGTTAATTCTTTTTTAGAATCTATTTCTTTTCCCATTCCACCTAAATAAGTATTAAAACCAGTTTTAATAACAACGCCAGTCGCTACTCCACTTATAACACTTGATCCCATAAGACAAATATTATATATATCAAAAATATTTTTATAGTTTTTACTAATAGTTCCTTTTTCAACAGGAACAGATTCACCTGTAAATACAGATTGATTTATAAATAAGTCTTGACTATTAATTATTAAGGTATCAGCAGGAATAATAGCACCTGCATTAAGTTTAACTATATCTCCAATTACTATTTGTTCTGTTTTAACACTTTTTTCTTTATTATCTCTTAATACATTAGCAGAACTATATATCATTGATTTTAACTTTCTATTAAATTTGTATACTGAATATTCTTGAGCAAATCTAATTATTGCACTTATAAAGGCTATAGAAACAATTATTATAAATCCTAGTTTATCTCCCATGAGTAAATTAATAATAGCTAATACGAGTAAAATCATTATAAATGTGTCTTTAAAAGACAATATAAAAAAATAAAGCCATGATTTCTTATCATCTTTAATAACTTTATTAAGACCATTAAGTAATAATTTGTTTTTAGCTTTACTACTTGTTAATCCGTTAACATTTGCATCAAATGTATTTAATACTTCCTCAATATTATACTTTGATATTTTTTCGTAATTTAATAATATATTTTCATTTTCAGTTTTTAAATTCTTTCTTTCTTTTTTTATTTTGAATATCTCTATCATTTGATTACCTCTATAATAACTATTATATCACTATAATTTTTTTTTATATTAAAAAAGACATTATTTATAATGCCTTTAATAAATTCTATCCAGCAAGATTTGAAGCTTGTTGAGCAAGTTTAGATTCAGTATCTTCAGTTGCACTTGAAGCAGCTCTAATAGCAGTAGCAAATTCTTCAACTTTTTCACTAAATGAGTCTAACTTTCTACTTAATTCATTAAACTTTTCATCTAATGCATCTGAAGCAACTCCTTGAAATGATCCATTTGTAAGAACTTGTTTCATACAATTTCTAAAACTATTAAAAACTCCAGACATATTTTGTGAAGACTTTGAAATACTATCAGCAATGCTGTTAACTGAACTATAATCTATACTAGTTGATTGATTATCCATTATTTTCCTCCTACTAATTATTAATTCTTATAGATGAAGCTATATTATTTTGATTATCTGTTATAGCATTACCGGCATCATTAAAATATGATCCATAATCGGCTACAACTTGACAAACATTATTAATTTCATCTCTTTTTTCAAAAATTTGGTTTCCTATTACTCTAGCTTCTGGTGATAAGTATTCACCTGTGACTAGTTGCTCAACTGCTGCAAAAACTTTGTTAGCTTCAGTAGCTAAATCTTGGGCATAATTATTAACTTCAGTAGCTCTAGCATGTAATTCTTCTGGACTACCTACAAATTTTCCTAATGACATTATTTCCTCCTTATAACAATAATAATCTTGTTCCAGTACGAATATTTGAATCTTTAATTACAGTATTTATGTCATATGATTCTCCACTTACCTTATTATAAAGTAAAGGACTATTCGTTTCATAATAATTCTTAGATAGATCAGGTATTGTCTTTTTAAATAATGAAATAACCTCATGAATACGTCTATCTATTGGAATTAAAACCTCATACTTTTTTTCAAGTAATGGAGCATAAATAACAACATATACTCTAAAATCCATTTATATTCACCTTTCTATTCTAGTATAACAACTTATTTAATTTAAGTAAATACAATTATACAATAAAATGTAAACTAATCTAATATGTAAAAATCTAAAAATTTAACATGAATTGCTGTTCCCTTAAATACAAGAAATCCAAATTCAGGTTCTAGTGTAGATCTTGTTAGTTTATTATATGTAGAAGATTTAATAGTGAATTGATCTGTAATTCCTGATCCAATCCATATTGCACTTGTTGCTTGAACATTATTTTTATAGAATTCTTCATATTCATATCCTTTTATTCTAGAAACACCTTCTACTAGTACTATCTTAATATTTTTAATATTTTTTAAACTAACTAATAATTTAATAAATTCTTTTTGAGAATCAGAACTTAATCCATTTTTAAAAGCATCAAATCCATACATAAAGAATACATGTAATACATTATCCTTCAATGCAAATACTTCCTTCATCTTATTAAATGCTTCTTCAAAATTTGTAGAATAATAATTTGTATATATATTGCTATTATGAATATTTTCTCCGGAATCTATCATATAAAAATCAATATTTTTTATTTTACACATTACTTCTGCTAACGAAGGAACAAATCTTTCATAATTAGAAGGATCCTGAGCAGAAACTAATGAAATAGCATTTTTATAGAAATCAAATCTTGCCACATTTAAAGAATCTTTTTCTATACCTATAGGAACATTAGTTATTTTATCAATGTATTTTGATACATTTGTATATCTTACATGTTCTGGTAAAACAGCAATCTCTGATGCATTTTCCTTAATGTTATTTGATAACTGAGTACAAATATCTTTTATAAATTTATTAATATTACTCCATTCACAAGGATAAGCAGTTTGATACTCATAAAGAACACCATCTTTTTTTATAAGACCTCTACCTACTATTTCAGATGGTACCATACCATGAGTAGAACCATAGATAGTTGAATAATCAGTTGGATCATTAAATTGCAAACAAACAAGTTGTCCATAATTTTGACTAGTCTTTCCTCTTACAGCATTAACGCCACTAGCAGTAATAATAAACATAATTCCATATCTTTCGCCTTCACGTGATAAAGCCGTTAATACATCAACATAATCTTCAAAACTATCACTAAATGTTTCATAATTATTAATTATAATTATATATTTAGCTTCTGTTTTTCCACTATTCTTATTATATAAATTAAAATCTCCATTATATTCAACAAATAATTTTTTACGTCTTTCAAGAGTATTATTTATAACATTAAATAAATTAATAAGTTTTTCTTCTTCACTAACAAATACTACATCACCTACTTGTGGAGCAGACTTAAACATTCCAAACATTTCACTTCCAAAATCAATAATATAAATATTTAATTCATCAGAACTATGAGTAATTATTAAACTATAAATAATAGAAGAAAGCATTATTTCTTTTCCACTACCACTAGCACCATATATAATAGTATTACCAGTTTCATTAAAGTTTAATGTTAATAAATCTTGTTTTTGATTATTAGGATCATCATATTCACCAATGACAGCTTCTAAATTCCATTTTTGAGGAACATAATTATATTTCTTCATTAAATCATTAACATATATAATAGGTGGTATTTTATCTAACCAAAGTTTATTTGCATATATTCCCTTACTCTTAGCAGCATCATAAATATATTTTAAAACATTAGGAAGTTCTTCACCTAATGAAACAGTTTCAACTCTTTTAACTGTTTCAACGCTTTTTATTGTATCTCCAATATCATTTATAAATGATAAATTATGATCAACAGATTTTACTATTTTATCTTTAGGTACATATTTAGTTCCTGCCCAAGCAGCTTGACCAGTGGCAAAATAATCATTATATCCAACTTGTAAATAAAATCTACCAGCTTTTTTAAGAGCAGCGGCATCAGGACATCTAATAACATCCATACTGTCAGATCTTTCTTGAACTTTTAAACATACTTTAAATTTAGAGTTAGACCATATTTGATCATCGACAATCCCACTCGGCTTTTGTGTTGCCAAAATTAGATGGACACCTAAACTACGACCTATACGTGCAGTAGATATTAATTGATCCATAAATTCCGGTTGCTGAGTTTTTAATTCTGCAAACTCATCAGAAACAATGAATAAATGAGATATAGGTTCTTTAATAGATCCATCTCTAAATAATTTTTGATACTTATATATATCTAATGTACTCTCATTAAGAGCTAATTTTGCTTCATTAAATAAAGCTTGTCTTCTCTTAAGCTCACTTTGAATAGAAGCAAGACTTCTTTTTATTTTAGTAGTATTTAAGTTTGTAATAGTACCAGCTAAATGAGGAAGTTTAATACCA
>CAZYOS010000057.1:0-5272 GCA_964649245.1 uncultured Clostridium sp.
GAAATGTAACCACAACATAAGGTTTACTAAAATCATCAAATAATTCAACAAAATTAACTTTCCCTTTTTCTTTAAGCATACTTCTTATTTTAACAATTCTCTCTTTAACTGACAACTCTTTTCTTGTAATTTTAGTATTTATTGGTCTATTATAATTTTGTCTTTCTAATAGTTTTTGAAATGCATCAAGCAAATCAAATACATCAACAGTACCATCATTTTCCATTTTAACAGCTGAATATTCATTTAAAGACTCTGGCGCTTTTGTAAAGTATCCATTTCTCTTTTCTTCTAAATTTCTAAACGTATCAGTGGAATCTTTATATTTTTGGTATTCAAGAAGTCTTTTTTTAAGTTCATCTTCTGTAACTAAATTATCTTCCTCTATTTCATCATCTTTAATTGGCAATAGTTTTCTACTTTTCATTTCTATAAGTTCTGCCGCCATAATTAAATATTCACTTGCAATATCTAAATTCATTTCTTTCATATCACGAATAAAATCGAGGTACTGTTTTGTTATGACAGAAATCTCGATATCAAATATTTCCATTTTATTTTTTTTAATCAAATGAAGGAGCAAATCTAATGGTCCCTCAAAATCCCCTATTAATAATTTATCCATTTTATTCACAAGTCCATTTCTTTAAAGTTTCTTTATTGTTTATAGCAGTTGGAAGAGTATTTAATTCAAATAATGGTTGATAGTTTTCAGGATAATTAGTTAAATCAATACTATATTTAAGCAAATTCTCTTTATATTCATTACTGATACCTAATTCATTAATAGAAGCATATTCACTTGCTATTTCAGCTTTATATTTTTCTGATTCAGCATTAGTATTATCATTAGTATAAGATAAACTAACATAATAACTCTTAAGATTATTATTAGTAAAATTATATGTATGAGAATAGACAAGATCTATATTATTGTTACTTATTTTATATGTGCATATCATTGTTTTAGTACTATTTAATTCTTCTTTAGTATAAGTAACGGCTTTAGAATAAAAAGCTTTACTATATATATCATCTGTAACAAGAATATTATATTGAGTCACTACTGAATTCTCAATTTTACTTTGAGGATTAAATAATTCTTTATATATAAGCTCTTTATCTGAATTATATATTTCAATATATATTTCCAATGATTCTGGTTTAGAAACACTTTTATCTGATACATATGAAAAAGATATGGTATCAGTTGTAGTTTTCTTAAAATCATAAAATTTTATTTTCTCAAGTTTCATAAAACTATCATTTTCACCTATTTTAATAAAACCATCTAATAAATTATTACTTGTTTTATCAGGAGTAATACCATTTAAATATTGATAATTATCACTAGTTAACAAATCTACAATATCATCAATAAAGAAAACGGATAGTAGCAAAATAATGACAATAATAAAAAATAATACATTTCCACCACTTTTGCTTTTATTAGTATTAACTTCAGTAACAGGTGCTACTTCATTAATTACAGGTGTAACAACAGTTTCAGTAGCATTAACATTAGGCATAGGATTAACAGCTTCTACTGTTACTTCTTTAGCTTCTGCATTATGATCTATTGCCACTACTACTTTAGGATTAATTGGTGAAATACCACTATTAGTTGGATCTGTAGGTTTACTATTGCTAGTTGTTTGATTCAAATTTGTATTAGTATTTACTACAGATGTAGCTGTTGGTTGTGGAGAATTCACTAGTGGTGTAACGGTTGCTTGTGGAGTAATAGTAGTATTGTTTTTACCATTTAGTACTTGATTAGTATTATTATTTGTATTATTCATAACATATCACCTTTATTCTTTTATATCAAAATTATATCAAAAAAAAGAATAAAAGTATAGACTTTTATTCTTTACTTTTAAATAATAAAATGGTATATTAAATATATAATAAAGGAGAATAAAATGGAAGTTAAATTTGATAAAGAAAAAACAGATAAAATAATTGAAAAGATGGAAAAAATATCAGAAGTTAATGCCGAATATGCTAAAGTAATATCAAAATATACATTATCAGATAAAGAAATAGAATATTTAAATGCTCTTTCTGCTTCCTTTGCTAAAAAGGAAAAAGCACTTGGTAAGTTGTCAAGTTCTGTAGAAAATATAATGAAAGAATTAGATACATATACAAAAGAAAGTAAAAAGGATATGGATGATGATACTAATGAACAAAAACCAATTAGTATACCAATAGCAACTCCATCTATTCAAAATATTGGAGTTGAATCAGCATCTATGCCACAAAATACTGTACCACCTGTATTTATATATGATGATACTGTTAAATAAAGTCACTAAACAGTGATTTTTTTAATGTTTAATTTTAAATAATAAAGTTACAATAAATGAAGAAATCATAGTAAAAGAAAGACCTGCTCCTGCATATAAAAACACTCCTTTAAATAATCCAATAATTCCACCTATTTTATATCCATCACTAGCCCCTGTAACTAATAGATATCCAAAATTCATTATTGGGACAGTTGCACCTGCTTCAAAAATAGAAATAAATTTATCATAAATTCCAAATCCAGTTAAAATACATCCAATTATTACTAATAATGTATTCATGTGTCCAGGAGTAAATTTAGTTTTCTCAAGAACAAATTGAGATATTGCACAAACTATTCCACAAAATAAAAATGCTTTTAAATATATCATATTATCTCCAAACTCACAGCATGTGAAACACTAGGCATTGGTAACTTAAGATTTGAACTAATTACTGAGTGTAATGAGCCCGTACCAACAACAAGTATTTTTTTATATTTGTTTTTCTTTAATATATAATCAAATAATATTAAGCCAATACATATTGGTCCACTACTACCACAATATATACTATTTTCTTTATAAAATATATTACCTGAATCAATAACATTTTTAAGTGTTCTTTTATATGCTTTTTTATAATATTCCTTCATTATTTTAATACCATATTCTCCCAAATCTCCAGTAAGTATTAAATCATAATATGATTCGTTTCTTCCTGTATCTTTCAAATGATTATTTATTACTTTAGCACAAGAAGGAGCCATAGCAGAACCCATGTCATTAGCATCATTATGATTAGTACATACTATTTTACCAATAGTCCCACTTTCTATTCTAATATTGCTTCTGTTTTTTGAAATAAGGACACTAACACTTCCAGAAGCAGTACATCCATTTACTTTCTTTCTTACCGCGCCATATTCAACAGGGAATCTAAATTGTTTTTCACTCACTAGATTATGAGAAGATACTGTTACTATCACTTTATCATTTTCTTGAACAAACTTACTTGCTATAATAAATCCTTCAATTAAAGAAGCACATGCACTATATATATTTAATGAAGAAATATTGTATTTAGAATTACATAAGCTAGAAGCTAATAATTGATTTTGTAAATCGCTATTAATTAATATGCTAATATCACTACATAATAATTTAGATTTTTTTAATATACCATTAATTGTAATATCTTGATATATACTCTCCGCTTCTTCAATTGATTTCATATTCATGTAATAATCATTTATATATTTATCAACACTATTAATAACTAATGGATTATTAAAATTAGATGTAAGTAAAGTATATTTTTCATTAATATAAATATTTTCAAACTTATATGTCATAATAAAACACTCCTTATATACCCAAATATTATTCCGAATAGAACACCATATAGTATAATACTGCCTGTTAATTTGAAAATATTTGCTCCTATTCCTTTAACGAAGCCTTCATTTTTATAATCCATACAAGAGCTTGTCATAGTATTAGCAAATCCAGTACTAGGAACAATTAAATCGCATTTACAAAAACTAAGTACTTTATCAAAAAAACCTAATCCCGTTAAAAAAGAACCAATAATTATAAATGTAATAAATACATATAAATATGAATCATTAGGGGAAATGTTAAATATTTTAATATAATATTTAAATAATAATTCACCTAAGATACCAACTAATCCACCCGAGAAAAATGATATTAAAACATTTTTAATAGGACTTTCTTTTTCAATTATTGATTTAACTAATTCATCATAATCTTTATTATTCATAATATTATTTTAAACATATATTGATTTTTAATTCATACCACTTGCAAAAATAATAATAAAATGATATTATCTTATTGTTCTCTTGGCCTGTTGGTGAAATGGTTAACACATTGCCCTCTCAAGGCAACATTCACGAGTTCAAATCTCGTACGGGTCACCATAATAACTAATAACTCAAATAATTGCAAACCAATATTTGAGTTTTATTATACAAAAAAACATGATAAAATGTTTATATAATAAGTTATACATTTAGGAGGAAATATGAAAATATTTTTAATTAGACATGGAGAATCAAAACAAAATACAAAAGAAAATTTTGAATTTAAAATTCCTGATCATCAAGTAGAATTAACAAATAATGGTATTGAACAAGCGAAAGAAACAGGTATATTTTTAAAACAATATGTAGAAGATAATGATATTAGTATTGATAATACAACTTTATGGATAAGTCCCTATAAAAGGACTAGACAAACAGCTAATATAATAAAAGAATATATAAACTTTTCAGATATAAAAGAAGATATTACTTTAATAGAACAAAGATATGGACTATTTAGTGATACACCTATTGAAGAATGTAGAAAAAAATATCCTGACCAATTTGAATTATATGATAAATATTATCAAAATGATGGAAAATTCTATGCAAAATTACCCCAGGGTGAAAGTCCATATGATGTTGCACTAAGAGTAAAACAATTTATTGATACAATTTTTAGAGATGTTAATGACGGAAAAGAAAACTTTTTTATAGTTACTCATGGTACAGTAATAAGAACATTTATTTTGGATTGGTTTCATTATTCACCTGAATGGTTTAATAAAGAACCAAATATGGAAAACTGTTCTGTTAGATTAATTGAAAAAGAATTAAGTCATAGCAAAGAAAGCTATATAAAAGGCGGGCCAGTTAAATCTTTAAAAAAATAAAAAAACATAATTCAAATATGTTTTTTATTTTATTATTTTTACATTGTACAAAACTTTCAATATTATATTGCATTCTTAAATAGAATCAATATAAACAAACAATTTTTCTTTATAAAAGCAATAAATAAATGTATAATAAATATAGAGGTGAATATAGTGATAAGATTCATAGTTATACTTATATGTAAAACAATTAATTTTCTAAGTAGAATAACTGGACATGAAGGAAGTGTTATTGGAGGACACTATGCTTTAAAAT
>CAZYOS010000057.1:5282-6139 GCA_964649245.1 uncultured Clostridium sp.
TTACCTAAATATGTAATTGGTATTACAGGCTCATCAGGAAAAAGTTCTAGTGCTGAATTAATGAATAAAATATTAACAAATAATAACTACTCAGTTATATATAATAAAGAAGGAAGTAATACCATTAATGCAATAGCGTCCCTAATATTAAATAATTCAAACTTATTTGGAAAAGTAAAAAAAGATGTACTTCTAATGGAATTAGATGAACAATACATGAAAACAGTATTTGAAAACATTACCCCTACTCACTTAATGATTACAAATATTACAAGAGATCAACCACCTAGAAATAGTCATCCATATAAAATATTTGAATGCATTAAAAATGCTATTCCAAAAGATACACACCTTATACTTAATGCAGACGATCCTTATGTTAATAGAATAAGAATCACTCATAGAGGACCAATAACAACATATGGAATAGATAAAAATGATTATTCAAGAAAATGTAATTTAAATAATTTAGATGCTGCTTATTGCCCAATATGTCATAAAAAATTAATATATGATTTTTACCATTATGGTCACATAGGATCTTATCATTGTCCTAGCTATGATTTTTTTAGAGGAACACTAGATTATGAAGCAACAAATATTGATATCGATAATAAAAGAATAATCATTAACAATAAAGGAATAAATTTACCATCAGACTTCTTATACTCAGCCTACTTTGTTACTGGATGCTTTGCATTATCAAGATCATTAAATATTAAAGAAGACGATATAATAAAAGTATTAAATAGTGATAATATTAAAACTAAAAGATTAGAAGTATATGATTTTGATAATAGAAAATGGCAAATGTTAGTAAGCAAAAATGAAAACAATTTAAGTTATAAACAATCATT
>CAZYOS010000058.1:0-5914 GCA_964649245.1 uncultured Clostridium sp.
ACTATACTTATTTTTTTTTACAAGAAAAAAAGTATTATATAAATACTCTTTCTATATTTTAATAACTTCTGATACTTTATCTTTATATGCACAATATAATTTTATATTATCATTAGTTATCTCTTTATTAACTCTTAATGCTTCTTCATACGTATTATCATTATCACTTATATGTATTAACATAATATATTTAGTATTGTCTCCAACAAATTTAGATAAATACATAGCACATTGTTCATTAGATAAATGTCCTTCATCACCAATGTTTCTAATTTTAGTTATTTCATCTTTACTACCATTCATTTCCATTTCAACATTATGATTGCTTTCCATTAAATAAATTTCTTTATTCTTTAATAAATTATGATATCTTACATTAATCATACCAGTATCAGCTATATAAACTAATGAATGATTACCCGATTCAAAAACATATCCGAATCCTTTTTTATCGTGTGATATAGGTATTTTAATTATATTAATTCCAAATAAAGCATCTATCTCATCAATAAAAGTATAATTCTTTATTAAATCTTTTTTACCATATTCATTAAATGTATCTATTCCTATATATATTGGTGTACCATAAACTCTATTAAATGAATGTAAGCTTTTAACATGATCAGTATGGGCATGTGTTACGATTATAAAATTTAATTCACTGGGGTCAACTCCTAAAGAAAATAATTTTTCTTTCATATCTCCAAATTGAAGACCAGCATCTATTAAAAATTTAATATCATTCATTTCAACATAGGTAGAGTTTCCACTACTACTACTTCCTAATACTACAACTTTCATATTAGACCTCAAAATCAAATAAACTTAATTGTGAACTTTCAGGAAGTCCTTTAAGAATACCTAATCCCCTCATTTTATCTATAAGTGTTTGTGACACTTTTCCCCTATTTTGTAAATCATCTATACTTACATATTGATTTTTATTTCTCTCTGAAACTATATTTTTAGCACAAGCTTCTCCTAATGAAGGAAGTGTAATAAATGGAGGAATCAAACCTTTTCCATCTTCAGTTACTATGAACATAGTTGCTTCACTCTTAGTAAGTGAAATGGGTTCTATATGAAATCCTCTTTCATACATTTCATTAGCAACTAATAATGTATCATATATTGCTCCATCTTTATTCTTTTTATCTTCACTAGATTCAATATCTCTTATAGCATTTTTAACAGCTTGCTTTCCATTCATCATTGCTTCTATATCAAAGTCTTGATATCTAATTGAAAACATTACTCTATAATAATAGATTGGATGATATACTTTAAACCATGCTATTCTAAAAGCATTTATAACATATGCTGCTGCATGTGCTTTTGGAAACATATACTTAATTTTTTCACAGCTACCAATAAACCAATCAGGTACATTATTTTCTCTCATAATAGTTGAATATGTAACCCAAGTATCGGGATCTTTTGCAACTTTTCCTTTACGAACAAACTCACTTATCTTGAATGATTGTTGAGATTCTATTCCATAGCTTATTAAAGAAACCATAATATCATCTCTACATCCAATAACATCTTTAAATTCAACTATTCCTTGTTTAATTATATCTTGAGCATTTCCTAACCATACATCAGTTCCATGAGATAATCCAGATATTTTTAATAATTCTGCAAATGATGTTGGTCTTGTATCTTCAAGCATTTGCATAACAAATTTAGTTCCAAATTCAGGTACTCCTAATGAACCTACAGTAGTATGTACTTGATCTTCTTTTAATTCTAACGCATCTAAGGATGAAAACAAATTCATTACTTTCCTATCATCTAAAGGTATATCATATATGTCTATATTAACATCATCACATAAATATTTTAATACTGTAGGATCATCATGACCTAAAATATCTAACTTTAGTACATTTTCTTCTATATCATGAAATTCAAAATGTGTTGTAAGCCATTCAGCTTCCATCTTTTCAGCAGGTTTTTGAAATGGTGTAAAATCAAATACATCTTTATAATTAGGTATTACTATAATACCTCCTGGATGCTGACCTGTTGTTCTTTTAATACCAGTAATGTTTATAGCTAATCTTTCAATTTCTGCCCTTCTAGGATGTAATCCTCTTCCTTCCATATAGCCAAGTACAAATCCATATGCTGTCTTTTCAGCAATAGTTGTTACAGTTCCCGCTCTATAAACATATTCATCTCCGAATAGTACTCTAGTGTATTTATGAGCTTCTGCTTGAAATTCTCCTGAAAAGTTTAAATCTATATCTGGAGTCTTTTCAGCTTTAAAACCTAAAAATGTTTGAAAAGGTATATTTTGCCCATTCTTTTTCATCATAGTTCCACATTCACATTTCAAATCAGGCATATCAAATCCACTACCATATTTTTTATCTAATGTTTCTCCATCTATTTCAAATAAACACTTTTTGCAATTTGGGCATATATAGTGTGGTGGTAAAGGATTTACTTCAGTTATATTCATAAATGTTGCTACTAAAGAAGAACCAACACTACCTCTTGATCCAACTATATATCCTGATTCATTTGAATGTTTAACTAATCTTTGTGCGATTAAATATATAACATCATATTGTCCACCAATAATTCCATTAAGTTCTGTTTCTAATCTTGTTTCTATTATTTCAGGAAGTTTTTCACCATATATTCTATGTGCTGTTGTATATACTATATCTCTCATTTCTTCTGCAGAGTTTTCCATTTTAGGAGCACATAATCCAGGCTTTATTATTTCAACATTTTCTACCATATCAGATATTTTATGAGTATTAGTTATTACAATTTCGTGTGCTTTATCAGAATCAATAAAATCAAATTCTTTTAACATTTCTTCTGTATTCATTAAAAAAGCATTTGGTATTGTTCTAATATCTGATTTATTTAATGGGTGTAATCCTCCTCCAGGTTGCTTTTGTGCAACTAAGATTTCTCTATATATATTATCATTAGGATCCAGTGTATGAACATCTCCACATGCACATACAGGACTACCTATTTCATCAGCTATTCTAATTATTTTCTTAATAGTTTCTTTAATTTCAAACATATTTGAAAAATCGTTTGTTTCAGTTAAGTGAGTAAGTATACTTGGAGGATTAACCTCAATAAAATCATAATATGACATTATATTTCTAACATCATCATCGCCCTTAGTCTTAGCACCTTCAAATACTTCACCAGTGTATGATCCACTTCCAATAATAAGTCCATCTCTATATTTAGTTAATTCACTCTTTGGTAATCTAGCTCCTTTATAAAAATATGTAGTATTTGCATAACTAATAATTTTAAAAAGATTTTTAAGACCAGTGTTATTTTTAACAAGAACAATTATGTCAAAAGGTCTACTTGTTTTCATAATACTTTCTATATTAACTAATTTTTTTAAGTCATCGATAGTTTTATAATTCCCAGCTAAATTTTCAATCATTCTATAGTAAGCTCTTCCAGTTGCTTCAGCATCGTATGTTGCTCTATGATGGGCATTTTCTTCAAATTCGACTTTATATCTTTTAGTTATGGTACTTAAATCATGTCTTCTTTCATCAGGTGTTAAAGCTCTTGATATTTCTAATGTATCAATTACTGTATTATTAAATGTACCTAAATTATATTTTTCATAACAACTTTTAATAAACGAAACATCAAATTTAGCATTATGTGCTATCATAGGTTTATCTTTAAAATATTCTATAAATCTTTTAAATACTTCTTCTTCTTTAGGTTTTCCTTTTAACATATCATCAGTTATATTTGTAACTTCAGTTATTACATCTCTTAGTGCTACTCCTGGATCAATTAGTTCGCTAAACTCACTAATTACTTCCCCCCCTTTAATGGTAACTGCACCTATTTCTATTATTAAGTCTCCTGCAAATGCATTAAAACCTGTTGTTTCTAAATCAAATACAACTATTTCATCATATAGACTTGCATTACTACTTCCCAATACAATTTTATTTTCATCATCAACTACAGATAATTCACATCCGAATAATACTTTTAAATCTCCTTTATGTTTATATACTTTAGGAAATACTTGTATACTATTTTTATCAGTAATTGCTACTCCTTGCATTCCAAAATCATTTATTTTCTTTAATAATTTTTCATAAGGAATAAGCCCATCCATTTGACTCATATTTGTATGTAGATGTAATTCTATTCTTTTTTCTTCACTATTATCGGTTCTTTTTTCCTTTTTTCTATTATGAGTTTCCATATCATTTATATTATAAACATAGTCACCGCTTCTAGTATCTAGTTTTACTTGTCCTCTAAATCTATACCAATTTCCTGAACTAATATTTTCAAGTAAGTAATTAAATTCTTCTTCTTTTCGAGTAAAAATATTTGCTAATATACTATCTGTATAATCACTTATTTTTAATGTAATAATGTACCATCCACTTTGTGTTACTTTTGAATCTATTCCAAAAACAAATGCAGTTATTATAACATTATCTTCGGTAGTAATTAAATTTTTAATTTCTGAACTTGTTCCTTTAATAAAGTTTCCTTTAACTATCTTCTTAGTTTCTTTATTTTCTATTTTTTCTATTGTTCCATATATTTCTTTTTTAAATTCTTCACGAGCTGTTTCATTAATATGACAAGATACCATTACATTTTCAAATCCCATTGAGATTAAAAAATTTGTTATTTTTTCTTTTAATGAATCTATCTTATCAGATTCTGTTTTATTTAGCACTTCAAAATCAATAGTATTTTCACTAAAAGCAATTTTATCTTTATCTATACATTCTAACATAGGACAAGATTCTATTAATAAATTAAAATAATATTCAAAATATTCTTTAAATAGCAAATTATTATTTTTGATATGAAATATAAAATGAACTTTACTTGCATTTTTAAATGTTTTACTTTTAGAAAAAAGTACTTTAAAAACATCAACAGGTATTATTTCATCCATGTCGATTTCTAATGTCATCATACTAGTTTTTTTATTTAATAATACCTTTTCTAATGTGGCATTTTCAAAAAAAGTTCTTAAATCTATATTAAAATCTATAGCATTTAAAAATCTTTCAAGCTTTTCATCTTTCATATCCTCACCAATATTAATTATACAGGTAAATAAAAATTATATCAATTGATATTGACATAATTTTGTATAAAAAACAATAAATAATTATTTTAATGCTATAATTTTTTTTAATGATTTAATATGAATTATTATATTATTATTAGTTTCCTAAATAAGTAATTCTTGCATAACCATTTTTTGTTTTTGATTTATTTGCTGTTGCAGTTTCAGAATAATTTTGATTTGGATAAGTTAATTCACTAGCTATAGATGATGTCGCGCAGTTGTAGCAATACATATATTTTGATGTTAGTAATGAATTGCCTATGTAGCCAGAACCTCCACCACTACCATAATATATTGCTCCCGAATTGCCCCCGTAGAATCCTCCGTTGCCTGCTGTTTTGTCAGAAAATATGTATTCATAATTTGCTCTCATTTATATTAATATTTCTTTTTATACAAAAAAAATAAATGATTTAACAATAGCATAAAAAATATAAAAATAATTAACATATGTTTCCTACTATTCATTATATTATAAGTATAACATTCTGATAATTATGTCTTAATACCAATAAAAAAATAGTTTTTAATGAAACTATTTCTTATCTTTCATATGAGGAAATAATAATACATCTCTTATAGAATCTTTTTCTAAAAATAACATACATAATCTATCTATTCCATACCCTATTCCACCAGCTGGAGGCATACCATATTCTAAAGCTTCTACAAAATCCATATCTATATCATTAGCTTCTTCATTACCAAGATTTCTTTCTTTTAATTGACTTTCAAATCTATCTAATTGATCAATAGGATCATTAAGTTCTGTATATGCATTAGCAAATTCTTTTC
>CAZYOS010000059.1:0-5861 GCA_964649245.1 uncultured Clostridium sp.
GAGGATTTCAAGTATTTAGTCTTGCTAAACCTAAGGATATAAGTGAAGAAGGAGTTAAATTTAAAAGTCATATAGATGGATCTAATTTATTTCTTACTCCTGAAAAAAGTATTCAAATTCAGAATAAATTAGGTAGTGATATTATGATGAGTTTTGATGAATGTCCTCCATATCCTGTTACACATGAATATATGGAAAAGAGTATTGAAAGAACTTTACGTTGGGCTGTTAGAGGAAAAAATGTACATTCTAAAAGCGATACTCAAGCTTTATTTGGAATCATTCAAGGTGGAGAATTTCCTGATTTAAGAAAAAAATCTGCATTAGAAACTGTTAAAATTGGATTTGATGGGTATAGTGTAGGCGGAGTTTCAGTAGGAGAAAGTCCTACTACTAAACTTAAAATGATTGAATATGCTACTCCTTATATACCAGAAGACAAAATAAGATATCTTATGGGTGTAGGAGAACCAATGGACTTAATAGATGGAGTAATTAGGGGAATAGATATATTTGATTGTGTTCTTCCTACTAGATTAGCTAGACATGGAAATGCGCTTACAAGAGATGGTAGAACTAATATGAGAAATGCTAGATTTATTAAAGATTTTACACCAATTGAAAAAGATTGTGACTGCTATACATGTAAAAATTATACTAAAAGTTATATTAGACATTTAATAGTATCAGATGAATCATTTGGACAAAGACTTATTTCTATACATAATATAAGATTTCTAACTAAACTAATGGAAGATATTAGACTAAATATAGAAAAAGATACATTATTAGAATTTAGAAGTGAATTCGCTAATCGATATAATAAAAAATAACTTAAATATTTAAGCTATTTTTTTTATTAGGGACACCAATAATGCCACCAATTATTGAAGATAATATTAATGTTAAATAATATACTAATGATGAAAAATTATATTCATGCATTAATATAGTTATTATAAAATATATAAATGCAATTATAATACCTATGGAAAATCCATTCAAATATCCTTTTTGCCTTTCATATCTAGATATTTTAAATCCACTAAATCCACTTAATAATAATACAAATATATAATTTAATATATAAGTTACTCTATAATTTAATACTTCGAAATAATACAAAATAGAAATTATTAATAAGTATATTACTAATATAGCTATACAATATCCAATAACTTTTAAATAATTAATTAATTTATTCATTTATTCACCTAATTAATTATATTTATGATTAAAATAAATATGATTAAACATAATAATATTAGGAGGATTTATGGATATATTAATTGTTATACTTAGAACATTTTTCTTTTATATTCTTATTCTATTTGTATATAGACTTATGGGGAAAAGAGAAATAGGGCAGTTATCTATTCAAGATATAGTAGTAAGTATTTTAATAGCTGAATTAGTAGCAATATCTATTGAGAATTATAAAGATTCAATGTGGCTAACTGTTATACCTATTATGTTACTTGTTATTCTTGAAGTGTTATTTGGATATTTATCGCTTAAATTTAATAGATTTAGAAATATTATAGATGGTAAACCATCATTATTAATAAATTCAGGTATTATTAATTATAAAGAAATGGTTAAGCAAAGATATACATTAGATGATTTAATGATGGAATTAAGAAATAATAATATTAAAAATCTTAAGGATGTTGAATATGCTATATTAGAAAATAATGGAAAGCTTAACATATTTAAATATAATTTTTTAGGACTTGATTCTAGTAATCCTTTTCCTTTAATATTAGATGGTACTATACAAAAAGATACTTTAAATTATATTGATAAAAATGAAAGTTGGTTAACTGATTATTTAAATTCTAATAATATTAAAATTAATGAAGTATTTTATTCTTTTTATAAGAATAATAAAATTTATGTTATTAAAAGAAATGAATTAGGTTAATATTTTTATTATTACTTTATAATATATAAATGTTGATATTAATAAATTAATTATTATTGATATTACTAGACTATACATCCCAAATCCTAATAATGAAAATAAGACTATTGTAGAGAGTTTTACAATAGATAATATAAATGTAACATTCATAGCTGTTTTAGCTTTATTTAGTGCTTGTAATGCATTTATTAATGGATATTCTATATAGAATAATATTGTAAATGGAGCTAATAGTTTAATATAATCAATTCCTTCACTTGTATTCCATAATAAATTTAAAAAGAATTTAGGAAAAGATAATATTATTAATGTACTTATTGTTCCTATTAAAACAGATATTAATATGATTTGCTTAATTCTTTTAATACGCATTTTATAATCATGAATGCTATAATACTTAGATAGTTCAGGCACCAAAGAATAGGACATATTTTGTGTAAAAAATTGTGGCATTAATAATAATGATAAAGCATAAGCATTTATAATTCCATATTCATATACTATATATTCTTTAGAATAATTTAAATGTAATAATATGTTAGTTAAAATAATCGGTTCAAGAAAATAACTAATTGATCCTATTATTTTAGATATAGTAGCTGGTACTGTTATTTTTAATAAATCTTTTATGTATGATACATTAAATTTTAAATCTTTTACTTTTATTTTAATTCTTGGAAAATAATATATCATTACTATTACAGACACTATTTCGCCTATAATATTAACTAATATTATAAAAGATATAGCTAATATAATACTTATTTTAACTATCTTAGTAATAAAAATTGATATTAATATTATTCTAGTTATTTGTTCAATTAAATTAGATAACATATATGGAAACATATTTTGTTTACCCCAAAAGTATCCTTTTATTATTGATGATATGCTTATAAATGGTAGTGTTAGTCCAATACATATAATAGGAAAATATAACTTAGGTTCTTTAAGTAAATTATTTGATAGATATGGTGCGAATAAAAATACTATTAGTACTAAAAAGATGTTTATTAGTACTGATATTATTAAACTTGAAAAAATTAGGTCTTTAGAATTGTATTTATTTCTTGATATTAATGTGCTTATAGCAGTAGGATATGTAAATACAGCACATACACATAATAGTGATGTAGTACCACCTAAAAGACTATATAAACCCATACCTTCTGTCCCAATATTTCTTGTAATAATTATTTTTAAAAATAATCCTACTATTTTAGTTAGTGTACCACCTAATAATAGTATCATTGTTGATTTAAAGAAGATATTATTTTTAAGTCTTTTTATCATATTTAAGTATATGATTGAAAAAAAATATTATATATGATAAAATTAAATTACCTAGAGGTTAAGCATAGTATATATAAACCGACTAAATAAGTAATTTCGGGGGATTAATTAATTTCTGTTGTTCATGCTAAATTTATTTTAGAAGTCTGATGAAATTATGTATCCTACCACCTCGCAAGTGTGCGAGTTTTATGAAGCTGTGTTTACCTTTGGGAATTTTTTTTCTAAGGAGATAATTATGAATCTAAATAGATTAGAAGGATTAATAGGAACAGAAAAGTTAGATAAATTAAGAAATCTAAATATTCTTATACTTGGATTAGGCGGAGTAGGCGGATACGTGGTAGAAAGCCTTGCAAGATGTGGCATTAATAAATTAACTATTGTAGACGGGGACACTATTAAGCCAAGTAATATTAATAGACAAATAATTGTTACTAGAAGAAATATGAATAAATATAAAACTAAAGAATGGAAGAAAAGAATAAAACTAATTAATCAAGATGCACTAGTAAATATTATTAATACCAAGATAACTGAAAATAATATAGAAATTTTGTTTTCAGAAAAGTATGATTATATAATAGATGCTTGTGATACATCTATTATTAAAGCTGATTTAATTAATGAGTGCTCCAAAAGGAAAATTAAATTAATTTCTTGTATGGGAACTGCTAATAAAATAGATGCTACTAAATTAGAAATAACTACTTTAGATAAAACTGATTATGATCCACTTGCTAAAAAAATGAGAAAGTTAGTTAAAAATAGAGATATTATGAAAGAAGTAGTAGTTGTTTCTTCAAAAGAAAAAGCAATTAATCCTAGTATCTTGGGTTCTACATCTTATGTACCTGCTGTTGCTGGACTATATGTTACTAATTATATAGTAAATGATGTAATTAAATAATCATAATAAAAGATATAAATTACTTTATACCTTTTATTTTTTTATTAAATTCAAATAATTCTCTTTCATATTTGTTATTTTTAGGAATATAATATTTACTACCCTTTAATTCTTCTGGTAAATATTCTTGCGCAACCCAATCATTAGGATAGTTATGAGGATATATATAATCAGGTGATGTAGTTTTAATATGATTAGGTACTTTTCCTATATGTCCCTTTCTAATATCAGATAGTGCTGCATCTATTGCTATATAAGATGAATTACTTTTAGGACTTAAAGCCATATCTATTACTGCTGTAGCTAGTATTAATGCTCCATCAGGTAATCCATATCTTTCAGCTGCATTTATAGCTGTCATAACTTTAACTGGCATCATAGGATTAGCAAGTCCTATATCTTCATATACTATATCAATCATTCTTCTATAAATAATATCATAGTCTCCACCTTCAATTAATCTTGCAAGATAGTGTAGTGAAGCATTTACATCACTTCCTCTAATACTTTTTTGAAATGCTGATATAGTGTCATAATGACCATCCTCGTTTTTATCAGCATGGAATGATGGAGTATGATTTGTTTTAATGATATTTTCTACACTCACAACTTTATTAAATCCATAGTATGAGAATTCGATTAAGTTGTAAGCATATCTAATATCACCATTAGATATTGATGCTATGTAATTGATTGTTTTATTATCTATTATAATATCTTTTAATACTGTTTTAACTCTTTTAATTCCTTTTATAATGTCTTTTTCATCTAATTCTTTTAATTCTAATAGTTGACATCTACTTCTTATAGCTGGATTTATACTATGATATGGATTTGAATTAGTAAGCCCAATTAATATTATTAATCCACTTTCAATATAAGATAATAATATATCTTGTTTATCTTTATTCATTCTATGTATTTCATCAACAATTAATATAAGTTGTCCATACATTTTAGCTTCTTCTATAGCAATTTCAAAATCTTTTTTTGTATTTATTGTTGCATTTAATATTCTATATTTTAAATTTAATTCATTTACTAAAGCTAATGCTATTGTTGTTTTACCTGTACCACTTTTACCATAAAAAATAATATTAAATAGTCTTTTTTCTTTTACTAGATTACTTAACACTTGATTTTTTCCTATTAAATGTGATTGACCTAATACATCATTTAGTTTCTTTGGCCTTAATTCATTTTGTAATAGTTGCATTTTTATCACCTTTATATTATTTTATCAGTTTTATGTGTAAATATAAAGTTAAATAATGTAAATTATTGGATTTTTATATTATAATATATATGTGATATATATGAATGATAGTGATAAAAACGAAATAATTAGTGATTATGTGGAATTTCTTGAAACAGAAAAGAATTATTCTAAAAATACATATACTTCTTATGAAAGAGATATAAGAGATTTTTTAGACTATGTAAATAGAGATTTAATTGATATAACTAAAAGAGATATTGATAACTATATAATCAAAAATGTTCATAAATTAAGTGAAACAACTATTAACAGAAGAATTGCTAGTATAAGAAGCTTTTTTAAATATTTGAATAACTATAAAGGATATGTGAATATTAGTGATGAAGTAGAAAACATGAAAAAGAAAGCTACTCTTCCTAAATATTTAACTATTGATGAAGTTGATAAACTTCTTGATATTAATTTAGTAAATAAATTTGATTATCGTAATAAAGCTATGTTAGAATTATTATATA
>CAZYOS010000060.1:0-5633 GCA_964649245.1 uncultured Clostridium sp.
AACTTTTAATATTTTTAAAAATTTAATTGCATTTAACTCTTTAACTAATATTTTTATCCAAAATGTTTGACAGAAAGTCCTAAATGTGCTAAAATACTCATGTTTGTAGAAATCTTTCTCTACAACCGCATCAAAAAGGTATTAAATAAATAGTATATACTATTAACCTTAAAAGCGAGTCTTATTGAAGGAGGAAATTTAAATGAAAGCAATATTCGTTACAGGTGGTAAACAATATATAGTTGAAGAAGGTCAAGAGATATATGTTGAAAAATTACCAAATGCAGTAGATAGTGAAGTTGTATTTGATGAAGTTTTATATGTAGATGGTAAAATCGGATGTCCTACAGTTAAAGGTGCTAAAGTAGTTACTAAAGTATTAAAACATGGAAAACAAAAGAAAATAACTGTATTCAAATATAAACCAAAGAAAAAAGAGAGAAAAACTCAAGGACATAGACAACCTTACACAAAATTAGTAATTAAGTCTATAGAAAAATAATGATTAAAGTTAGTATTAAAAGAAATAATAATATAATAGACAAAATTAAATGTAATGGGCATGCAAATTATTCTGAATATGGAAAAGATATAGTATGTGCATCATTTAGCACAATGGTTATTACAACAATTAATGCAATACTTGAAGTTGATAATAATGCAATTAGTTATACAAATACTAATAATTTAGAAATTATTAATATTAAGAAAGATGATATAACTAATAAATTATTAGAAAACTTAGTTCATATGATTTATGAACTAAAAGAAAACTATGATAAAAATATTAATATTAAGGAGGAAGACCATGATTAAAATGAATTTAAATATACAATTATTTGCATCTAAAAAAGGTGTTGGTTCTACAAAAAATGGTAGAGATTCTGCTGGACGTAGACTTGGATCTAAAGTAAGTGATGGAGAATTTTGTACAGCTGGAAGCATTATATATCGTCAAAGAGGTACTAAGATTTATCCCGGAACAAATGTAGGACTTGGAAAAGATCATACATTATTTGCAAAGATTTCTGGAATAGTAAAATATGAAAGAAAAGGAAAAGATGACAAACAAGTTAGTGTTTATGAAAACTAACTTGTTTTTTATTGAAAAAAAACAATAATTTGATATAATTACTTTAGGAGAATTATATGGAATATGATGATCAAATTAATTATTTAATTAATATTATAAATGATGTATTCTTAAAATCACTAAAGAACAATTTAATGGAAAAAAATGATTATACAAGATTATATAATAAATTTTCTAAACTTTTAAATGCATCTAAAACTGAATTTGAAGTAGCAGAAGATGAATTTAGAAATAATCTAGGATTACAAAAGTTATCAAAAGAAAACAGAAAATCATATTCATATTTAGAAAAATTACAATCATTTTATGATATAGATTTATTACCATATTGTTCGTTAATTAATATGATTAACCTAACATCAGGAACAGATTTAAGAGAATCAAAAAATGTTGATAATAAATTTAATCAATATAGGACACTAGCTGTTGATATTAAAAGATTATCTTATACTAAATATAATAAGATAATATATGGACAATTATTTAAATTGATTTTAAATGATATAGCTAATGGAAGAAGAGAATTAATTGATAATTTATCAAATTTAGAAGTTTTAGAATTAACTAAATATTTATTAACTATATTAAAAGATCCAGTGTATACAGACATTGTTCAAAAAATAACTAACGATATAATTGATAAAGATGAATTATATGAAATGTTTGAAAAAATAGTTGAATTAACTTTTGTTAAGGAAATTATTAAAAAAGAGGATTCAAAACCAATTGATAAAGAAAATAAAAAAGTCTCAAAAAAAAATAATATAAAAGCTATAACGGGATCTGCAATAAGCGTACTAGCATCACTTGCGATTATGACTGGAATATCATATGGAGCACTTAAAGTTGCAGATATAAAAAAATCATATAGTACTGAAATAACAAGTGTATATGAAGATGGAAGTACAAAAGTAGTGCATGATAATATAAAAGGACTAAATAATGTAAAACCAAACGAAAAGGGATTTGTTAATATAGTAGAAATTTCAGTATATGATGATTGGGAAGTTAAAGATGGTCATCTAGTAAGAAATGCAACAGTTTATAGGCTACCATATGTAGAAGAAAAAGATTTATCTGACTATACCGACATACTAAATTATGAAACAGTCGAAACACATTTGGAAGCATTTGATGGAAATGATTTAGAAAATAATGAAAATGTTATTGTTAAACTTTATTCACAAGATCAAAACAATGAAGTAATAACTGAAAATAAAATAGGCTCCTATGCTTTAATAATATTTACTTCATATATAATAACTGAAGCACTTAATATTCTTTTAGCAAAAATATTTGAATCTAAAACAAATGGAGAATATACTAAGTGTACATTGCTTAAAGACTTTGAATATTTAATCTCGGCTATACAAGATGGAGGTAAGTCTCTTCAGGGGTATTGTGGCTTAGGTGAAGTAATAGAAAGCATGAAAGAAAATAAAAAAATATCAATTTCAGATTTACATGAATTTGAAGAAGAAGTACAAGAAGTAGACAAGGATATTAGAAAAGAAATAAAAAAAGATGAAACAGTAAAATCTAAATATAAAGAATTTATAAGTAATCCAAAAAATCAATTATTAGTTCATAACTATAGGCAAAATAGAAAATTACTAAGTTACCTTATAAAAGAAGTACTATATCAAGAAGAAGAACAAAATCTTGGCTTAGAAAAATAATTATTAAACAAATAATTGTTTTTTTTTAGGTAATTGTTGTAGCATATTTATACTATAATTCATAACTTATTAGTGAATAGAAATAAAGGAGTGGATTATATGTGTAATAATAATGATAATAATAATTGTTCTAATTGTATAATGGAAATCTTACAAGTAATATGTGTACTTCAATCAAATGCATGTCCAGATAATTGCTTATTATCTTGTGATAGACCAGCATTAGGAGGAGGAACTAATTGTATTATATGTAATACAAGACCAATAATGCTTTATACATGCTGTGGAAATGGAGTCGCTTGGAGTATGCCAACAAGTAGAACAGATACAGAAACAACAAGCAATGTATTTAGAGTTGAAAAAGTAGATGGTACGTGTTGTACATTTAGAGTATTAGCGCCAAATCCTGATACAACAAGTTTGTATCCATATGTAAGTACTGATTCATTATTTACAATGAATTGTGATAATTGTTTATGCGCTTTAAGATGTTTAAATGATACTTATGTAGAATGCATCTAAGTTATATTAATTGTTAAAAAGTAGATTGATTCTACTTTTTAATTGATTAAAAATAATAACTTGACAAAAATATATTAAATGTTTAATATTGTTTTATGGCAAGTATTAATAACTAAGGAGATGAAAAAATGAAAAATTTAGTAATAGTGGAATCCCCAAGTAAAAGTCATACTATTGAAAAATACTTAGGAAGTGATTACAAAGTATTAAGTTCAAAAGGGCATATTAGAGATTTAGCAACAACAGGTAAGTATGGACTTGGAGTAGATTTAGAAGATAATTTTAAACCTAACTATGTAATAGTAAAAGGAAAAAGTAAATTAGTTAGTGAATTAAAAAGTGCTATTAAAGATAGTGATAATGTTATTTTAGCGACAGATCCAGATAGAGAAGGAGAAGCTATCAGTTGGCACTTAAAGGATGCTTTAAATATTAAAGATGGAAAATATGGTAGAGTAGTTTTTAATGAAATTACGGAAGGAGCAATTAAAGAAGCATTTAAAAATCCTAGAGATATTGATATGGATTTAGTTCATAGTCAAGAATCAAGAAGAATACTTGATAGAATTATAGGATTTAGATTAAGCAAATTAATGCAATCAAAAACAGATGGTAAATCTGCTGGAAGAGTTCAAAGCGTTGCTTTGAAATTAATAGTAGATAGAGAACGTGAAATAAATGCCTTTGTTCCTCATGAGTATTATACTATTGAAGCTGATTTTGGTGATTTTAAAGCTACATTAGAAAAATATCAAAGTAAAAAGATTGAAATAAATAGTTCAATAGAAGCAGATGAAATACTAAATAAATTATCTAATGCATACAATATAGATAATATAGATAAAAAACTTAAGAAGAAACCTAGTAAATTACCATTTACTACAAGTACTCTTACACAAATGGCATCTAATAGATTAGGATTTCCTTCATCAAAAACTATGTCAGTAGCACAAAAATTATATGAAGGAGTAAACATAGGAAGTGAAACTGTTGGTCTTATATCATATATGAGAACTGATTCAATTAGATTATCTGATGTATTTGTAAATGATACTAAGAAATATATTGCTTCAAACTATGGAAAAGAATATATTGGATATGCAAAAACAAGTAAAAAGAAAGAGAATGTTCAAGATGCTCATGAAGCAATAAGACCTACTAATATTAATAGAACACCAGAAAGCATTAAACAATATTTAAAGCCAGATGAATACAAACTATATAATCTTATATATGTAAGAGCACTTTCTTCTCTTATGGCTGATGCTAAAGTCGAAGCAACAGTAGTAGAGTTATTAAATAATGAATATACATTTAAAGCAACAGGACAAATATATGTATTTGATGGTTATTTAAAAGTATATAAGAATTTTGAAGATACAGAAGATGCAATTCTTCCATCATTTGATAATAAGAATTCAAAAGTAATAGTGTCTTCATCAGTAAAAAAGATACAACATTTTACTGAACCAAAACCAAGATTTACTGAAGCTACTTTAATAGCTGAACTTGAAAAACTAGGAATTGGTAGACCAAGCACATATTCTAAGATAGTAAGCGTTCTTAAAGAAAGAGAATATGTAAGCATAACAGATAGAAAATTCTATCCTACTGAAGTGGGTGTAAAAGTAACTGATAAATTACAAGAATTCTTTTCATCAATAATAAATGTTAATTATACAGCATCTATGGAAACAGAATTAGATGAAATAGCTGAAAATAAATTAGTATGGTATAAAGTGTTAGACAAATTTTATAAAGACTTTGAGCCACTACTTACAGTAGCATTTAAAGATATGGAAAAAGATGCTCCAGTAGAAACAGGAGAAATTTGTCCAAATTGTGGAAGTCCTTTAGTAATAAGGAAAGGAAAATATGGTCCTTTCACAGCATGTTCAAATTATCCAACATGTAAATATATTAAAAAAGAAGAAAAAAAGATAATTGAAATATGTGATTGTCCTAAATGTGGTGGAAAGGTAATAGAAAAGAAGACTAAAAGGGGAAAAATATTTTATGCATGTAATAATTATCCAAAATGTAACTATGCACTTTGGGATAAGCCAACAGGAGAAATTTGCTCTAAATGTGGTGGATTAATAGTGGAGAAAAAGAATAAGATTTATTGCCCGGAATGTGATAAAGATAAAAAAGAATAATAAATATTGTAAACTATATACAATAATTCCACTAAAATAGGGAAAAATATATAAAATTATTAATAAATACTTGCATTTTATAGAGGTTATGCTACAATTAATATGTAAGCATTATATGATTATATATATGCTTAAAATTTGTAAATGGGAGGTAATTTACGATGAGTAAGACTGAATTAG
>CAZYOS010000061.1:0-5588 GCA_964649245.1 uncultured Clostridium sp.
TTGAATGTATTAAGTCTTCTATTCCAAAAGAAACACATTTAATACTTAATGCAGACGATGTATATGTTAATAGAATAAGAATAAATTATATGGGACCAGTAACTACCTATGGTGTTGCTAAAAACGACTACTCAAGACCATCAAATTTAAATAATAGAGATGCATGTTATTGCCCTATTTGTCATAAGAAACTTGAATATGAGTATTATCACTATGGACATTTAGGAAAATATAATTGTCCAAGTTATGACTTCTTTAGAGGAGACGTTGATTATGAAGCAAGAAATATTGATGTAGATAATAAAAAAATTACAATAAATGATAATGAAATAAAACTTCCATCTAATTTCCTATATACAGTATTCTTTATAACTGGATGTTATGCATTATCAAAAGCATTAAATATAAAAGACTCGGATATATTAAAAATAATAAATGATGAAAGTATGACAACTAAAAGATTAGAAATATATGACTTTGATAATAGAAAATGGCAAATGTTAGTAAGTAAAAATGAAAATAATTTAAGTTATAAACAATCATTAGATTATATTCTTCATCAAAAAGAAGAAGAAAAAACGATAATATTAGGATTTGATTCATCAAGTAGAAGATATAAAGAAAATGATATATCATGGATTTGGGATATTGATTTTGAGTGCTTAACAGATAAAAGTATAGATTCAATTATTTTAATTGGAAGATTCAATCAAGATATGTTACTTAGAATGGAATATGCAGGCATAAATAAAAATAAATTAATATTAATAGATAATATAAATGATATTAAAGATATAATTAAAAATAAAACTAAAGGTAAAATATATTCTATGGTATGTTTTGATAAAGAAATAGAATTAAAGAAAATAATAAAGGAGAATAATAATGATTAATATATTACACTTATATTATGATATATTAAATCTATATGGAGAAAATGCTAATGTAAGAGCAATTTCAAATGAATTAAGAAGATCTAAAATAAAAGTTAATATTGATTTTAAATCTTTATATGACAAAATAGATTTTAGTAAATATGATATTATTTATATTGGTTCTGGTGATGAAGAAAATATTAAAATATGTATTAATGATTTAAAGCTTAGATATGAAGATATTAAAAAGTATATAGATGATAATAAATATTTATTTTTAACTGGTAATTCTATGTATATGTTTGGAACTATAATTAAAGCATTTAATGAAGAAATAGAAGGAATTAAAGTATTTGACTATAATACAGAATATTTAGAAGAAAATGCCTTTAAAAATGCTTCTAAATTAAGAATAGTAGGAGAAACACTAAGTAAAACAAAACTAATAAAAGAAGATGTAATAGGATTTCAAAATAGATGTGGAATTATTCATAATATAAGAACACCATTTCTAAAAACAGATATCAAATATTCAAATGACAATAAAACAAATAATGAAGGATACATTTATAATAATGTTTATGCTACACAAAATATTGGTCCGTTATTTATAAGAAATCCATATCTATTAGATTATTTTTTAAATAAAATATGTTCAGAAAAAAAATTAAAATATATTGTAGAACCTAATAGTACATCAAAAAAAGCTTATAAAAAATACTTAAAAATAAATTAAGTATTTTTTATATATTTATGTTAAAATGAATACAGGTGATAAATATGAAAAATACTCAACAAACAATAGTATTCAAAGTAAGTGATAATGTTAAAGATAAAATGATAGATTATTATGATATATTGAGAAGAGATAATAAGCCTCCCTATTCTATATTTCAAGCAGAAGAAGGTGGAACAATAATAACTATGTATGAAAGTGGTAAAGTAATGTTTCAAGGTATTAGTGCTGATATAGATGCTAATATGTGGAAAGATCAAGAAATGCATTTAAATAATAGAAATATAGATTCAGAACAAAAAACCAAAGAAAATAAAGAAGATGATAAAACATATTATTATTATGATGCTATAGGAAGTGATGAAGTTGGTACAGGAGACTATTTTGGTCCAATAGTTGTAACAGCAACTTTAGTTAATAAAGATACAAGAAAATTACTAGAAGAGTTACACATAATGGATTCAAAAAAAATGACAGATGAGAAAATACTTAGATGTGCTCCTATATTAATGAATAAAATACCATATGCATCTTTTACTTTATCTAATGTAAAATATAATGAGTGGTCAAAAAAAGGCTTTAATATGAACAAAGTAAAAGCAATACTTCATAACAAAGTATTATATGAATTATCAAATAAAGGACTACCATATCATAAAATAATAATAGATCAATTTACTTCTCCAAGAAGTTACTTTAGTTATTTAAAACAAGAAAATATCACAGAGAAAGTTACTAAAATTACTTTTTTAACTAAAGGTGAAAGCAAACACCTAAGTGTAGCGGCTGCTTCTGTTATTAGTAGATATCTATTCTTAAAAGAAATGGATAAACTAAGCGAAACATATCATACTACTATTTTAAAAGGAGCATCTAATTTAGTTGATAATCTTGGAAAAGAAATAGTAAAAAAATATGGAAAAGACGAACTATATAAAATATCAAAAATAAATTTTAAAAACACAGAAAAAATCCTAAATAATTAGGATTTTATTTTAGTGATAATTCTTTTTCAATTTTTCTATATTTACAGATTGATAATCTATCTAGGAATTCTTGTAATGTAATTATTTTGTTTTCATTATAAAAACCATTTTCATCTATAAATCCTTTTGGATTTGTTATTTCAATATTTCTCTCATAAGCCCAATCTTTTATAGACTTAGTAGCTTTATGAATTCTTTTACAATTAACTAATTTATCAGCAAAATCTTTTATATTATATGTTTTGCCAAAGTCAACTTTTCCTGTACTATCAACAAAACAGTTATAATCATCTATTACTAGTCCAGCAAAGGATTCCCATTCTTTAATTGTTTTTTCAACACCATCAAATGTGCTATATGCTTTACTTTTCTCCTCTGTAGAAACATTTTTCTTTTTAGTAAATTTATCTTTTATTCTTTTAAATAAGCTATTTCTTTTTCCTTTTAATTTTTTACTTTTAAAATTATTTATAGTTGGTTTTTTTTCAATAGATTCTCTTTTAGGAGACTTATCTGTATCTGATTCATTATTTAATTTTGGAAATTCTATTATTTCTTCATTAGATTCATCATTTTCATCAGCCTTTTTAGAAGATTCTTTTTTAATTAATCCTAATTCTTCACCACATATATTTAATATTTGACTTTCTAATTCTTTAGTTGGATTCTTAGTATATTCCATATATAAAGGTCTTAATGTATAGAATTTATCATAACCTACTTGCATTTTTTTTACAAATTCAATTTGTTCAAAACGAGATACTCTATCCTTTTTCATTTCTTCAAATTTTTTTAAATCATTTTCGTTTTCACTTATATATTTTTTTAATAAGTTGTATGTTTTAATTACCAATTCATTATTCATAATATATCTCCTTTTTACGGCTATATATTATACATCGAAATATAAAAAAAAGCAAGATTATCTTGCTTTAAATTACATTCCTAAGCCTGAGTCAATATTTTCAACTTCTGATTCTGCAATTCCATCTTGAAATTCTTTTTCAGATATCACAACACCAGGATTAAATACATCAGTTCCAAATCCAATAGGGTTTACAACTTTCCATCCATATATTCTTTCCCATTCAGCTATTGATTTTTTTTCTTCACCATCAATACTTTCTTCAGTTGGAGCTGATTTTACTTCTTTAGCTTCTTCTACACTTTTCTCTTCACCTAATGGAGGAAATTTAATTTCTTTTGCTTCAGCTACTACTTCTTCTTCCACAGCCAGAGTTGATTTTACTTCTTTAGCTTCAGTTTCAACATAATACTTGCTAATATAAGAAGAATAATTATAAACAATTTTTCCTTCTAATTCTTTGGTAGGACTTTCTTTATATAATACATATAATTTTTTTAATCCTCTAAAAGCATCAACTTTAGCTTGCATTTTTACTACTGCATCTTTTCTTTCTTCCATTGGTAACTCATAAAATGCTTTACCCTCTTGTTCATTTGCTACTATCAAATCAGATAGTGTTTTATATACTGCTACTAACAAATCCTTGTTCATACAATAAACTCCTTTTATATTATTTAAATTATAACATATATATTTATCTAAATCAATTTATAATTGCATATTTTCTTCGTCAGAATAATTAATAGAATTCTGATGAATAGCTTTTAACGCTTTAAGAAATGACATTTCATCTATTTGTTTTTTAGAATCTAATCCGACTGATTCTAGTGCTTCTGGATCTATACTTGTATTATATGCCTGCTCCCATTCTTCTACTGTTTTAAGTTCAGGAGCATTCTTCCCTTTTTCATTATTGTTAGTTAAACCATTGTTTTCTTCTTTTTCTTCATTAATAAGAACGCCATTATCATCAAATTTTGTTGTATCTAGTTTAGGAAAAGCAAGTTCTTCTTCTTTCTCTTCTTCTGCTAAAGCACCTGCTTCATTAAATTTAGTTGAATCTAATTTTGGAAAGTTAAAGTCTTTAGTTGTAGTATAATATTTTGATAATAAAGAGCCAAATTCTTTAATAATCTCGCTTTCTAGTTCTTTAGTAGGAGCACTTTTATATAATATATATTTTTCTTTTAGTTTACGAAAAGCATCTATTTTCTTTTGCATTTCAGCAGCTTTTGCTTTCCTTTTATCCAATGGCAAATCACCAAATTCTTTAGCATCTTTTTCATTTTCTTTAATTAAATCATTTAACTCTTTATACATTGCTGATAATAATTCTTTATTCATAGCTCTCTCCTAATATGTAATTATTATATCATTATTTATTTAATTTATCAATTATCACTTTTCTTTTTTATTTGTTCTAATATTTGTATTGCTTCCATTGGAGTAACCTCATACGGATTAATAGTTTTAATGTACTCTCTTAATTCATCAACTTTAGTATTTAAATCAAGTTCATACTGTTTTACTTTTCTATTATTTTGCTTATTATCAGTATTTTCAAACATATCAAGAAGTTCTTGTGCTTTAATTATTACTTCATTTGGTAACTGTGCTAATTTAGCAACATTTATTCCATAACTTTTATCCACTGAACCAGGTAATACTTTATGTAAAAAAGTTATATCTTCACCATTATCATCTATTGTTACATGTATATTCTTAATACCAGGTAACATATTTTCCATTGCAGTAAGTTCATGATAATGAGTAGAAAATAAAGTTTTACATTTAATATTTTTAGCAATATATTCTATTATTGATCCAGCTAATGACATACCATCATACGTTGATGTACCTCTACCTAATTCATCAAATAATATTAAGCTATTAATAGTAGCGTTTTTTAATGCATTGGCAGATTCTTTCATTTCAACCATAAATGTACTTTCTCCACCAACTAAATCATCACTAGCACCTATTCTAGTAAATATCTTATCAAATATAGGCAAATTAGCCTTTTTAGCAGGTACATAAGAACCAATTTGATTAAGTACTATTATTATACCAAGTTCTCTCATATATGTAGATTTACCACTCATATTAGGTCCTGTTATTATTAA
>CAZYOS010000062.1:0-5317 GCA_964649245.1 uncultured Clostridium sp.
TAAGATATTATTTCACTGGCAAAACTACAATTGATACATCAGCTGACTTTATAGTATTTAATATTCGTGAAATAATGAATGCTGATTCAAATATTAGAAATGCATTATTCTTCAATATACTTAAGTATGCATGGGGATTAACTCTGGATAGGGATGTTAATACCGTACTAATGGTTGATGAAGCTCACATGTTACTTGCAGACCAAAATACATTAGGTGCTGAATTCCTTGCTAGAATTCAAAGACGTAGTCGTAAATATAATACAGGAACAATAATAATGCATCTTATTATTTAGTCATGGGGCTTAAAAAACAAGCTGTAGAGGATTTATCAAAACTTATTGATTTAACTGAACAAGAAAAAGATTCTATAAAGAGATATAATCAAGGACAAGCCTTGTTCTCATGTGGTAGCAGAAGAATGAGAATTAATGTAATTGCTACTCAACAAGAATTAGAGTCATTTGGTTCAGGTGGAGGACTATAAAATAAACTTCTTTTTAGAAGTTTTTTTTTATTTAATATTATGATATAATTAACATAATTAGAAAGTATAGGAGTATCATTATGGCTGAATTAAATAGAGATAAGATGAATAAATTAGCTGATAAGGCAATTGCTACTAAAAATCCTTTTTTAGCAGGAGCAGGAACAGCGGTAAAAGTTGGAAATACTGTTAATAATAATTTATCTTCTATGTCCACTAATTCAAAATTCTCTAGTAGTAAAAAACAAAATAGTACAAATGTGCCTAATGCTTTAAAAAGTCCAAATCCAGATAATAGTGTAACTGGAAAACAAAATAATCATAGTAATAACTATGGTGGTAATAAGCAAAATGAAGGTCTTGCAAAAAAAGATGGATTAGACAAAAAAGAAGGACTA
Organism: uncultured Clostridium sp.; assembly: GCA_964649245.1. Classification (GTDB taxonomy): domain Bacteria; phylum Bacillota_I; class Bacilli_A; order RF39; family UBA660; genus CAG-1000. The sequence goes on from CAZYOS010000062.1 coordinate 886, forward strand.
GATGGTAACAAGAAGAAAGAAGAAAATAAATCTAATTCTAAAGGCAATTCTGAATCTAAAAAAAGTGGTGTTAATCTTTTAGGAGATAAAAATCCTCTTCAAAAACTAAAGTCAATTAAAAAAAAGTTGATAATAATTGGAATAATAGCAGCAGCATATTTATCTTTTTTAGCTATTGCTTATTGCATAATTGTGTTTAGTACTATTTTAACTGCTATTACATCTTTTTTTGGTATCAAAGATTATGATGATTATACTGTAGAAAAATCTGAAACTAATGGTGCTGGAGGAATTTGGGTAGAAGACAAGTACTTTGTCGATGCTAATGGAGAGCAAATCGGTCTAAAAGATTATACATACCCTGATGGTCATACAGTTGATGGAATAATTACAGTTCTTGAAAATGATAATGCTTGTAATGCAAATACAATAGTATTATGGTTTGATAACTTACTAACATCAATTACCGGAAATTTTGCAGGGAATCCTTGTAGATTACTTAATTACATAAGGGGTACTGCAAATGGATATGAAAGAAAATATTCTCAGTATGGACTTGATGTTGATGAATCACTAATCATATCTACATTCTTTAATGGATATGATGAACAAGCGAGTTATACTTCATATAAAAATACTGATGATGTTGAAGTAGTAACATCAACTGAAAATTATAATAGATTAGAAAACATGTTAACTGGTGGAGATGAAGCACTAATTTCAAAAGAAGACGTGGACAAACTAGTTAGAAGTACTATATTTGAAGATGTATGGCCATATTGGTCATTTGAAAAAGTGGCTACACTTTTAACCAAAAAATATTTAATTCAAGCTAGTGTTGATGTTCCGTCAACTGATACTTTAGTATTAAAAAAGGCACTGGTTGATGAACTTTTACCACTTGTACCAACAAATAGCACAATAAATGACATACTTTGGTACTACGATTTAACCACATTAAATATGCTCGTAAAAGATATTCAAAATGGAAAGACAGACATAGAAATCACTGTCCCAAAACTACAAGGAAGATGCGTAGCAAAGTCTCATATTTTTTACTATTCAAGTGTTGAAAAATGGGAACTATTCATGAGATTTAGTGATATAGATCCAACAAGTAGTAGTGGAGAAAGTATCCCTGGTTATATTGGATCTGGAGGTTTGGGGTCAAAACCAATATTAGATAGAAGCATACCTGCATTTGCAAGTATTAAATCAATATACGGCAGTGGCTGGGTATATGATACTGATATGAATAATTCATATATTAATACTGATGATATTTGTAAAGGAACAGTAACACCTTCTAGTCCAGAAGAATATGAAGTTGATAGCTTTGGTGATCTTAGCGAGGGTGCAAACTTTTATGCAAGTAAAGGTGTAAGCGGGACACAAAGCACATACGCATATTTTCAAAAAGTAAGATATGAAGAATTATATTCATTAAATAAAGATATATTTGTAAGTTTGACTAGGAAAAATTCTTCTGCTGATGGTACTGGAACTTCAGTATTCGATTTTGATTATAGAAATGGATATGCATATATTAATTTCCCTGGTTTTAAAACTGCTGATGAAGATGATAATTTACCAGGATATGTATATGACGAAATTACAACTCCAAAGCGTGTAGAAGTTTCAATACAAACTATAAAAGAAGATAAAGATAACTACGATTACATTTTAGAAACTGAAAAGAAGGAACCAGCATATAATTCCGGATCTGGATTTAGTGTGTTAAGTTATTGTAAATATGCACAAGAAAATGATATATCTAAAACTGAAATTATAATAAATGATTGTGAAGGAAATTATATGACAACTAGATCTTTTAAAGAGTATATAATAGGCGTCGTTTTAGGTGAAATAAGTGTATCTTCAAATGCAGAATATATTAAAACACAGATGGTTGCATCAATAAGCTATACTTTAGGAAGAGGGGGTAATTTAAACAAAAGCAAAGTTCTTACAATGAGAAGTGGAGATTGTGATCAAAACTATTGTGATCCATATTTGGGCTGTTCAAGAAGTTATGATGGAGGATTTGTAATGAAGGGAATTCAATACCCTGCAACATATCCTAATGAAGTTGAAAATCCTGTTACAAAGGCTACCTGTACCACAGATGGTGTTATCAAACACGGTTTCTATAATTGCCCATTAGGTAGTTCCGATATGGCAAGACTATCTGATCTTTTTGAAGAAGCTAAAAGATATGTGGTTGGTGTTAAAAGTGTTGCATACGAAAAATATGGTGTTAACTATGCTGAAGATGTAAAAGGTGCTGGATTTAATGGCAGTTATAAAAGTGTCACTCAAAATACTTGGAGCAGTATGGCAGGTGAAGGTTTAAGTTTCGTCGAAATATTAAAGAAAACATATTCAGGAAGTACAATTTATGATTGTAAAGACGTTGCAAATTATGGTGGAGATTAGTTTAATATGATAAAAAAGATTTTTTGTCTTTTTTCATTATTATTACTAACAGGTTGTTCAGTAAATTATAGTATTATATATGAAAAAAATGGATCCATTAAAGATAATTTAACAATTGAGGAAGGAGTTGCTATTTTTGACAATTCTAAACCTGATGATTGGAACGATTTGTTTAATTCTAGAATTCACGATATTAAAATAATGAATGAGTATAATAATGAAAAAAATTATTATGTAATTAATTTAAACAATACATATTTAGATATAAATAAATATTTTGAAGATGAATTTTTTAAAAAATATGTAGGATATTCTTCATATGAGTGTGATGAAGAGTGCACTATAAAAGTGGTATTTAATGAAAAGTTTAACGAAATGGTTTATGGAAACATTTCAGAAGATAACTATACTAGTTCGTTTATCATTAATATGAGTTTTCCATATAGAATAACTGAAAGTAATGCGGATAATATAGAAAATAAAATAGTTACTTGGAATTTAAGTAGGGCTAACCAGTTATCAAACTTATATATAAAATATAATAATCCTGTCAAGAAAAATGAATTAAGCAATTACCTTTTTAATATATTAATTGCTCTATCACTAATAATAATAATTATTATTATGTTTAAAGTAATAAAAAAAGTCAAGAAAAGTAATGAATTATAAAAGATTATATTGTATAATAAATTATAGAGGTGTGATATGAAACTTAAAATGAGGGCGGATTCAAAAGATTTAGTAATATTTGGAATTTTTTGTGTTCTATTATTATATTTAGTAGCAATAGCTGTTTTGAATTTACATAGTATATCAGTAAATGGAGAAATCTTTGGATTAAATCCATTACCTGCATTTGGAAGAGACTATATAGTGGCTACTTTAGTGTTTTTTGTACTAATTGTTGTCGCTCTACTAGTTAGTTGTTCCTCTTTGTTCTTTGAAATGGAAGAAGGAATAGGTATCACAACAGAAAAAAAGTCAAAAGCTGATGGTTATACAAAAGTTTGGGATAAAAAAGACATGAAAAAAGATTATGGAATTAAAAAGATTCATTTAGAGGATGATAATTATGCAGCAGGAGGATTTCCAGTAATCAACGATGGTGTAAATGCTTGGGTAGATGATGGGGAGAATCATTCATTAATCATGGGTGCATCTGGTTCAGGAAAATCTCAAAGTTTCATGTTTCCACTTATTAGAATCTTAGCAAAGCATGGCGAAAGTATGATAGTAACCGATCCAAAAGGAGAACTTTATGAGGGTTGTGGAAATCTATTAAAAGATAAAGGTTATAAATTAATATTAGTAAATTTTCGTGATCCTGATGAGGGATCTGCTTGGAATCCTTTCTCATATCCATACAAAATATACAAAGAGGGAAATATTGATAAAGCAAATGAATTATTACAAGATTTAGCATCCAATATATTGATTGATCCAAATAATAGACAAGAACCATTTTGGGAGAATACTGCGTCTAATTTCTTTACAGGACTAGCACTTGGACTTTTTGATGATGCAAAAGAACCAGAGGTTAATATAAATAGTATTAATATGATGGCTGAACAAGGTGATGATAGAATTGGTGCTTCTACCTATATTAAAGAGTATTTCAAATCTAAAGGAGAATTATCTCCAGCTTATATTGCTGCAGCATCTTGTATTAATGCTCCAAATGATACTCGTGGTGGTATTATGTCTACATTTAGAACTAAAACAAGAATCTTTAGTTCTCAAAGACAATTAAGTGAAATGCTTTCATATAGTGATTTTGATGTAAGGGATATTGGAAAAGAAAAAACCGCTGTATTCTTAAAAATACACGATGAAAAAACAACATATCATGCATTAGCGACAATATTTGTTAAACAAGTTTATGAAGCTTTAATTGCTGTTGCGCAAACTTGTCCAAATATAAGACTTCCATTTAGAACAAATTTTGTATTAGACGAGTTTGCAAATATGCCTGCTCTTAAGGATGTAGAATCAATGA
>CAZYOS010000063.1:0-5265 GCA_964649245.1 uncultured Clostridium sp.
GTTAAAGGCTTTAAAGAAGAAAATGGTAAATTACTTGTTAAATTTGATACAGGAGGTACTTGGACAGTTGACGCTACTGATAGAAACTATGATATTGCTAATAATGCAATGGAAGCACAAACTAAATATCAGGTTAAAGAAGTGTTACCTGCAGTGAAAAGAGAGGGAGCTTTAAATGTTGTATTAGAAGTATTATGTTCACTTTCTTGTGCAGCTACATTTATTCCTGGAGTTGATTTTATGAATAGTGCACTTGCTGAAAATATATTCCAATATGTTACATTATTTGGATTAGCAGCATTCTCAACATTATCATTTATATCATCATCAAAAGCATCATCAATATTAAAGTATAGTTTATTTATGAAAGATAGAGATACTTTTGCTCATGGTACTGAAGCTTCAAGAAATATGTTAAATAAAACAAGTTTATCAGCAAGAGAAGCTATTATAGGAAGCAAAGATGATGAAGCTATTAACTATTCTAACTTAGATAAAATATCATACAAAGATTTACAAAAAATAAAAGAGAATATAGAAACACAAGAAACAATGCAATTTGATTTAAGCGATCCTATTAGAAGAACAATCAAAAAAAGATCTTAATTGATCTTTTTTTTATCTACTTCTTCCTTCAGACATTTCATTATCATTATATAATATTTGGTTTCTCATTTGATTCATAAACATTTTTTGATTATAATTCTTTTTAAATTCCTCTTCTACTATTATTATTTTAGATAATAAACTTTTATAATCTTCGATTTTTAAGTGTTCTCTATATTTATTGTATATAATTCCTTTTAATCTACTTATTTCATTAAGTACTATTCCAACATCTCCATCAGTGGTATCATTATCATTTAATATTTTTAACATAAATTCTATTAATTGATCTATTTTTTTATTAATTCTTTTTTTTATGTAAATAGTACTTAAATCAGGATCTATTATTGTTACTTTTGATGCTTTATAAGTTATTCCAGGATATTTATTTTTAGGAAGTACTTCAAGTCCTGAAATATTTACATTAAAATAACTTAATTTAAAATCATCATTGTCTTTATCAATTACATATTCCATAAAAACCACCTACTTCATTAAATCTTTTCTATATTCCTTTGTTATTCTTTTTCTTTCTTCATTTCTATATTCATCGATTTTTTTATGATCACCATTTACTAACACTGAAGGAACTTCCATTCCATTATAATTTCTAGGTTTAGTATAAACAGGATAATCAAGCATATTATCATTAAAGCTTTCAGTTTCTAGACTTTCTTTTGAAATAACTCCATCGATTAATCTAACAACACTATCAGCAATCATCATAGATGGCAATTCTCCACCTGTTAAGATAAAGTCACCTATTGATATTATTTCATCAGCTAAGCTATATATTCTTTCATCGAATCCTTCATAATGTCCACATATAATTATTATATGCTTTTTAGTACTTAATTTACAAGCATTATTTTGATTAAAAGTTTTACCTCTAGGAGATAAAAGTATAGTATACGAATCATTTGTTTTAATACTATTAACAGCATTAAATACTGGTTCACACATTAATATCATACCAGCTCCTCCACCAAAAGCATAATCATCAACTTGTTTATTCTTATATGGAGTATAATCTCTTATATCAATAATATTAATACTTACTAATTCTTTTCGAATAGCTCTTTTAATAATACTTTCAGATAAAAATCCATCATACATATGAGGAAATAATGTTAATATATCAATTTTCATAATAATCCTCCTATGTCTTTATAATATATTTTTTTATTAGACTTATCTATTCTTTCAATAAAATCCATATTAAAGGGAATATATTTATTATTAACATATATTAATCTATTTCCATTATCATTTCTATAGTCTTCCACAAGTCCAATACTTTTATTATCAAATATTATTTCCATACCTATCATATCTTCAATTAATATATCATCATCACTTATTATCAAATCACTTTTAAGAACATATATAGGTTCACCTTTATATTCTATAACATCATTTATATAATTTTTATTAACAAAGGTTACCATATCATAATTTTTATGTACTCTATAACTATTAATAATTTCATCTTTATAAAATCTTCCTATTAATAAATGTTTTCCAACAACAAAAATTTGATCTTTATATTCAAAATTACTTATTATTCTAACTTCACCTTTTAACGCATGAGTATTTACTATTTTTCCTATTTTAATATATTCCATTTTATCCCTCAAATAATTTATAAAGTATTATACCACAAGAAACACCTACATTTAAACTTTCACAATCACTTTTCATATTTATTTTATAAACTTTATCACAATAAGATAAAACATTATTACTAATGCCCTTACCTTCATTTCCAAATATAACTGCAAAAGAATTACTTTTAAGCATGTTTTTAACATCATTAGAAGTATTTAATGAAGTACCTATTATTTCTATACCATTAGACTTAATTTCTTTTAAAATAGTATCTAAATTGCCAATGACAACATTAATATTGAATATCATACCCTCAGTACTCCTAATAACTTTATTATTGTATGGACTAACTGAATTATTAGACAAAACAATAGTATCAATATCAAAAGCAACAGCATTTCTAATTATAGTACCAACATTACCAGGATCCTGAACATCATCAAGAACAACAATCTTTTTCCCAAGATTATTAGAATTCTTTATTTTACATATACCTAATACTCTAGAAGTACTTTTAAGATCAGACATACTCTTCATTACTTTTAATGTTACAGTATCATTTTCAAAATCATATGTATCATTATTAGTATCTAATAAAAATAAATCACATAATAAATTATTTTTAATAGCTTCTTTAACTGCATGATCACCCTCAATAATAAATAATCCTTTTTCTAAAGAATATTTCTTATCAAGTAACTTCCTTACTTCCTTAATTCTTTTATTATCAATTGAACTTATTAGCATAACTACTCCTTTAATATTTTTTGAGATTCTTTATAATCGGGTTTATATTTCTTAACTAAATTCCAAAAATTTTTAGAATGATTAAATTCAATTAAATGACAAAGTTCATGAATAATAACATAATCAATCTCATTAATAGAATACTTTATTAAATCAAAATTAAGTTTAATAAGATTTTCCCTTTTATTACAGTATCCCCATTTTCTTTTCATTTTCCATACCATCATTTTAGGATATGGAATGTTTTCTTCAAATAAGCTATAACAAATCTTTAATCTCTCACTAAATATTCTTTCAGCTTCACTTTCTAAAAATGTTTTAAGATATGTTTTATTTTTAACAAATACCCTGTCATCATAAAATTCAATTTTAGATACTGTATTTAATATAATAACTTGATAACAATTACCTAAATAATAAAATTCTTCATTTTTCTTTTCTTTTTTTAATACTTTATCATAACTTTTCAAAATATAATCTGAATTATTTTCTATAAATAATAATATTTTTTTGTTAGTAATTAAATAATTTGTAGTTATATATATTCCATCTTTTTTTACTCTTAAATACATATTTTTATTGTTTTTTCTTTCAATATATACTTTAAATATTAATCCATCAATATCTACTTCCATATGAAACCTCATAATAATTGTATCAAATTTACTATTGAATGTCATTATTTTAAATTTGATTGTTAAATAATAATTAAAAAGCGTACACTTCTTTGTGTATGCTTTATTATTTTATTTATTTAAGCTTCTGGCATTTCAAGAGGTGGAGTTTCTTCAGCTTGTTCAGACCATTCAGCAACTAATGTTGTTTCATCTTCTAAAGGCACTATTGTTTCAGGTACTTCTTCTTGATCAGTTGTTGTAGTAATATCATTATCAGTATCAATGATCCATCCATCAAATACTTTTTCAAGTTTCTCAACTTCATCATTCACTTCTGGAGTGTATCCTTGAGCAGCTTTATCAACTACTTCTGATAATCTTATTTCATTACTAGCCATATCTTCATCAGGTTTTGAATCTTCAACTACTGTTTTACTTGTTTCGGTTGGTTCAACAACTTCAACAAAATATGTTGGTGTTTCAATTCCTGCTTCAGCAGGAGTTTCTGGAACTACATAGTCATCTTTATCTTCATCTTTTATTCCAACTTCTTTTACTATTTCAGTAATTCCATTTACTTCACTAGCATATGCTACTGTAGCTGTTCCACATACTGCATATAAATTAACTGAATCTGATACACTTATAGTACTACCAAATTTAATGTCTATAGTATTGTCATTATTAACTGACCATCCTAAGAAATTATTCTCAGAAGTACAAGCCAAATTATTATTATTTATTCCATCAATAACTGCAAGATTTTCCTCCGGATTATCTAATGTAACACTACTATATAGTACTCCATCTTCATCATAATAATTAACTTTTATATCATCTACTTCTTTAGCATATAGGTATATATTATTATCTGAATCCGCATATTCAATAATACTTGGGGTTATTTTATTTATTAAATTAGAATATTCTCCATTATTTAAAGTTAAAAACCATCCAATAAATATCTTATTAGTAGTAATTACTGGTAAATCTAAAATTCCATCAGTAACTCTATACGTTTGACTTTCAATTCCATCTTTGTCATATATTATTGTGTATGTATTTGTTGAACATTCCATTTGTATAGTTTTATTTTCATAAACACCATTATTTAAATTAATTTGATTTCCGTTTAAATCATAATATTCACAACTATCATATCCTTCTGGTACAAAGCTTGGAACATTATTTCCTTCATTAACCTTTATTTTTTCTACACCTAAATTATCATTATAATAGAATGTAACTAAGTAATCATTAGTTGGTTCATTTACTTCTTCTTTTTTATTGCTTGTTTTAACTACTGTAGTTTTAACTTCTTCAATAGTTGTTGTTTCTTCTACTACTTCGTCTTTTTTAATTACTTCTTGAGGTGTATCATCCTCAATAGCATCAGGTACTTTTTCTTCCTCGTTCTTTGTGCATCCAACTAATAATCCAATAATAATAGCAATTATAATGACGATAGCAATAGTTATGAATACTATTACTCTTTTATCATCTTCTTCATCTATAAATTTTTCTTCATTAATTGAAGGCTTTTTATTAATTTCCTTCATAAACCCTCCCTTGGAAACTACTATCTATTTCATATATAATTATATTTAATATATTTATTAAATGCAATAGAATATGTAAACTAATTGTAAATTTTTTGTAATAAAAAAAGATATATTTCTATATCTTC
>CAZYOS010000064.1:0-5265 GCA_964649245.1 uncultured Clostridium sp.
TAAAAATAGAAACATGTGCACCATAGAGAGGAGAGAGTGAATGAATGAAATAAAGAAATATACAAATAAAATGTTTGAGGATATTAAATATATAGATGAAAATGGTAATGAATATTGGTTAGCTAGAGAATTGCAGAATATTTTAGGATATCATCAATGGCGAAGTATAGATGATTTGATTGAAAGAGCTAAAACTGCGTGTAAAGAGAGTAAACACAATATAGATGACCATTTTGCGGTACAACGCAAAATGGTTGATATAGGTTCTAAGACAAAAAGAAAAGTTCTGGATTATAAATTATCTAGATATGCTTGTTATTTAATTGTAATGAATGGTAATCCTAAAAAAGAAATAATAGCATTAGGACAAACATATTTTGCTATTCAAACCAGAAAACAGGAATTAACTGAAAAAGAATATAGTGAACTTACTGAAGATGAGAAAAGAATATATAGACGAAATCAAGCAAGAAAAGGTAATTTTAATTTAAATAAAACTGCAATTAATAGTGGAGTAAAAGATTTAGCAAGATTTCATAATGCAGGTTATAAGGGATTATATAATGGCGAAACAGCAGATGATATTTTTAAAAGAAAGAAACTAAGATATAGAGAAGATATATTAGATAACATGGGTAGTGAAGAACTTGCAGATAATATATTTCGTATAGCTCAAACAGATGCCAAATTAAAAAGAGATAATGTGGATAATGAATATACTGCTAATTTAGTTCATAATGAAGTGGGAAAAGAAGTAAGAAATAGTATCAAGAAATTAGGTGGAAATATGCCAGAAAATCTTCCGACACCACAAAAGAGCTTAAAGGAATTACAAAAAGAAAATAAAAATTTAAAAGATTAAAAGCTAAGAATGTATGATATAATTGTTATAAATAGAGGTGTTGTGATGAAAAAAGAATATAAAGTTTCTAGATATGTTATTTTAATTTTAACTTTTTTGATATTTAATATTATGTTTATAAATGAGGATAAGTCATGGTTAATATTACCACCTATATTTGCATTAATAGCATTAGGACTTAGTTTTCCAAGCACGATAGTAAGTAAAAAGTTCATAAAAATTGGAGATAATATTAAAAGTAAAATATTAAGAATATTATTTTATATTTTTTTACCAATTGTTTTGTTGTTAATTAGTGCGGTAATTGGTGCTATAGTTGCTATGCTTTTTGAATATATTTTTCCGGAAGCAGATACTTTAGGAAGTGCATTAGGACAAGCACTATCAGTTTTGTTTTTAATATTTATAATTATAATTGCCGTAATATTACCCTATATTCAAACCATAATCGTATTAATATTAAAAAAACTCAAAAAATAATTTCAATTAATGTATATCATGTCTTATATAAAAATATGAAATAGATTTAAGAACTATCAATTACGATAGTTCTTTTTCTTTATAAATAAAGGTTTTAGTGCGACTTATTAATTGACAATCACCACACGGAGATTATGATCATAGTGGAAACGCTTCAAATCTAATTAATAATTTTAATGTTAAACAAATATATATTAATAAAGGTAATATTAACTACTTAGAAGACAATATATCTCATAATATATTATTAGATAATTATATAAATATAGATAATATTATTATTTATTCATTAAATAATATAATTTATAATAATGAAAATGATAATAGTTTAGTATTACTTATAAATATATATAATTATCATATTCTTTTATTAGGGGATGCCTCAATTAAAGTTGAAAAAGATATAATAAAAAAATATAATATTTCAAATGTTTCTATATTAAAATTAGGACATCATGGCAGTAAGACATCTACTAGTGAAGAATTGTTATCAATAACAAATCCTTTATATACAATTATTTCTGTATCTAAGAATAACAAATATAATCATCCTTCAAAAGAAACTATTAATAAATTAGATAAATATAACTTAATATATTATGAAACTTCAAAATATGGAACAATAAAATTTTGTTTTAATGAAAAAAGTATTCAACAAAATTATAATATTCCATAAAATATATTAATCACTCATATTTGTGAGTGTTATATAGATGGAGACTTTTTATTTAAAAAAGTCTCTTTTTGTTATATAATAATATTATGACTAGAGAAGATTTCGATAAATTAAACTATATTATTATGTTTAGGGAATTTATTATTGAAAAAAATTATTCTCATTTTACTTTGAGTTCTTATTTAGAAGATATATATTATTTAAATTCTTATTGTAATAAAGATTTACTATTATTAGATGAAAATGATATAAGAAAGTTCATTAATTATTTATATAAAAGCAAGAAGAGTTCCACTACTATTAGTAGACATATTAGTACATATAAAACTTTTTATAAATTTCTATATAAAAACAATTTAATTCTTAAAAAAGATTATCCTTTAAGTAAAATAACTTATCCAAAAAAAGAAAAAAAATTACCTAAGTTCTTATATTATAATGAATTATTAGAAATAATAAAAGAAAGTTCTAAAGATAAAGATGGAATTAGAGACAGATTAATTATTGAAATGCTTTATGCCACTGGAGTAAGAATAAGTGAACTTGTAAATATCAAATTATCTAATATTGATTTTAAAAATAAGAAGATTATAGTATTAGGAAAGGGTAATAAAGAAAGAGTAGTATATTATGGAGAATATGCTGAAGAGGTATTACTTGAATACTTAAATGTTCATATAAGAAAAGATAATGAATATTTGTTTTTAAATAATAGGGGATTACAAATATCAGAAAATGGTGTAAGATATATAATTAATAATATTATGAAAAGATTATCCATTAAAACACATGTAACACCTCATGTACTTAGACATACTTTTGCTACTGACATGTTAAATAATGGATGTGATATTAAAATAGTTCAAGAATTATTAGGACATGCTTCACTTAGAAGTACTGAGATATATACACATGTCACTAATGAAAGAATAAAGAAAGTTTATTATAATTGTTTTAAAAGGAGTGAATAAAATGTCAAAATTATATTTTAGATATGGCGCTATGAACTGTGGCAAAACTACTATGCTATTGCAAGTTGCTCATAACTATGAAGAAAGAGATATGAAAGTTCTAATACTAAAACCGAGTATAGATACTAAGGGAGACAAGAAACTTGTTTCTAGAATTGGAATTAAGAAAATGGTTGATCATTTAATTGAACATGATGAAAACTTAAAATCATATTTAGATAAAGTCTCTGATGAAATAGTATGTATTTTAGTAGATGAAGCTCAATTTTTAACTAAAGATCAGGTTGATGAATTGTTTATGTTTACTAAATTAAGAAATATTCCAGTTATCTGTTACGGGTTAAGAAGTGATTTTAAAACAATGGCATTTCCTGGAAGCATAAGATTATTTGAATTATCTGATGTTCTTGAAGAATTATATACTATTTGTAGATGTGGCAAAAGGGCAAAGTTTAATGGAAGAAAAATAAATGGTGAATTTACTACAAGTGGAAGCCAAGTAGCTATTGATGGTGAAAATAATATAGAATATGAATCATTATGCGGAAAGTGTTACATAGAAAAAGTGTTGAATTATAAAGAATAATATGCTAATATAACAAATTGTGTGGAGGAAGACAATGAGATTTAAAAAAATAGAATATTTATTTTCAAAAAGTGGAAATGAAATAGGTACATGTAGTAATAACACAAGTACTAAAGATCCATTAAATGTAGATTTGAGTAATAACGATATTGCTTTTAGATTTTTTGATAGTATTTATGGTAAAGATAAAAAAGCAAATGCAAGTAATTGGTTCTATAATGGTAAAAGATTACCATTATGTGAGTCAAAAATTCTTGCTGATAGCGATGAATACAAAGGTGAAATTCTGGGAAAGTGTGAAGGAACTGATAAATTTTTAATATGTCAAACAGTAGATGGAAAATTAGTTTTTATGGAAGAAGATGGTATTACTTTGGATGAATATAAAAGATCATTATCTAAAGAAAAAAATGCTACTGATAATTTTAAAAGACTTAAATCACATGAAAACAATAGAGTTTTGATAAATGGCATGAATAAAGGAATATTATTTTGTGATAATTGTGTGTTAGATGAAGTTAAATTTTTTGATGGAGTATCTACTAAATCAGGTGATGAGTATCAGTTTATATCTGATAATGCAATTATATTATCAATAGTTGATTATGATTCACTAAAAGTATTATATGAAATGAATTTGGATATTAGCAAACCATATAATACTGAAGTATTAAAAAGACAAGAGTATGGTGATACTATAGTTGATAAACAAATTAATAGAGCTAATAAGAAAAGAACATTAGAAAGAGAAAAAAGAATTAGAGATATTTCAATATTATTATATCCTAAAAAAGAAATATTATTAAAAAAAGGATTATCTTTATTGGATAGTAGATATCATGAAGAATGGAAAAAATTTGTTGAAAGTTCATTTAAAGAATTTGATTTTAATTCATGGACTATGGCTGAATTAGTTTACAACGGATTATATGGTTTAGTTAATAATTTCCCATTTGAAGACATTGATGAAGAACTAGATAGTTCTCATATTACAGAAGACAAGCTTATTGAAGTAGTAAATAAAATAGGACATTTTTCTAAAGATGTAGGTAAAAAATTTCAAAAGAAATATTATGATGATCATCATTTAAGTTATTTTGACTATGATGAAGAGGAAGACTTAGTATTAAGCTTATCAGATTAAAACTCTTTTGAGTTTTTTTTGTAAATTAAACATAAAATATTTGATATGAATAATTACTATATGATATAATATTAAAGTATTTAATTATATAGAAGGAGTGTGATCAAATGAAATATGTTTATTTGTTTAGTGAAGGAAACAAAGACATGAAGAATCTTCTTGGAGGAAAAGGTGCTAATTTAGCAGAAATGACATCAATTGGATTACCTGTTCCTAGAGGATTCACTGTAACAACTGAAGCTTGTACAGCATATTATGATGCTGGTAAAGTTATAAGCGAAGATATTATAAATGAAATTTATGATTATTTAAAAAAATTAGAAGAACTTACTGGAAAAACAATGGGAGACTTAAATAATCCATTACTTGTATCAGTAAGAAGTGGTGCTAGAGCAAGTATGCCTGGTATGATGGATACTGTTCTTAATTTAGGACTTAATGATGAAGTATGTACCTCATTTGCAAAAGCAACTAATAATAAGAGATTTGCATATGATTCATATCGTAGATTTATTATGATGTTTGCAGATGTTGTAAAAGGATATT
>CAZYOS010000065.1:0-5250 GCA_964649245.1 uncultured Clostridium sp.
CTACATGTAAACCGCTTCCACTTGGATATGGAAATTCAACTAAAATATAATATTTTTCCTTAGCACTTCCATTAACAGCATGAAAACAATTAGTATCTCTCCATATCTTCTGCCATTTACTTTCTATTTCTTTTGTATTATACATCTTTACCATCTTCTTTCTTTTTATAATATCTACCTATTAAATCATATAATGAATATGAAAGAACCATTAACATAACAAATCCAATCATTATTCCCCAAACAAGTTTATCAATATAAATTATTATAACTGATGTAAAAGCAATAATAAATGAATTAGTTATTGTCACAGTATTTAATAATTTTTTATATGTAATTTTTTTCATATTAAGATGATATTTATCAATTATCATTCTTACTTCATTTGATTTTTTTAAATTCTCATATTCTTTTCTTCTCTTATTAATAAATAATTTATATACAAGCATTACGATTAAGAATACACCGACAAAATCTATTAACATTTTTAAATATACATTCATAAATATCTCCTAAAAATAAAAACTTTATAACTTAAGGACGATTTCTCGCGGTACCACCTTAATTCATAAAGTTTATGCATCTTTCTTACTATATAGCCGTAAAGCATTATTCCTCAAAAGATAAGTTCAATAATTGTTAATATTAGTTTACACCATCCACTAATTCTCTTTAAAGTAACTACTTATTTACTACTTCTTTTTCAACGAAATCAAATGTATTATACTATAAATCTTCCATATATTCAAGTAACTTCATAAACATTTTTACAAAAACACTCTGCAAACCACTTCTTTTAAGTTTTCTTATATTTATTCTTTTAGTTTTAATATCAGTATCACTAAACATTATTTTATCTAATTCTACTTTTAATACAGTAGGTATTTTAGCATCAGTAATAATACTTTCAATATCTTCATTTATTAATCTCATAGTATCCAATTCAATATTATTGCCTTTACAATAAACTAATACTTTAGAAATAGTTGGTACATTATCAAATTCAACTACAAAATCATTGTCATCTGAATATCTTCTATATGGAACTAATTTTTCATTTTCAAATACCTGTACCCCTTCAGTAAACTTAGTATTTCTAAATTTAATTACATAGTTTCTTTTTTCAGGTAATACTCCAATTTTACCTTCTACAGGAGTAAATTCAACTGAATAATCATTTTGTTTATAATTATATTTAATTTCAGTTGTAAAACTATATCCCTGTTTATACATATTAGATACACCATCATCTTCATATAATTTATAAACATTACTCTTACCAGGGAATATTTGAATTTCTAATTTAGAAGGAGAACTCAAATCATTTAAATTATTATTATCTAATATACTTAGAGGTACTATAGCACCACTAGGTGCAAATACAGGATAATCTTCATCTTTATAGAAAGTAGTATATCTTTTACCACCATTAAACTTTTTACCAGTTTTAAATTCATACCAAACACCATTAGGTAAGAATATCTTTTGAACAACTCTACTCATTATAGCATCTTTACCATCAGTTATAGGTGCTACAAAAAGTTCACTACCAAAATAAAATTCATTTTTATAAAGAGGTTCATCATAAGTCTCTGGATATTTATAATATAATGGTTGAATCAATGGACTACCATACATAGAATACCTTTTAGCTTCACTATATATATATGGAATTAATCTTTGTCTAATTCTAATATAATCAGAAACAATTTTATATGTTTTAGCATCCCATTTCCAAGGTGCTCTTTTATAATATTTTCCTGAATCACTGGACAATCTAAATATAGGACTATATACACCAAGTTGAATATATCTCATATATAATTCAGAATCTTCTACTCCGCCTTTATATCCACCTATGTCATGACTCCACCAAGAAACTCCAATATTAGCAGCAGTAGCATTAAAAAAAGGTAATAATTTCAATGTTTTCCAACTTACAATAGTATTTCCAGAATATAATGCACCATAAGTATGAGGACATATACCATTGTTTCTAGATAATACAAAATTTCTTTTATCTTGAAATTGACTAAAATTATTAAATAAGAAATAATTTATAGTGTAATCTCTAAGTTTATTATCTTTATTATTATCATCAATCCAAAAGAAATCAACTCCACTATTTATTAAAGGATTTATAATTCCTTTTAAAAATGAATCAGTAAATTTACTGTCATATATATTAAGTAACACACATTTACCAGCATCCTTTTGATAAAGTTTACTAAATGTTTCATAATTAGATTCTTCAGTACTTATCAATCCATCAGTTTTAATATTAAGTCCCAATCTAACAGATGATTTATGTAAAACATCAGACAATTCTTTAGAATGCGGAAAAGTATTTTTATTAAATGAAAAACTAATATTAGAATTACTATTCTTTTGTCTAGCATATTCACCTAACATAATAACTGATAAAGGAATACCATATTTATGAAAATCCTTTACTAATTTTTGAATATCAGCTTCATTATACTGCTCATTCTTACTCCACCATACACCAAGAGCATATTTAGGAATAAGTGGAGGCATTCCAGTAAGATTAAAATAATCTTTAAGACCTACTCCAAAATCATTATTATATATAAATAAATATGTATCTATACTTTTATAATTAGGTGCTATTATATTACCAAACTTATTAAGAATTGGTGTTCTTGAATCATCAAAAGTAGTAAACCCATCTAAACTAAATAATCCTTTTTCATATACAGCTTTACCTTTAGAATCATCCAAACTATAACTTGTTCCCATAAAGTTTCTAACTTCAGGATGATTAAAATACCATATTTTATCACTATCATTAATCATAACTTTTAAATACTGATCAGGCAGAAATTTAGTACCCATGAAAGGCTTTTCTTTAGTATATTCTAATACAAAAATATCATTTCTAATTATTAATACTTCACTATCTTCTTGAACTTTATATGTTGGAGTTCCAAAACTTCTATTTCTAGCGAAAAATGTAGGATAATCACTAAATGATCCAGTTTCACTATATTCAAAACGAATTAAAACATCAGAAATAATACTTATTCTATATTTCTTACCTCTAAATACATTTTTAGCAGGTACTTTTGCTTTAATCATATCTATATAATATTGTTGTCCTAAATCATAAAACATAATAATATCCTTTCATTTATTCTTTAATTTTAATCATCCAATTATCATATATAGGACAATTAGAACTAGTAGGAGGTGGATCTGCCATTTCCATCTTAACTATCATTGGTATTTTAAATATTCTACCAAATGCAACACAAGTTCCAGCTTGTAATGTTTTTTGCTTTTCAACTATATCTTCACTCATATTAGGTATAGTTTTAGAAATATAATCTAAATCAGCAGGATGATTAATTTTAAATATTAAGAAATTAGCACATTGACTAATAACATTTTCATTTAAATCAGTTGGTCTTTGAGTTATTAGATCCAATATTAATCCGTATTTTCTTCCTTCTTTAGCTATTCTTTCAAATATATTATATCCCAGTAGTTTCTTATCATCACCTTCGAGAACATATCTATGTGCTTCTTCAAGAATCATATGTATTGGAAAAGAAGCTCTTTCATTTAATTCTCTTGTATACCTTAAAAACATTCTTGCAAATATTTTAACTATAGTTCTTGCAAATCTATCATCAACATCTTCTAAATTAAAATTAACTATTTGACTCTTTTTATTTCCATTAACTTGTAATCTTTTTATATATTTATCTTCCTCAATATATTCATTTCCACTAAAAAATCTTGATTTATCACGAGAAGCTATATCATGTAATCTTACTTTTAAACTCATCGCAGAATCATACATAACTTCATTAAGCAAGTATCTTTCACTATAAAGAGTAAAGTTAAGAGCAACTTCTAAATCTTTAAGACTATATGCTACTTTAGTTGCTTCATAGTTCCATACCCTATTATCATCAATAAAAGATTTAATATAATCTGATATTATTTTCCTTTCAGCAAATCTTCCTTCACTATCTATATCAAAACAATTTCTAACCATTCTAGTAAAACCAATACCAGGAACTTCGGTTTCAAGATTAAGTTCAGGAGTATTTGTTTCAGATAATATTTCAAATATTTGATCTCTTATTTTAGCAGATGTTTGATTAGTATACATAATAGATGTAATAGCTTTAGCAAGAATATGATTTTTAAAAGCATGTGCTTCTTCATCATCTCTAGCAAACATTTTAACATAAGTAAGAGCAGACTCAACCATTGCTATCTGACCAAATTCAGTAGCATCTAATAAATTAAGTAAATCTTCAAGTGTTAATAAACACACAGGTATATTTAATTGTTCATATGGCTTTTTAGAACTAGTTGTTATAACTTTAAAACTATAATATTGATTCTTTTCATTCATTGTTTCAAATGCATTTATATATTCACCATAAGAATCAAATATAAACATATTAGCCTTATAAGGTATTAAATTTCCTTTAGGAAAAACATTTTGAATTATACGACAAATTCCATATGTTTTACCACTACCAGTATTACCAAATATAGCAGTATGATTAGAAAACAATTCATCAACAGGTACATTAAGATTAAATCCATCATATAATGGACTCATTCCTAAACTAATCGATTTTTGTTCAGTTCCAGTTAATATATGCAATTCATTATCATTTATAATTCTTATTTTTGCATCCATAGAAGGTTTTTTAATAAGTCCACCAATAAAATCATTATCAGTTAGTTCACCTAAAAAACTTATTTTAACATTTGAATCATCAATGGAATCAATTTCTCCTAATATCTTTTTATTATCATCTTCAAAGACAACATGTAAATTGATTAAGTCTTTAATACCGTTTCTATCACTGCCAAGAGAAACTAAAGCACTATTTTTATTAATTGTTAGTATCTTATCAAACATAACTAATCCCTCTACTCTATTTAACATATTAATTTTAACACATTATTTTTTTTCATACAATCATTTTATGTAAAAAGAAAAGCATTATATACTATTTATAAAAATAATAGTAGTAATAATGCTAACTTATTTACAGGATGCATTATCATCTAATGCATTAACAGATGATGAATGGTTTTCACCATCAAATGCATTACATCCAATAGTAGGTGTTCCGTTTATTGTTACACTTGTAAGTTGATTGTTTGCAAATGCACCCGCATCAATACTTGTTACACTTGATGGTATTGTTATATTTGTAAGTTGATTGTTTGAAAATGCACCCTCACCAATATATGTTA
>CAZYOS010000066.1:0-5248 GCA_964649245.1 uncultured Clostridium sp.
TTTTTTAGCACTTTTAATATTAGGCATAATTCACCTCCCTTAAAACTTATTTAATATTATCAAAAATAAATATAAAAATCAAGTTTATTCCCAAAATAATTTTGATAGAATTTTAATTGTTTTTTTAACTTCTTTATTCATTATATTTTCTATTTTACTTCCTAAAGTAGAAGTGAATATAGTTATTTTATTAGAATAATCACTATAATTACTTGTTATATAATCACTTGCTTTAACATCTTTTCCTTCTTTTACATCTTCTTCAAACTTCTTAATTGATTCTTCAGTTAGTAATACTCTTTCATGTACTTTATAATTATAATATCCTGCTTCTTTAGATATATATAATATTAAAAATATAATAAATAGTATTAATAATATCAAAATAAAATAATTCTTTTTACTATTAGTTTCTTCCATTAGTATTCTCCATATATTCATATAGTACATTACTTATAACTTCTAAAGTATTATTTATTTCTTCTAATGTGTTATCAACACCACCTAGTTCAAGTAGTATTGATTTAGTTGAAATATCTTGATTAAATATAACATCTTTTCTTTGCATTATTCCTCTACTTATACCATTATATTTAGATTCAAGCATATCATTAATTTCATTTACAAAATCCAAATTATAATTAGAATTATTATGTTTTAATGCTACTACAAATAATACTTTAGCGTATTTTTTAGAGTTATTTGTATATAAAGTACTATTTAGACTAACTGAATCTCTATGAATATCAATAAAATATTCTAAAGAGTCATATTTATTCAAAGCACTATTGATAAAGTATCTAGTTGCTTCGTAGCAGCCATTATAATTTAAATTATTATTATTTAAAAATTCTTTTACACTTGAAGTTTCTACTACCGATTCAATACCTAGATCATTTAAATAATCTTTCATTATATAAGATGCATATAAAACAGTAGGTTTAATTGAATAACTTAAATTATCACTATCATATTCTTCTGTTTGATGAGTATTATATATATATACTATTGGTTTATTAATTTTAATATCAATGAAATTATCTTTAATAGGAGTATCAATTATAGTATTTTCATAATTATATGCTTTATTTAATGGCTCATACATTAAATCTAATATAGTAGGCTTAGTAATTGAACGACTCAATTTAGCTTCTTTGATTAATATTTTTTTAATATTTGATTTTTTAAATAATATAACATATAAAAAGATTATTACTATAAATAAAATAATTCTTATAATTTTATAATTTAATCTTTTTTTCATATATATAATATTATTATAATCTTATATATATTTATGTCGAAATAGCGTTTCAAATTGACTTTTTTTTAAAAAGCGTTATAATATAAGACAAGTTTAAAGATTGGGGGTTATTTTTAAATGAAAGATATTGATAAATATAGTAATTATATTAATGATGTAAAAGATGATAAAAATGTAAGCTTATTAAGTACAATATTCTTTTTAATACTTACTGTAATGATTATTGCTTATGTAAATCTAGATAATAATATAACAAATATTATAGCTATGATATTTATAAGTGGTTTATTAATAATAAGTATATTAAATTACTCACTTAATAGTATTAAATTATCAGATTTAAAAAATAATTATAATAAATACACAAAATGTTAGTTCTATTAAGTTGATTTTTAATTTGTGAACGTGGTATACTACACATATAAGGAGAATAATTATGTTGGAAAAGAATACTACAATTACTTTAGATAATGATAAAAAATATGCTGTTTTAAGAACAATGGAATACAAAGGCAAAAACTATGCATTAATTACTGATTTTAGCGGAGAAAATAATGTAATAAATGTTGAAAAAGATGATAAAGGTATTATTGTCTCATTAATAGATGATGAAAAAGAAGAAGAAATTATTATTAATAAATTTTTAAAAGATAGTTTAGAAGAATTAAAAAAATATGAGGATTCTAATAAAGGGGAGGAGTAAAAATGGAACATAATAGTATTAATTATGTAAAGAACATAGAAGATTCTGCTAAAACTGCAGATAATTATTCCCTTGCAATTACTGCTTGTGGAATATTAACTTTCTTAAAATTTGGTGTAGATTATGCTACAAAAGGAATCATTCCAAATATAGATGCTTATACCTCATTAGGAGTAGCATTTGGAACATCAGTACTTTTACATGAAGTAAGCGAAAATTATTTAAAGCTTGCAAAATTTTATAAAAATAAATAGTTCATTAAATTGAACTATTTTTATTTATTAAATCAAAAGATACTTTAGTATAAGCTCTAGTTAAAGGGCCACTTCCTAATAATGTACCACCGAAATATCTTACTACAACAATCAAAGTATTATTTAATTCTTTCATGTTTATTGTATCAATAAGACCTCTAGTTGTAGCATTAGGCTCTTTGTCTGGATAGTTTCTTATTAAATTATCTAATTTATAAGCATAAACTATATGTTTAGCTTTTTTATTATTAATTTTAATATTATTTAATATTTCATTTACTTCATCAATAGACTCAATATTATATAAATATCCATAAAACTTTGATTTTTTAATTTCTAAATAACTTTTATTAATTTCTTTCATAAATAAATTATATAATAATAAATATATTTTATCAAATATGTTATAATAATAGTAATTTGGAGTATATATGTTTAAAAAAGAATTAGAACTTGTGCCAAGACAAAGTGGATGCTACCTAATGCATAATAGTGATGGGGTAGTTATTTATGTTGGAAAAGCCAAAATACTTCATAATAGGCTTAAAAGCTATTTTAATAGAGAAGTTACAGGTAAAACAAAAAAGTTAGTAAGTGAAATATCTTATTTTGAATATATAGTAACTAATTCTGAAATAGAAGCATTTATATTAGAATTAAACTTAATAAAAAAATATGATCCAAAATATAATATTTTATTAAGAGATGATAAATCATATCCTTATATAGAATTTACTAATGAAAAGTATCCTAGATTACTTGTAAAAAGAGAAATAAATATTAGTAAAAAACATAGAGACTTATATGGACCTTATCCTAATGTGTATGCTGCTAGAAGAATAGTTAATTTAATAAACAGATTATATCCATTAAGAAAATGTGAAAAGATGCCTAAAAAGGTATGTTTGTATTATCATATAGGAGAATGCCTAGGCTACTGTGAAAACAAAGATGTGAATGACAAATATATAAAAGATGAAATATTATCTATATTAAATGGTAATGATAAATTATTAATAGAAAAACTTAATAAAAAAATTGAAGAAAATTCAAAAGTAATGAATTATGAAATATGTAAGGAATTAACTGAAGAGTTGGACTACTTAAAGATCATAAATAATAATCAATTAGTTGAATTATCAGATAGTATAAATAGAGATATAATAAACTATTATAGTGAAAACTCATATATAAGTATTACTATATTATTTATTAGAAATGGTAAAATAGTTGGAATTAATCAAAAAATAATCCCTATAATAAATGAAATAAAAGATACTTTAGAATACTATATAACAACATTCTATTCAAAAAGTAACTTAGTACCAAAAGAAATAATTGTACCAGAAGTCTTAGATAATATTATATTATCCGAAGTATTAAATACTAAAGTAATTTATGCTTTTAAAGGAAATAAAAAAAGAATATTAGATATGGCATTTAATAATGCTAAAATTAATTATGATAATGATATCAAATTAATATATAATAATGAAAAGATAACTGTATCAGCTAATGAAGAATTAAAAAAATTACTAAATTTAGATAAATTACATATAATTGAGGCGTTTGATAATTCTAATTTATTTGGCACATTTTCAGTTTCTGGAATGGTTACATTTATAGATGGAGTACCATCAAAAAAAGATTATAGAAAATTTAAATTAAGTTTTGAAAAAAATGATGATGTTAAATCAATGAAAGAAGTAATATATAGAAGATACTTTAGAGTACTAAATGAAGACTTAAAAGTACCAGATCTTATAATAGTAGATGGTGGTCAAAATCAAATAAATTCTTGTATTGAAACATTAAAATCATTAAATTTGAACATTAAAGTAATAGGAGTTAAAAAAGATAACCATCATAGTCCAACTGCTATAATAGATGAAAATAATAATGAATTATTAATTGATAAACATTCTAATGTATTTAGATTACTATCTAGAATAGATGAAGAGGTTCATAGATTCACTATAAACTATCATAAAGAAATTAGAAGTAAAGGAAGTATTGGAAGCGTTCTTGATAATATAGAAGGACTAGGTACAGTAAGAAAGAAAAAATTAATTAAAAAATATGGAAGTGTATCTAAAATGAAAGAAGCATCAATATATGATTTAAGTGATATTGTACCACTAAAAGTAGCAGAAAAATTAAATGAATATTTAAAAAATATTTAAAAATTAATACTTTTAATACAAAGTTATATTTTGTATAATAATACATAAGGAGCAAATATGAAGAAAATAACATTATATCCTGCTGATATATATCAAGTATTAGATAAAAGTTTATTAAGTGAACATGATAAACTTATTTTAAATATGCTTTATATGCCAATAATAGGTAATACAGCAATTTCTTTATATTTAAAGCTACAAAGTGAATCAAATAGAGGTACATATTTATCATGTGAATTAACTCATCATCATTTAATGACTAGTATGAGTTTAACACTAGATAATATTAAAGAAGCTAGAATAAAGTTAGAAGGAATAGGTTTATTAAAAACATATTATATGGAAGGCAATGTAAACTATTATATCTATGAAATATATAGTCCAGTCAGTGCTTCAGAATTTTTCTCTCATCCAATATTTAATATGGTTTTATATAATAATGTAGGAAAAACAGAATATAATAGACTATTAAATTCATTTAAATTTCCAAATATATCATTAAAAGATTATGAAGATATTACTTATTCATTTGATGAAGTATTTAAAACATCAAAGTATACTGAAATAGAACTTAATGGTGAAGACATAACATCCAAGAACAAATTATTATTAGATTATGAATTTGATTATAATTTTGATGTATTAGTTTCATCAATACCTAAAAATATGTTTAATGAAAAATGCTTAAATAAAGGAAATAAAGAATTAATAATTAATTTATCATTTTTATATGAAATAGATCCTGTAACAATGGCTGATTTAATAAGAGCATCATTAAATGAAAAAGGGAATATTGATAGAGATGAATTAAGAAAGAATTGTAAAAAATATTATCAATTTAATA
>CAZYOS010000067.1:0-5106 GCA_964649245.1 uncultured Clostridium sp.
TATGTATTGAATCAACATAATCGTGAAGAACGGTATTATCAGATTCTAATGTTGCCACTTCAATTTTTCCATCCGAACTGATTCTTAACGCGTTTAATCCATTATTTGAACTTACTAATTCTACAAATTTCTCATATGGAATAGGTTTCTCGCTCCTATTGCCATTTTCATCATATGTATAAATATCCCAATTTCCGACATCTATCATGTCTCCTGCATTAGCAAAAATATCGCAAATGTGAGATGCATATGTTTGTTTATCCATATCAACATGATTAAAATCTTTAGTAGGATATATCCCATATGCAGTTCCTCCAAGCTTTGCATATGTTGATGCATAATTTTGACTTAATTCTACTCCAAAGCCATTACTACGTGTAATGTGAACAAATGTTACATCGTTCGCTATTAAATTTTTGAATATTTCTTCTCTTTCATATTCATGAATATCTCCATTAATAAAACTTTCGCCTTCTATACAAAAATATGTTTTTGCTTTAGTAATATATTCATCAGACATACTATCAATTGTAATTCTTGCAGCTGATTTAGCTCCAGCACTAAAACCAGTAATACTTACATTATTTGGGTTTAAATTATACTGTTTTATAATATTATCAGAAATTGGAAGAACAGTATCAGATGTTGCTCCACACCCAGCATCAGGTACTACAATAATTGAGTTACTATTATAATCAAAATCGTAATCATAATCAGAATCATAATTTGATATTAATGGTGAATCGCCTTTATTTCCATCACCTGCACCACATATATATAAGTTTAAAGGAGTATTTGATGTAACATTGTTTGGTACATAAATTGTATAACTCGTATTAGTTGGGTTTTCTTCACTATTAGCAGGTGCTTTATATATTTGCCCGTTAGCATCGTTTTCCATATTCTCACCTCTTATTATTTATTTTTTTATTAAATATGTGCCATACTAAGCACCTAAAGCACCTATATCTGGTACTGAACTTTCCCCACTATCTGTACCTCCTGAACTATTAGAATCAGGTGTACTAGTTGTATCTGGTGTGCTTGAATTTGATTGTCTTATTGAACTAATCCATGAGCTAACTGCTCCTATTACGCATCCTACTCCGAGACCAATCACTGCCCCTACTGCCGTTCCAACTCCTGGCGCGATAGCTGTACCTAATGTTGCTCCTACTTTAGCTGCCACAAAAGCATATCCAAGTACTGCACCGCCAACTGTTCCTACAATTAGTATTTCCTTATTATGATCAATGAAATCTCCTATGCTTGAAAAAAATCCTTTTAATCCACCTGTAGTACCAGTTTCTTGCTCTTCAACTTGTATAAATGAATTTAGTCTTTCTTTCATCTTTTCATCTAATTCATCTATTTTATCTCCTATTTGTAATAAATAGTTTGTGTCTATTATTAAATCAGATAATAAATCAAAATTTGCATTAAATAATTTTGATATTTGATCTTCAATATTTTGTGGTGTTGATGTTGAATTATCATATGCTTTATGATTATATATACTAGCATTAGTATTATTAATTTCTGTATGAATATCTAATACATAGTCATGTAATAATGTATTACTTGATTCAAGTGTTTCTGCCACTATCTTTCCATCAGTAGTAACATTAATATTATTGCTTGTTAATTTGACAAGTGTATTTATTTCAGATTCAGCTACGTTCACCCAAGTACCAGTGCTACTATCATATCTTTGAAAAACAAAACATGGTTTTCCATTAGATGTAGGTATATTAAAGTCTCCAGTTCCATTTAAATAATTAATTAGTCCATTACGTAGTACTTCATTATTTGTTCCTTCGTGACCATAAAGAGAAGCAACTTTAATTACGTTTACCCCTTGGGAAGCATAATCCGTTTGATATCTATCCGCATCTACTCCTTCTTGTTGAAATGCAAATATGGTGCAATTGTTTTGCTTAAGCAATTTAACTTCTTCTTCAGTTAAACTTCTTTTGTTAGAATTATATCCAAATCCATAATAGCCATCTAATATAACAGATGTATTAAATTTGACGTTATCATCACTTTTTAAACTGTAGATTAATGTTTCTAAACTACAGATTCCTCCATTACTAGCTCCCTCGACTGTAAAATCTCCACTTTTAACACCGAATCTATCAATAATATCTTTTGAAATTACTTGTATATCTGAAGCTACTCTTTCTGCATCTGTATGATTTACTCCACTATAATATGAAGGAAAAACCACAATAGAATTTGGTGATGTCCCAAGAATAATGTCTCTTGATGATGCAACAAAGTTCCCATTTCCCCCGGGAATATAATAATTAACCTGTACAGTATTAGGATTATAATCATTAGGAACGAAAACCTGGTAATTAGTTCCCTTATCACCATCATACGGATATGTGTATATTACTCCACCATCTACCACAACTGGATTGCCTTCGTTTTCGTTCATTTATACCTCTACTATATACTATTTAAGTATAACATATTTTAAATACTAAGTAAATTTTATACGTTATATTACATATGATTTTTCAAATAATTTGTGAACATATCATAAAACTTTTTTTCATAGTATTCATTTTTAAATACTTCAGGGTTTCTTGTATAAGTATTTAACGTTTCAATTGTAACAACAGGATACTCATAAACAAGCTTAACATTAATATTTTCATATTTATTCATAGATAGTCTGCCAGTGCTACTACTGAATACTAATCCATTAGCAAGTTCAGACATAAAATCAGTAGCACTACCATCATTGCCTTGTCCAACTTCTTCAGAATCTAATCCCAGTACTTGATAACTATTATATTTGGTAGAAAATTTAGCAAAATCGTTACAAACATTATTAAATTTATCACTTAAGTTTGGTTTACCTTCATAAATAATTCTTCCTTGACTATGCATATTTATATATCCAATTGCTTTTTTATAATGCTTTAACATAAAATACATAAGTGCTTTTGTTTCAGGCTCACTACCCAATTCTTTTCCGCCAAAGAACACTCCAAATAATGTAGTTTTTTCTTTAGATGCACTTTTAATTAAATCATATTTCTTATAAAATAGTCCTGCATTTTCTGTAGGCATATTTCTATTAATGTCAATACCATTAGCATTAAATTTAAAATTTTCAAAGTCTACGCTTTCCCTATTTACATATATCCATAAGTCTTTATTAGTTATAAAATTAACTCCATAATTATATATTTCATATCCATCTGGATTTATCGAAGGTACAATAACTATTTTATAGTTATTTAATAATTCGGTAATCTCACTATCTTTATTTTCATATTTATTAACAATGTCTATCATATATTTTAATGTCATTAATGTACTACCAATTTCTGCAGAATGAATATTAGCATCTATTAACAATTCTTTTTCACCAGATCCTATTTCTACGCTATAGATATTTCTATTATCAACAGATTTGCCTAATATTTCTAATTTGACTATATCACTATAATTTAATTGATAAAAATAGTCTTCAATTTCTGAATAATGAAGTTTTTTTTCAAAATTGTACTCTATATAACCATATTCGTGTGTACTTTTTTCAACATAATTAGCTTTGTGAGATAAAATATTTTTAAAATCATTAACATCCATTCCTGATGCAAAATATTCGTTAATTATATCATAATCACTTTCACTAGAATCAATGATTTCAAATTCTATAGCTTCTATTTTATTATTTTGGCTTTCTTCCTGGCCATTGTTTTTAAAATAATTATATACCTTACTAATAAACAAATAACATATAGCAATTATAATAATTGAAAAAACTAATTTAGTAAATTTTCTTCTTTTAAACTTTTTTCTCATATTCATCTCCATAATAATAATAACATAAAAATAGTGAATAATAATTAATTATGCTTTAAAGTGTATATTTTATAAAAAAAAACATATAAATCTAATATGCTAATTTTATTATTGTTCTTTATTATCAACAATTTCTCCTGCAGTTATATAACTTATTTTTGTATTCTTTTTATATCCTTTATTTTTAGCTATTGCTTGAATAATTTTAAATCTATCTGGTACATTAAGAACGCCAATCTCTTTATAAGGTATAATAGTATCATATGATATTATGTTCCCTAAGTCTTCATTAGCAGCCCCAAAATCTCTTGCAAATAATTTTATTGGAGATTCATCCATTAATTTTAAGAATATCCAATCAGTAATCGGCATTATATTGTAATTAACATTTTTCTCTTTAACTACTTTAATTGAATACAGATTAGATTTAATAGGTATTAATAATATTTTAGGGTCATCGCATAATAATTTCAGTGCCTTTTTGCCTAATTTTAAGACCTTTTTAGACACTTTTTTATCAAGACTGAGACTAGATACTTTTTTGTCTAAAACCCTTAAATAATAGTCTAGTTTTGATTCTCCAACTAGTACTGGTAACATTTCAATTTCTTTTTGACCTAAAATTCCTAAAAAGAAACGTTTTGGACTATTTGATCCAGCCTGATAAAAGGAATTAGCACCTGGTGTTGATAAACAAAATTGATTATGTTCCAAAGTATCAACAACAGAATAATTGTTTTTACCAAAATATCCTTCAAGTTCATCAAAAATCTTATTTAACTTATTGTCAATATTTTTAATACTTCCTAAACCATACTTAGATATTTTATTTAAAAAATATGAATTAATAGATCTAGTCATATAACCATTATGTATTATATTCCTTCTTAAAGCATCATTTGGAGATTCATTATTATTAATATTAAAAATTTTATAATCTTTGTTTACTCCAATATATTTAAATAAACCTACAACTACATTCATTTCTTCAGCAGTAAGTTGTCTCAAATCTCTTGAAGTAATATAATACTCTAAAATATCACCAAAAGCAAATAAAACACTATTATAATTGTTATTACATAAACTACATAAATCACTTAAAAACTTGGGATTATTATATATATTATTTAACAATTTTGTTATTCTTATTGTTTCTTTCTTATTTGCCATATTATCACCTATTAATAATGATATCACAATAGATAATTTATTGCAAAAAAAAATTGGCAACTTGCTATCTTCGCTTACACTATTTTCGCCGTAAATGTGCTTAACTACTCT
>CAZYOS010000068.1:0-4993 GCA_964649245.1 uncultured Clostridium sp.
TCTATAATGGATGAAGATTCTAAAGAATTAGGAACTAAAGTTGAAGTTAAAAATGTTAATAGTTTTGGTAATATTGTTGATACAATAAATTATGAAATTAAAAGACAAACTGAGCTTAAAGAAAGTGGACA
The DNA here is from genome assembly GCA_964649245.1 of uncultured Clostridium sp. Classification (GTDB taxonomy): domain Bacteria; phylum Bacillota_I; class Bacilli_A; order RF39; family UBA660; genus CAG-1000. The sequence continues at coordinate 132 of CAZYOS010000068.1, forward strand.
CTATGATGAAGTAGTACAGGAAACTAGAAGATTTGATGAACCTAGTGGAACTACAATACATATGAGAAGTAAAGTTGATGCCATTGATTATAAATATTTTACTGAACCTAATATTCCAAAATACAAAATAACAAAAGAATATTTAGAATTTATTAAATCAAAAGTACCCGTTTTAGCTACGGAAAGAAAAGAAAAATATATTAATAAATATGAATTAAGTGACTATGATGCTAGTATATTAGTTAAAGATAAAAAAGTTTCTGATTACTTTGAAGAATGTTTACTTACTTCAAATAATCCTAAAAGTATTTGTAATTTGATTACAACAAAAGTTCTAGGTGAATTAAATAAAGAAAATATTTCAATAGATGAAATATTTATTAGGCCAAAAGATATTAGTGAGTTAGTAAATCTAATTGATAATAAAAAAATATCATCTGATCAAGCTAAAAAAGTATTTAGTTTAATGATTGAAGAAAAATTAGAGCCTAATGAAATAGTTAAAAAATATAATATGGAAGTAATTGAAGATTCTGATTTAATTAATAAACTTGTTGATGAAGTAATTGGTGAAAACGAAAAAGCAATTAATGATTATCATAATGGAAGAACAAATATGTTAGATTATTTAGTAGGACAGGTTATGAAAAAATCTAAAGGTAAAGCAAATCCATTAGAAGCAAAAAATAAAATGATTGAAAAAATACAATAATTTTGTATTTTTTTATTTCACAATTATTTCACTTACTATTGAAAAATAATCGTTATATGATAAAATAATAGTAGAAGGCAGTAATGAAGAAGTTAGTTTTTGCTTTAATATTTATATTTGTACTACTAGTAGGATATATTTCTTATGAATTCTTTTTTGTTTATCATTATAGTTCAACTATAGTTAGAGTTAATTATAAAGAGGAATATAATGATAAAGTACCTTATGTAAAATATAGAGGTAAAATAATTAAAAATATTAAAATAGTTGGTACTGTTGATACTACAAAACTAGGTAATTATCCTGTCAAATTTAAAATAATGAGTGGCAAAAAAATTAAAAAAGTTATCAAAGGAACAATTGTTGTGACTGATTTAGAAGCTCCCAAATTAAAATTAAATGGTGGAAAAGATATAATTATTGATTTTGGAAGTATATTTGAAGAAAAGGGCTATAAAGCTGTTGATAACTATGATGGAGATTTAACTAAAAAAGTTAGAATGACAGATAATATAAATTATAAAAAACTAGGTAAATATTATATTGATTATAAAGTAACTGATGCTCACAATAATACTAATGATTTAATTAGAATCGTTGAAATAAAAGATGTTAGTGCTCCTGCTATTAAGTTAAAAAGAGGAAAGCATTCTTATGATATTAAAGGTAATAAAATAGACATAAATGATTTTGAAGCAATAGATAATTATGATGGTGATGTAAAATCCAAAGTAATTGTTAATGGCTCTGTAGATATAAATACAGAAGGAATATATCCAATTAGCTATAAAGTAGCTGATTCTAGTGGAAATGAAACACAATTGGAAACTACAATTAATGTACAAGAAAAGAATACTTCTGGTATTCCTGTTCTTATGTATCATTGGTTTTATGATGATACTAATGGTGAAACTTATCCAGGAAACGATAACTATTTATCTAAAACACAATTTGAAGAACAACTTAAATATTTAGTGAATAATAATTATTATTTTGTTACTTATGATGAACTAGTTGATTATATTGATGGTAAAATAGATTTGCCAAGAAAGAGTATTATTCTTACTGATGATGATGCTCATGAAACATTCTTTAGAATAGCGGTTCCTTTGTGTGAACAATATAAAGTTCCAATAACATCTTTTGCAATTACGGGATATGATACTGGCTGGAAAGATTATTTAGATTCGGATATAGTTGATGTAGAATCACATACTTGTTGGTTACATCATAATCCTTGTAAGGGTGCACAAGCTGGTCTTATAATGTGCTCATCATATGAAAGGATTGAAGAGGATATTAGAATTTCATTAGATATGGTGCAAAGTAAAGATGCATTTGCATATCCATATGGAAACTATAATAATAAAGCAATAGATGCTCTTAAAGCAAATGGTGTTAAAACTGCTTTTACCATAGATGAAGGAAGAGTAAAAGTGGGTGCTAATAAATACACATTACCTAGAGTTAGAATATCTAAACATATGTCTATTGATGATTATGCAAGAAGAATAAAATAGTAATATTTTATTCTTTTATTTAGTAAACATATAGTAAAATTGACAATTATTTACACCTATACATTTTCTTTTTGATATAATATAAATGTATGGAAGATAGTATAAAAGAATTAACAAATAAAATCGATTTGTCCTCTAAATTATTAATTAAAGACAATAATTATTTAATAGATGGTTTTAAAGTGCGATTAAATACTCGATTATTAACTATTTTTAATAAACATAATATTCCATTTAATAAATTAGTATTAGATTCTAGCATGAATGACTATTTAATTAATCCTTTTATTAGTGCAAGTACTGAAATGATGAATACTTATAAAAATTTATTATATAAGTATTTTGATATAATTAATGAATATTATCATACATCTAATTCATCAAAAGACAAAATTAAGAAAGTAACATCTATATTTATTAAAAAAATATTTGATGAAAAAAATCCAATATTAAACGAAAAAATATCATATAATTTTATATCAGATTTAAAGCCCAAAATATTAGTATATGATAATTATAATTTAAATACTGAATTAGAAAAAAGAATAATAGAAGATACTGATGAAATAACAAAAGAAATCATAAGAAATATTAATGAGTATTTAGTGAGAAGTATGAAAGATATTCTAGGATATGTTATAATATAACATGAAAGGAAAATAATAATGAGTAATATATATAATAGACTTAAAGAGTTTAAGAAAAAATATCCACTAACAGTAGCATATAGATTGAAAAAACATTGTAGTGTAATAGAAAAACATTTGAATCCGGGAGAAAAAGTTTTATATTCTTTTTGTGGACAAAAAAATTACAATTCATATATGATAATTAATTCATGCGTAATAGCACTTACTAACAAAAGAATTATGATAGGTCAAAAAAGAATATTATGGGGATACTTTTTTACAACAATCACTCCGGATTTATATAATGATTTAAAAGTAACAAAGGGATTAATATGGAGTAACATAGAACTAGATACTGTTAAGGAAACAATATACATCTCTAATTTAGATCCTAACGCGGCTATTGAAATTGAAACAGTTATAACTGAATTTATGATGAAAGAAAAGAAAAAATATGTTAAAGAAAGTAATTAGTTTTATAATATTATTTTTTTTATTTTGTATTAATATTAATGCAGATGAGTTGGATTTATCAAGTGATAAATATATTCTATATAACATGAATGATAATAATATTTTAATGAAAAAAAATCAAGATGATAGGACTAGTATAGCTAGTTTAACTAAGATAATGACTGTAATTATAGCTATTGAAAACATAGATGATTATAGTGAAAAAGTAACAATAACTAAAGAAATGATTGATAATATTGAATGGGATGTAGCTGTAACAGGATTTAAAGTTGGTGATAAAGTAACATATGATGATTTATTATATGGTGCGATTGTTGCAAGTGGAGCAGATGCTGTTAATGCATTAGCAATATCTATTAGTGGAAACTATGATAAATATGTTGAATTAATGAACAATAAAGTAAACGAATTAAATCTTAAAAATACTCATTTTACTAATGTTGCTGGACTATATGATTCTAATCATTATAGTAGTGCTTATGATATGTCACAAATATTAATATATGCCCTTAAAAATAATAAATTTAAAGAAGTTTTTGAAACTAAATATTATACATCAAGTAATGACATCAAAATGAAAAGCACTATAGTAAAATACAATTCAAATTATAGTGATATTTCTTATATAACTGGTACTAAAACCGGTTATATAAGTAAAGCTGGTTATTGTTTAGCAAGCACTGCTACATTAGAAAATGTTAATTATTTATTAATAACATTAAACTCTTTTGGAAGCAGTACATCTCATATAGAAGATGCTATAAAAACATATAAATATTATAGTGATAATTATGGATACATAAATATAGTTAATAATGATGATATTATTGTTAAATTAGATACTAAATATGCTAAAGAAAAAACTATTGATATTTATTCAAATGAAGTGATTGATGCCTATTTAAAAAAAGACACTATTAAAAGTAAAGATATATCATATGATTATAATGGTATTAATACTATATCTTATTTTACTAAAACTGGAACTAAATTAGGAAATGTTAAAATTATGTATTATGGAAATGAAATTAACAATTTTGATTTAATATATAATGGCACTCTTACATTTAGTTTATGGTTACTTCTTTGGAATTATAAATACTATATATTAGGGTTAATACTTTTTATAATTGTATTAATATTAGTTAAAAAGAAACCTAAAAAACGTAAATAACGTTTTTTTTATTGTGAAGTAAATGATTTTAGATTGACAAAAACCTTGTAAAATTTTACAATATATATAGAAGTGAAAACTTCTAGAAAGAAAGTAATGGAGGAAAATTATGGATAATGTAATTATCTCCATTTTGCTTGTTGTAGTTGGATTATTCTTGGGTGCTTTCACTATGATGATTATCAATAAGATGAAAGTAAGTCAAGCACAAAAAGAAGCTGATAAAGTAATTCAAGATGCTAAAAAAGAAGCCGAAAAAGCTAAAAGAGATGGTTTACTTGAATTAAAAGAAGAAAGCTATAAGCTTAAAAATCAAACTGATCAAGAAATTAAGGAAAAAAAGCGCGAACTTA
>CAZYOS010000069.1:0-4814 GCA_964649245.1 uncultured Clostridium sp.
AGGTTCTAAGTCTTTAACTAAATATGTTATCTTTTCTTTATGATTTCTTCTTCTAATATAGCTAGGTATCATATCTCTAGGTCCAGGTCTATATAACGCTATTGCATCTACTAAAGTATTAAATGAATCAACTTTTAATTCTTTAAGAAAATTCATCATTCCAGAAGATTCAAATTGAAATATACCACTAGTATGAGCATTTCTAAATAATTCTAATGTTTTAGAATCATTTAAATCTATTTTATTAATATTTATATTTTCTTTTTTATTAATTTCATTAACTATATTAAATATTGTATTTAAATTCTTAATACTTAAAAAGTCCATTTTTAATAAGCCTAATGCTTCAATATATTCCATGGAGTATCCAGTAACTATTGAATTATCTCTTTTATATAAAGGGATTATATCTGATAATTTAATATCTGATATAACTACACCAGCAGCATGAGTACTAGTATTCTTTTTAAGACCACATAATTTACTTGACACCCTACATAATTCTATTAAGTTTTTATCTCTTTTAACTATCTTCATAAAATCGTTATTATTTTTTAATTCATTAAAATTAGTTTCTAAATTAATAGTTTTACATAGCCTATCTATGATTATATTATCTATATTTATTACTTTAGCAGTATCTCTTAAAACCTGTTTAGGAAGCATTGTATCAAATGATATTATATTTGCAACATATAAGTTACCATATTTATTTTTAACATACTCAATTACTTCTTCTTTTCTTTTATTATCAAAATCAATATCTATATCAGGCATAGTAATTCTTTCAGGATTCAAAAATCTTTCAAAAATTAATCCGTATTTTAAAGGATCTATTTCTGTTATTCCAAGACAATAACTAACTAATGATCCAGCAGCACTTCCTCTACCCGGTCCTACCATTATATTATTCTTTTTAGCAAATAAAACAAAATCATATACTATTAAAAAATAATTTACAAATCCCATTGATATAATAATAGATGTTTCATATTGAAGCCTATCATTATATTCTTTTGTAACATTACCATTTAATCTTTTAAATAGTCCCTTTTTAGTAAGATTCTTAAAGTAATCAATATAGTCTTCTCTATATATGGGAATATGATATGAGCTTTTAGGAAATTCAATATTAATAAGACTACTAAATTTAATAGTAGTATTTACATCAAATGAATTATTATTATCTAGATAGTAATTATTATTTTCAGGTATTTCATCATTAATGGTTTTCTTTTCTTTAATAAGAGTTAAATATTTTATATATTCTTTATCATCTTCATTTATATATTGAATTAATGGATTATATACAACATCTTCTGTAAGAATTAATGCATTATTTTTATCATTTTCATTTGAATATCCAATATATAATGTAGTAAATAATTCTTTATATTTATTATAATCTTCATATGAACATACTACTATTAAAGATTTAAGAGATTTTATATATTCTAATGTTAGAGTATCTATATTAGAAATGGATACTATATTGCATAATGAAACATACCCTTCATAATTTTTAGCATAAATATATATATTAAATTGTTTTATTTCTATTCCAATTAAAGGCTTTATTTTAGCTTTATTACATGAATTAATAAATTCCATACACGAAAACATATTACTATCAGTAATACCTATAGATTTAATATTATTATCTAATGCAAAAGAAATCAAATCATTAATTTGAATAATGCTTTCTAATAATTCGTAATGAGTTTTAATATTAATAGGTATATATTTCATAATATTCCACCTTATAATTATTTTATCACATATAGTTTTCTATTTCTATTTATTACTTTCAGTAATTAATTTGTGTTTTAAATACATCTCTTCTTTATTAGATTCAACATGACAAGTAGCTGTATACATAAGACTATCTAAATCATCTTCCTCCATATGCTCTTCTATCATTTTACTATCAAAATCAAAGATATTATAAATAACTAAATACATATTTATTATACTTTCAATACCATAATTACGTGATAATAAATATTTTTTAAAATTATTAAAATAATCATTTGGTAAACTAAATATTAATCTAATTTGTTCACTAGAATCAAATAATTTCTTTTTCATATTCAAAACATCTATAAATTCATCTTGAAGTTTTTTACTAGATAATACATCATAATAAGCATTTACATAATGAATAGTTTCGCTTTGATTATTTCCTGTATATAGTCCATTCTTCTCTAAAAACATATTAAATAATTTTAATAGTTCTATTCTATTATTAGTAAGAATACTTAATAATTTAGAATTATAAATACTATTATAAATTACATTTGAATCACACAATCCTACATAATAAGATAATTCTTTTTCACGATATAGATCAACAAAAGAAGAATGATCTGTTGATTCAATAGAAGTTAACTCTCTTTTAAAATCAGTAATTGTTTTAGAATTCTCACTAAGTAATTTTCTATAATTAATGGGATCACTTTTTAAAATTTCTTTTTCATATTCATAAGCTAACTTATTTTTTAATAACTGAAGCACTAAATTAAATTGCTCTAAAAATTCGTCTTTATTATCTCCTTCTAATACATCATTTGCATTAAATAAAATCATTTGAAAAAAATCATTTAATATTTGATTATTTCTCTTTTTATTTATACGTCTATTAGAATTAATTACATCAAAATTAATAATCTCACTCATAAACACCTCATAATTATAATATCACAAAGAAAAGAAAAATACTAATTTCTTAGTATTTATTATCAGTATCTCTAAAATCTACTTTATCAAGTTCATTAATAACTTCAAGTTGAGTTTCAATTATTTGTCTAATTCTTTTCTTTAATATATTAGTATTTCTTCTTAACTGTTCTGCTTGATCTTGTGCTTTTTCAGCTTTAAGTAATGCATCATTTATTATTCTACTAGCATTTCTACGTGCTTCATTGATCATCCCTTCGCTTTCATGTCTAGCTGCATTTTTAATTTGATCACTAGCATTTTCAGCAGTAAAGATTGCTCTATTAAGAGTTTCTTCTATTCTCTCATAATAAGCAACTTTTTCAACTAATCTTTTATTTTCAGTTTCCGTTTGTTTACTCTTATTAAGAAGTCCTTCATAGTTTTTAATTATTTCATCTAAACATTTCTGGACTTGATATTTATCGTAGCCTCGGAAAACAGTATTAAACTTTTCCACTATAATTACACCTCAACTCTTAAATTTACTAATATATTTTAATAATTACCATTCTTCTGTATTTGTATTGCTACCTTTAGATCCTTTTTTAGTCTCATCTTCTGAAATATTTCCTTCTATTTCACATCCATGGGGAGCACAAATAACAATACCAGGTCCAAGTTTTTGCATTGTACCATCTACAGCATAAATAATACCATGTAGGAAGTCCATTATTCTTTTTGAAACATCAGTAGTAACTCTTTTAAAATTAACTACTACTTGATTATTAGCTTTAAGATAATCAGCAATTTGTTGTGCTTCAGAGAAAGCCCTTGGTTCAACTAAAATAGTTTTATTCTTAATATCCTTAGATATTTTATTTTCTTCTTTTGCAGTATATTCAGTGTCTTCCGAATCATCTCCGCCTTTAAAAATATTATCAATTAATCCCATCAGAAAATTCCTCCTCTATTCTATCTAGTACAATTTTAACACATTAAATTCATACTAGCAACTAAAATTTAATTTTTTCTTCTACAAATTTTTCCAAATCTTTTATATCAATAGTTATTTGTTCCATAGTATCTCTATCTCTAACAGTAACTGTACTATTATTAATAGTATTATCATCTATTGTAACACAATATGGGGTACCAACAGCATCGCTTCTTCTATATCTTTTACCAATACTTCCACTTTCATCATATGAGCACATAAATGATTTAGATAGGTTTTTATAAAGTTCCATTGCTTTATCACTATGATACTTTTTAACTAATGGTAAAATAGATACTTTAATTGGACTTAAATATGGATGCAATTTTAATACTACTCTTTCATCATTTTCTAGTTGTTCCACATTATATGAATTACATAATATAGTTAAAAATAATCTTTCAACTCCCAATGATGGCTCAATAACATAAGGAATATATCTTTCATTTGTTTCAGGATCTAAATACTCTAGTGATTCAGAACTTACTTCCATATGTCTTTTTAAATCATAATTTGTTCTAGATGCTATTCCCCATAGTTCTCCCCATCCAAAAGGAAATTTATATTCGATATCAGTAGTAGCATTACTATAAAAAGATAATTCTTCTTTCTCATGATCTCTAAGTCTTATGTTTTCATCATTAATTCCTAAATCACATAAAAATTTCTTACATTCATTTTTATAATATTTGAACCAATCTAATTCAGTGCCAGGTTTACAAAAGAATTCTAGTTCCATTTGCTCAAATTCACGTACTCTAAATATAAAATTACCCGGAGTTATTTCATTTCTAAAACTCTTACCAACTTGCCCTACACCAAAAGGTAATTTAAGACGCATAGACCTTTCAACATTCTTAAAGTTAACAAATATACCTTGAGCAGTCTCGGGTCGTAAATAAATAGTACTCTTATTATCTTCTGTTATCCCTTGAAATGTTTTAAACATAAGATTAAATTCACGAATATCTGTAAAATCACATTTACCACAATTAGGACAAACAATATTATTCTCTCTAATATAATTAATCATGTCTTCATTAGACATCTTTTCAACACCAGATATTCCTTTTTCTTCAAGTAACTTATCAGCTCTATGCCTAGTCTTACAATGTTTACAATCAATAAGTGGATCATTAAAAGTCTTTAAATGACCACTAGC
>CAZYOS010000070.1:0-4780 GCA_964649245.1 uncultured Clostridium sp.
AAGCATTAAGCTTAGAAGATTTATTTGATCATATCAAAGAAGGAAGAAAAGAAATAAATATAGTGCATAAAACAGATGTTAAGGGTAGTGAAGAAGCAGTTAAAAATGCATTACTTAAAATTAATATTGAAGGAGTTACTATTAATGTAATAAGAAGTGGTGTTGGAACTATAACAGAAAGTGATGTGGTTTTAGCAGATGCATCTAATGCAATAATAATAGGATTTAATGTAATACCAAGTAATAATATAAAAGATGTTGCTAAAAACAAAGGCGTAGAAATTAGATTATATGATATTATTTATAAAGCAGTAGAAGAAATGGAAGCTGCTATGAAAGGTATGTTAGATCCTGAATTTGAAGAAGTAATATTAGGGGATGCTGAAGTAAGACAATTATTCCATTTTTCAAAGATTGGTAATATTGCAGGAAGTCATGTAACAAATGGAATTATAAAAAATGGATCAAATGCTAGAGTAATAAGAGATGGAGTAGTAGTTACTAATTCAAAAATATCTTCATTACAAAGAGAAAAAGATTCAGTTAAAGAAGTTAAATCTGGATTTGATTGCGGAATTACAGTTGAAAACTTCCCGGATATTAAGGAAAGAGATATTATTCAAGCATATGAAATGAAGGAAGTGAAGAAGTAATGCTAAATGTTAAAGGCGAACGCGTTGGAACTGATATGCAAAGATTTCTAGCAGAAATACTTCTAACTGAAGCTAAGGATAAAGATTTTAAGAACGTTACTATTACTGATTGTGAGGTAACTAATGATTTAAGCTTTGCAAAAATATATTTTACTACAACAGATGAAGATAGAAAGCATGTATTAAACGATTTAAATAATGCAGCTGGATATTTTAGATGTCTTCTTGCAGAAAGGTTAAATATTAGACATACTCCAGAATTAAGATTTATTTATGACGAATCTATAGAATATGGTCAAAAAATAGAAAAGATTATAGACCAAATAAATGATAGAGAAGACTAATAATAGTATAAATCTATATGACTTTGATGGAACTATTTATAAGGGACATAGTAGTATAGATTTTTATCTATTTGCCTTAGCAAAATATCCAATACTTTTAAAATATGCACCTGATAATTTGATTGATTTATATAAAATAAAAAAACATATTATTAATTTACAATATTCAACAAAAAACTATTGTGATTTTCTGAAATATATAGATGACATAGATGCATTAGTAGCTGAATTTTGGAAAAAAAACAAACATAAAATAAAAGACTGGTATAAAGAAGCACATGATGAAACTGATGTAATAATAACAGCTTCACCTGAGTTTCTTGTTAGACCTATATGTGAAGAATTAGGTATTAAAAACTTAATTGCTTCAAAAATAGATAAACATACAGGAGAAGTAGATGGAAAATTTTGCTTTAATGGTGAAAAAATAAATCTTTTCAATAGATACTATCCAGGAGCTAATGTAGATTCATGCTATACAGATAATGTAATACATGATGCCCCACTATTATCGTTAGCAAAAAATAAATATCGAGTTAAAGGAAACAAAATTACACGAATATAAAAAAAACATATATTGAAATTCAATATATGTTTTTATTTTTTTTACATTGAATGTGATTCTTCTTTTGCTTCTTCATATTTTTGTTTTACAAGATGTACTATTTCAGGATACTCTCCTTTTGTTAAAAGGGCTGCTGCATCTGCAACTGATTTTATTTGACTATCTCGGCATACTGCAATATTATTGCTATCTGTTTCATTACTATAAGGACTGATTTCTGCATCAGGGTCAATGTTGTTTATGACAAAAAATGAATAAATATCCCATAGGCTTCCATCTTTAATGCTTTCTAATCCATATTTATACGCTTCTTCATCATAGTAAGAACATTCAATAAATATAACTCCACTTCTATACATTGCTTCAAAATGATATAAGCCACCATCATTTTGTAAAGCTTCCACTCTTATTAAAAATAAATCTAAATATTACCTTCTAAATTATTTGTAACTATTTTCATGCTTGGATAATTATTAGCAGTTTTTAATTCACCTCTTGCATGTAACTGCTTTCCATCATATTCAGAATTAACAACAGCAGCAGGTTGGTGAGTTTTTTCATTTTCTTCTAATCTGATAAATCCAGGCCTTAATTTAAAATAATCTTTAACATTACTAAAATATTTAGCAAATTCTTTAGGAACTCCTTTTGATTCACAATCAGCATATATATTATAATTCATACATTACCATCCTTTATGTACATAATAGTATTTATTGTTATGTTTGTCAATAAACCTTTCTATTATTTGACACAAGATAGATATTACATTATATATATAAATATAGAAAAGTAGAAATAAATATATTCCATATATTATTAAAAGATGTTTGACAATTATTACAAATAATAGTATACTCTTATTTGTAGTCGAAGACCAAGAGGAGTATTTTATACCTGATATTAGAGATGAAGAGTTACTAGCTGAAAGCTTTTCTTATTAAGGATAAATGAATGTAGCTTGTGAGTATAATATTTGAAGTTAGTAGAATATTACGTTATTATGCGTTAAATAAAAGTAAGTTAATTAAAGGGATGGTACCGTCTATATGACTCCTTATTGCCATTCTTTTTTTATTTATAGGAGGAAATATGCTAGAAAAAAATAGAGATATTGAAGATAATTTTGATGCATTTAATGATTATGTATTAAAATATGATTTTAAAGATAATATGATTGAATATAAATATAATCATTCTTATAGAGTTATGTCTGCTAGTGAGAAGTTAGCTAAAAGTATTAAATTAAGTAAAGATGATACTTATTTAGCTATGTTAATTGGACTATTACACGACATAGGAAGATTTGAACAACAAACCATTACAAAATCATTTACTGATACAAATGGATTTGATCATTCTGAATATGGTGTCAAAGTATTATTTGAAGATGGTCTTATTAATAAATTTATATTAAGTTTTGATGAATATGAAATAGTTAGAAAAGCAATTTTATATCATAATGACTATACATTAGATGATAAAGAATTAACTGAAAGAGAAGAAATTTTTTGTAAGTTAATAAGAGATGCTGATAAAATTGATATATTATATGCATTTTCGACAACTAGAATTCTTGAAATTGAGGAAGATGAATCAGAAATAAGTGAAAAAATTAAAGAATCATTTTTTAATAATGAATGTTCTGATAATAGAAATATTAGTGGTAAAAATGATTTAATAATTTCATTTTGGCAATTTATTTATGATTTGAATTTTGATGAATCGTATAAAATAATTTATGAAGAAGATTACATTGGTAAAATGTTTGAATCTTTAAAAAATAAAAAGAGATTTAATATGTATTATGAAACTATAGAAGCATATTTAAGAGAGAAGGTAAAATAATGTTAGAAACTAAATATAATCATACTAAAGTTGAAGAAGGAAAATATGATTTTTGGATGAAAAGTCATTGTTTTGATTCTGGAGATAAAAGTAAAGAACCTTTTACTATAGTTATACCTCCACCTAATATAACAGGTATTCTTCATTTAGGTCATGCTTGGGATACAGCTTTACAAGATGTAATTATTAGATATAAAAGAATGGATGGATATGATGCTTTATGGTTACCAGGAATGGATCATGCAGCTATCGCTACTGAAAATAAAGTTGTTCAAAAGCTTAAAAATGAAGGCATTAATAAATATGAATTAGGAAGAGAAGGATTCTTAAAAGAATGCTGGAAATGGAAAGAGGACCATGCAAATTCAATACACTCACAATGGGGGAAATTAGGACTTAGTTTAGACTATTCTAAAGAGAGATTTACATTAGATGAAGGACTTAATAAGGCAGTCACTGATGTATTTATAAAATATTATAATAAGGGCATCATTTACCGCGGTGAGAAAATTATTAATTGGGATCCTTCTGCTCAAACAGCATTATCTAATGAAGAGGTTATATATAAGGATGTAAAGGGTGCTTTTTATCATATTAAGTATTTTATTGAAAATAGTGATAAGTATTTGGAAGTTGCTACTACTAGACCTGAAACTTTATTTGGTGATACTGCTGTTGCTGTTAATCCAAGTGATAAGAGATATAAGGATTTAATAGGCAAAAATGTAATACTTCCCATAGTTAATAAATTAATACCTATTATAGGTGATGAACATGCTGATCCAGAGTTTGGTACAGGTATTGTTAAAATAACACCTGCTCATGATCCTAATGATTTTGAAGTAGGTAATAGGCACAATTTAGAAAGAATTAAATGTATTAATCCAGATGGGACAATGAATGAAAATGCATTTAAATATAAAGGATTAGATAGATTTGAATGTAGAAAAGAATTAATAAAAGATTTAAAAGAAATGAATTTATTAATAAGTATAGAAGATATTACACATAGTGTTGGACACTCCGAAAGAACAAATGTAATGGTTGAACCATATTTATCAAAACAATGGTTTGTTGATATGAGTAGATTATCTAAACAAGTTCTTGATACTCAAAAAGATAAAAATAAAAAAGTTAACTTTGTTCCATCGAGATTTGAAAAAATACTTAATCATTGGATGGAAGATTGTCATGATTGGTGTATTTCTAGACAATTATGGTGGGGACATAGAATTCCTGCTTGGTACAAAGATGATAAAATCTATGTGGGTACCGATTCACCAACAGAAGAAGGCTGGATTCAAGATGAAGACGTGTTAGATACATGGTTTAGTAGTGCATTATGGCCATTTGCGACATTAGGTTGGCCA
>CAZYOS010000071.1:0-4737 GCA_964649245.1 uncultured Clostridium sp.
GTTGGGACATTTTCCCGGAATAACACCTAAGACATTATCATAGATTAATCATAAAAAATAAAAAAATTTAAAAAAAGTGTTGACAAAGATTATTTTCGATAGTAAAATATAATTAGACCTAAATAGTAATTTATGTTTAAGTTTCATAATCTATATTTAATTTAATTATTATTTATATTTTATATAATAACTTAATATATATTATTTAAGTGAAAAATTTCTATATTATATTTATTATTTATAATTTAGTTATATTTAATATTAAAAGTAATATTATTCAATTATATGTTTATTTCAATATTAATTTATTGTTATTTATGTATCTATCTTATTAATATTAAAGTATTATTTATTAAGAATTATATTATATTAAATATTTACTTATTAATTTAAGTATTAGAAGTCTTATCTACTATGGTCGTATGATATGTCATTGAGAAAGCAAAACTCAAAAGATAAGTAATTATGCTAGATACTGATAATATTTAGACACTATTTTAATTAATTAATTTAATTAAAATGATTCATAATTAGTTTTTCAAAACTCGAAGTAACCGTATTTTATCAGAATGGGTTACTTTTTGTTTATAAAATATAAAGGAGTAGATATGAAAAAAAGATTAATGATATTATTTTCTATAACTGCTATTATCCTTTTTATTATATTGTTTTATGAACCAAAAAAAGATTATTTAGTTAAATATAAAAATAAAATTACTATTGATCAAATAGTTGAAAATTCCGAATCCTATTGGACCATTGAAAAAAACAATGATAATTTGTCAGTAGAAGATAACGCATTGAATGATAATACTTTTAGATGGACTTTTAAACCAATAAGTAATGGGGACACTATAGTCACCTTTAGGAATATTGACAATTCGGATAGTAATATTATCAGAACTATTACATATAAATTTACTATAAAAGAAAACTATATAATATGGACAAGCGCTGAAGCCTCTGGATACGGTGACTTCTCTAATCCATATTAATAGTCTTTTTTTTATTTATAAATACATTTATTAAATATAATATTATACTAAATACCAAACATAGCGCTCCAATAATTATAAAATTTAATGATATTATAGTTTTAGATGTATCAATTATATTATTAATATACATAGGCATTCCTGTTATTAAAGATGTAAAATTAAACATTGGTAGTAATCCCATTGCGATGCAAATAAAACTTGAACATCCAATTGATATACTAAACCATTTAATCCATGAATATAAAGACCATCTGAAAAGCATAAGCAATAATATTGAAATAACGATAATTAACAATAGAGATATTAATATTTGATTACTAAATATAACCCTAATATAATATACAGACTCCACGTCCATACTGTTTGATATTGTTTTTGCATCAGGTAAACTATCTAATAGTTTATTGGAATTTTTATTTATTAATTTTTTTATGTTGTTAATTTCACTTTCGCTATATTTAATATTAGCGTCGTCTATTATATCTGTTAAATTTTTGCTAATATATGATGTAAACTTTTCATTTGTAAGAATCATATTTTCATTTCCTGTAGTTAGATAATATATTTCTCCATATATATATTGTGATACTAAATATTTTATTGTGTATGAGTTTAATAATGCATCAGTAGAATTTTTATTTATGTTAATACTATCAGTAAAAGAATACAATTCTTTGAAGATAAGATTACTATCATCCATATCTGTTAACAATTTTTTTACATCTATATTTTGAACTAACCTGTTAATATTATTAAAACTTAGTATTGACCTAATACTAAAAATTAATAATAAAAAAGTCACTAATATATATACACATACGGAGACAATTAGACTTGACATTATTCCTATAACATTTAAAAATGATTTCATATCTTCACCATAATAAGTATATCATACAAAAACCGCAAAGTATACATAAATATCTAAAATTATGTATATTTTTTAATTAAAATGTGTTATTATATATATAAGGAGGAACTATGGAACCGTATATAGCAAAAAAATTTCCACATGAATACGCTCTTTCAAATGATCTTATTAAACTTCTTTGTGAAGCAAAAGAATCATATGGTGAATATAAAGGATATCTAAAGTCGATGGACTTTGATTATAAATGTTTAATAGAAAATTTATTAATTAATGATATTTATTATTCATTTAAAATTGATAGTAGCAAAATTGAAAAAGAAAATATGTTCTATATGCCATATTTTATTAGTGATAATGATTCTATTCAATTTAACAATCTTAAAAAAGTTATACTTTTTGGTATAAGTAATGTTTGTCAAACAGGACTAACAATCGAATCACTGAATAAAATGCATAAGATATTATTTAATGGATGTAAAAAAAATAATAACATAAAAGGCAGCGGACATTTTAGAAAAAAGCAAACATATTTATTAAAGCCAGGAATAGCTGGATCAAGTGTTTCTTTTATACCTCCATTATATACGGAACTTACACCTCTTATGAAAAATCTATGCGAATACTTTAATAATACTGAAGATGAACACTATATTTCTATAGCATTAACCCATTTTCAATTTGAAAGAATCCATCCATACAATACAGGTAATGGAAAACTAGGCAGAATATTATTACCAATACAATATTCTTTTTATAAGAAAGAACCTCCAATACTGTTTTTATCAGAAAGCATAGACAGTTTGAAAAACACTTATTTTACGATGCTGAGTAGTGAAAATGATTCAGAAGTATATATAAGATTTATATTGCAATGTATCATAAATCAATGCTCACTTAATATTAAAAAAATCAAAAGACTAAATAAGATGTATTTATCTGATTATGAATCATTTAAAAATACAATAGGAGGAACTACTATATATAAGGTATATCCGATAATTTTAAAGAAAATTGTATTTACAACAAATGATATTGTTGAAGAAAGTGGATTGCATATCAATTCTATTAACAAAGTTCTTAACAAATTAGTAAATAGCGGATACCTAATTAAAGAGAAAAAGGAAGGAACTAATAGAGTTACATTCAAATATAAAAATATGTATGATGTATATATTAGCTAGAATGTATTGAGTCCCAAAGAACAGAATAATAATTAATATCAGTAATATTTTCAAACAATATATATGAATTTCGATGATTAATAAGTTTGCAAAACTCTTCATAGTTATTAGCAAACTTATTTTTATGATAATATTTATTTATTATCTTTTTATTTTGTATGTATCTTTCATAAAGAATACTATTCATAAAATAATTTACATTAATACATTCTTTAATATTATCTGCATTTATAACCGATTTCATTATATAAATTATTTGTTCATTACTTATATTAAAACTATGTTTTAAATAATTATATATTTCTTTCAGTATATTATAATCATAATCAGTTTTATTAAACTCATCAATTAATTTAATATTATCTCTAAGATTTGTCATTATTATCCTCCATAAATTTTTGTATAGGAATATTTAAAACAATGCTTATTTTGTAAAGCGTCGTAATACTTACGCCTTTATCACATAATGATGATTCTAATTTTGATATTAAAGATGAAGATACACCCACAGCTTCTGCTAATTGCTCTTGAGACATTTGATTGTTGGTATTATACAAAATACGATATTTTTTAATATTTTTTCCAACAGTGGCATATAATTTATTCTTATTCATAACATTCACAATATAATTATATAATTAAATTAAAATAATGTATAGCATAACATTACATAAAATAATTATTAATAATAGTAAAATATAAATAGGGTGTAAATATGACGAAATTTAAAAGAGAATTTAATTTTAATAAAGATATAATTGAAGTAGTATCATATAATGTTAAGAAATATAGAAAATTAAATAATATTACTCAAGAGCAATTGGCTGTTGACATCGGAGTTTCTCCGGAATTTATTAGAAAATTTGAAAGTACTAGAGGAAGTGAAGGAATATCATTATTTTCATTATATAAAATATCAATTGTTTTAAATGTTTCAATAGATAAATTTTTTGAAGAAACAATTATTCCTTAATTTTCATTAAAGAATTTTTCAATAGGTATTTCTAATATTTTACTTATTTTATACAAATTATAAAGACTAACACCTTGCGTAGTCTTTTTACTTTCTAAATTTCCTATTAAAGATGTAGACACTTCGACTAATTCCGCTAGATCTTCTTGTGTCATTTCTCCTTTATTTATACAATATGACTTTCTATAATATTTAACATTTTTCCCTATTAACTGAAATAACTTTCTTTCATCAACAAAATTTACTCTATCATTCATATAATGTCTCCTAATAATATTTTGCCATTATTTAATTATTTTAACCATTCACTCAAAATGATAAAATATCATTATATATGATAAAAAGTTAATATTTAAAAAAAAGATTGCAAACTAGCAAAAAATAGTGTATTATTATTAAGCACATCAAAAGGGATGGTAAAAATGGAAAAAATAATTAATTTTGCAGTAGTTGCACATGTAGATGCAGGTAAGAGTACACTTGTTGATGCTTTATTAAAACAAAATGGAGTATTTAGAGAAAATGAGCAAGTTGTAGATTGTGTAATGGATTCTGGAGATATTGAAAGAGAAAGAGGAATTACTATTACAGCTAAAAATTGTGCTATTAGGTACAAAGGCATCAAAATGAATATTGTTGATACTCCGGGACATGCAGATTTTTCTAGTGAAATAGAAAGAGTTATTAAAACTGTTGATACAGTTGTATTATTAG
>CAZYOS010000072.1:0-4539 GCA_964649245.1 uncultured Clostridium sp.
ATAAAAAAGATAGCAAGTAATACAGTTAATGTAGAAATAAAAATAAATAATTCATTAGTAATAGATAAACTAACAATGAAAGGTATAAGAATCGCACAAGTGTCAGCTGGAAGCCAACACTCTTTTGCTGTAGATGAAAATGGTAATTTATGGGCCTGGGGATATAATGGTTCTGGCGAGTTGGGAGATGAAACAACAATAACTAGTAGTACTCCAATCCAAATCAAAAATGGAACAACATTTAGTAGTGTATCAGCAGGAAACTCTCATACATTAGCAATAGATACTTCAGGTAACCTATGGGCCTGGGGATATAATCAATTTGGTCAATTAGGAAATGGAACAACATCATATACTGCTAATAGCACACCAATACAAATTAAAAGTGGAACAACATTTAGTAGTGTAACAGCAGGAGAAAGTCATACATTAGCAATAGATTCATCTGGATATTTGTTTTCTTGGGGATGAAATATTTATGGTCAACTTGGTAATTCAACTTCATTTACAATTATACCATCGATTACAAATGTATATTAATAGTTAGATCTGTCTAACTATTTTTTATTTAATATTTATTAAAGACTTAATACATGTTATAATTAAGTATAGGTTATGAAATGAGGTATCTATGAAAAAAGATTCTTTTGTTAAAGGAGCTACTATAGCTACTATATGTATGTTTATATCAAAATTTCTTGGTATTATTTATGTTATTCCATTTTATAGTATTATTGGTGAACAAGGTGGAGCATTATATGGATATGCATACAGTATATATAGCATTTTTTTATCTATATCAACAGCTGGTATACCAGTAGCGATAAGTAAAATAATTAGTGAATATGATGCTTTAGGACAAGCTGAAGCAAAACAAAATGTTTATAAAGTAGCTATTAAAATATTAGGAATTATTAGTTTAACAGCGTTTCTAATATTAATACTTTTTGCACCACAAATAGCTAAATTAATAATAGGTGAAGCTACTGGTGGTAATACTATTCAAGATATATCTCTTGCTATTAGATGTATTTCCTTTGCAATATTAGTAGTACCATATTTGAGTGTTTTAAGAGGATTCTTACAAGGAGAAAAATTTATTACTCCTACATCAATTAGTGAAATAATTGAGCAAATAATAAGAATAGCTATTCTGTTATTAGGTAGTTATGTAATAATTGAAACACTTAATAAAAGTATTACATTAGGTGTATGTGTATCTGTTTTAGGTGCATCAATTGGTGGATTAGGTGCATATCTTTACCTAAAAATAATAGCAAATAAACATAAAATAATTAAAAATAAAGTAAAAGAAGATAAAAAATTAAATAAAGAAATTATTAAAAAAATAATTAAGTATGCTATACCATTAATAATAGTAAGTACGATATTATCAATATATAATTTTACTGATTTAGTTCTTACTTTAAGAACAATGACTGATATATTAAAAATTGATACAAATACTGCAGAAAAAATAATTAGTCTTTATACTACTTGGGGTGAAAAATTCCAAAGAATAGTAGCAGTTGCTTCTGTTGGAGTAGGCATCAGTTTAATACCTAACTTAGTAAGAGCATATGTTAAAAAGGAAAACCTATCAGTACAAACGATATTAAATAAAGCAATATCTATAGTTATATATATAGGACTTCCAATAACAATATTGATATCATTATTTAGTAATGAAGTTTGGGCTATATTCTATGGTGCTAGTGTTGAAGGACCAATTATAATAAGATATAGCATATATGTTGGACTATTAAGTTCTCTTAGTACTATAGCAACTACTTCATTGCAATCAATGAATAAATATAAAAAATTATATTTATCTATAATATTAGGTGTGCTTTTAAATGCTATTTTAGATATACCTTTGATATTATTATTTACTAAACTTGGATTTAATCCATGTTATGGATCAATTACAGCATCAATAATTGGATTTGGATTTACAACAATATATGCATTAAGTGCTATTAAAAAAGATTGTAATATTAAATATAATAGTTTATTAGAATTTATGAGAAAATTAATATTACCAGTATTGGGATTAATAATTATGTCATTATTATTAAAATATATTATTAATATAGATGTATATAATAATAGATGGATAACTATGTTAATTACATGTATTTATTTTGGATTACCATTACTTACTTATGCATTTATATCATATAAAAATAGATTAGTATTAAGTTTATTTTCTGAAGAAAAAATAAATAGATTATTGAGGAGAAAGAATGGATAATAGTTACATTGAAATAAATTTAGATACATTAAAAGATAATGCATCAAATATAGTTAATAAATATTCATCATATAAATATAAAATAGCTATGATTAAAAGTGATGCTTATGGACATGGATACTATATAGTAAATACATTAAAAGAAGCAGGCTTTAATTATTTTGCTGTTTCATCATTAAAAGATGCTATTGAAATAAGAAAATATGATAAAGATACAGGTGTATTATGTACTGAGCCAATTGATTTAAAATATATAAATGAAATAATAAATTATAATATTACTATTTCAGTATATAATCTTCTTTACATGGAAGAATTAGTTAAATTAAATAAAAAAGTTAAAATACATATTATGATTGACTCTGGATTAAACAGATTAGGAATAAATAATAAAGAAACTCTAAAAACAATAGTTGATTTGATAAATGATAAAATAGAATTAGAAGGTATTTATACTCATTTTGGTACAACTGGTGTTAAAGATAAGAGATATGATAATCAAGTTAATAATTTTAAAAATATTACTTCTTCTATTGATTTAAGCAAAATTAAAATTATTCATTTAGCTAGTAGTTTTTCTCTAATTAATCATCCTAAAATAGATATATGTAATGGATTTAGAATAGGATCTTTAATATTTGGAGTTAAAACTATATTAAATTATAATAATGGATTTAGAGATAAATTAAGACTATTTAGAGACCAATATTACCAAAAGAAGTATAATCTAAGTAAAGTAATTTGTAATGAAGATATTGATGTTAAAACAGTTTTGTCTGTATACAGCAAAGTAATCGAAGTAAAAGAAGTTAAGAAGAATGATTATATTGGATACGGTTTAGAATACAAAACTGATGAAGATACCAAAATAGCAGTAGTAGATATTGGATATGAAAGTGGAATAGGTAGAAAAAATAATAATAGAAGAGTATTAATAAACAATAATTATTATAATATAATAGGTGAAATATGTATGTGTATGCTTATTATAAAAGTTGATGATAAAGTTAAAATTAATGATAAAGTTTTAATAGCGGGAGATAAAATTAGTATTGGAACTATAAGTAATAGTAAAGGTGAAAGTATTCAAGAAACTTTTATTATATTAGGCAAATTATTAGATAGAAAATATATTAAAAATAATAAAGTTGTGTATGAGGAGGAATCATGGGATTAGTTAATATGTTTTATAAAAAAATAAAACAAATAGATAAAAATAGATTAAATGATTTAGCAGAAAGAATAGCAAAAGAAAATAATAAAAGTGTAAGATATGTAAAAAATGATATGATTAAAAACTTTTTAAAATATGGGATAGGTTATACTGATTATCTTAAAAGTGATTTTATTAATTTAACTCCTGAAGAAAAAAAGACTCATGTAACAACAAAATCATTTTTTAAAATATTACATTATTTAAATGATAGTAGATATATTTGTACTATGAATGACAAAGTAGTATTTAATAAAATATTTAAAGATTATATTAAAAGAGATTTTATCGATTTAAGGGTATCATCTTTAGAAGAATTTAAAAAATTTATTAAAGGTAAAGATGTTATATTTTCAAAAAGAATTGCTGATTTTGGTGGTCATGGTGTTACTAAAATAGTATTAAAGGAAAATGAAAAGATTGAAAAATTGTATAGTGATATTAAGGGTAGAAAAGAATATTTAGTAGAAGAAGCTATTATTCAGCACGATGTATTAAATAAAGTAAATCCTTATGCTGTTAATTCTTTTAGAGTAGTTACTTTACTTAAAGATGGAGAAGCACATATAATTGGTAATGCTCTTAGAATTAATATAGATGATACTGCAGCAATAGGATGTTCTGATGCTTATATGAGACTAAATGAAGAAGGTAAAGTTTGTAGTAGAGTACTTGATGATTCAGCTAATGAATATGAATATCATCCTATGGTTAAGATTCCATTTAAAGAATTAACTATTCCGTATGTAAAAGAATCATTTGAATTATGTCTGAAAGCTGCATTGGAAGTGCCAGAGATAAGATATATAGGATGGGATATAGCTATTACTAAGAATGGTCCTGTTATAATGGAAGGCAATGAATGGCCTAGTTATGGATTAGTTCAATTTAATAAATTTAATGATGAAAAAGAAGGACATTTAAAAACTATATCTGATGTTCTTGGTGATGAAATAAAGAATATAAAGCTATAAAAAATTAGTACTTATGAAAGGTGATTATTATGAAAAATAGAGCAATACTTATAGATGGAAATAACTTATTATTTAGAAGTTATTATGCAACTGCATAT
>CAZYOS010000073.1:0-4533 GCA_964649245.1 uncultured Clostridium sp.
AAATAATAAACTATAGATTATTCCTTGTATTAAGTAAATATAATTGATAAAATATATAAGAACGCTAATAAGGAGAAATATATGAATAAAGAAATAATAAATGAAATATCAAAAGAATTAAATGTAGGAATTAAAGGTATTGAAAGTGTTTTACAACTGTTAAGTGAAGATAACACAGTACCCTTTATAGCAAGATACAGAAAAGAAGCTACAGGTGGTTTAGATGAAGAACAAATAAGAAGAATAGATGAATATTATCAGTACGAAGTTAATCTATTAAAAAGAAAAGAAGATGTTATCAGATTAATCGATGAAAAAGGTCTATTAACCGATGAAATTAAATCTAATATTATAAATGCTAAAAAATTAGTTGAAGTAGAAGATATATATTTACCATTTAAAGAAAAGAAAAAGACTAAAGCAACAGAGGCAATTAAAAATGGTTTAGAACCTCTTGCTAAAATAATAATGAGTTTCAATGACAATTTTAATGATTCTATTATAAATAAATATTTAAATGAGAATGTTAAAACTAAAGAAGATGCTATTTGGGGAGCTGAATATATTATTGCTGAGTGGATAAGTGATAATGCATTCTATAGAAAATGGATAAGAAGTTTTATTTGGAAAACAGGATTATTAGTATCTAAAATAAAGAAAAATGCAAAAGATGATAATAAAATATATGAAATGTATTATGATTTTAATGAACAAGTTAAATATATAAAACCACATAGAGTTTTAGCTATTAATCGTGGCGAAGACGAAAAAATATTAAGTGTTAGTATAAATATGGATGAAAATGAAGTATTTAATTATTTAGAAAGCAAAATAATTAAAAAAGAATGTTTATGTTCTTCTTATGTTAAAGAAGCTATTAAAGATAGTTATAAAAGATTATTGTTTCCAAGCATAGAACGTGAAATAAGAAATGAGTTAACAAGTATTAGTGAGGATAAAGCAATAGAAGTATTTAAAGATAACTTAGAACATTTGTTACTAATAGCACCAATGAAAGAAAAAATGGTACTAGGATTTGATCCAGCATTTAGAACAGGATGCAAATTAGCTGTAATTGATTCAACATCTAAAGTATTAGGAATATTTAAAATATATCCTCATGAGCCACAAAATGAATGGGAAAAATCAAAGAGTATAATTAAAGAATTAATAACTAAATATAACATTGATATTATATCTATTGGAAATGGTACTGCATCAAGAGAAAGTGAAAAACTTGTAAGTGAAACATTAAAAGAAATGAATACAAATTGCAAATATGCCATTGTTAGTGAAGCCGGAGCATCAGTATATTCAGCTAGTAAACTTGCTATTTCGGAATTTCCATCATTACATGTTGAAGAAAGAAGTGCAATATCTATTGGAAGAAGACTTCAAGACCCATTAAATGAATTAGTTAAAATTGATGCTAAATCTATTGGCGTAGGACAATATCAGCATGATGTTAATGAAAAAAAATTAAATGAATCCTTAGATTTTACAGTCACAAAATGTGTTAATAAAGTAGGAGTTGATATTAATACTTCATCCCCTTCTATACTAAAATATATTAGTGGATTAACTAAAACATCTATAGATAAAATAATTAAATATAGAGAAAGCAAAGGCAAAATAATTTCTAGAGAAGAAATTAAAAAGAAAAAATTATTAAATGATAAAGCTTATGAACAATCTATTGGATTTATGAGAATAAATGATGGAAGTAATCCATTAGATAAAACCAATATTCATACTGAAAGCTATAATAAAACTATTGAATTATTAAATTCTCTTAATTATAGTACTAATGATTTGGGCTCTAAAAAACTAATAGAATCTTTAGATAAAATAAGCACATCAGAATTAAGTAATAAATTAGATATAGACAAATATACATTAGAGGATATAATATCTTCTCTAAAGGCTCCTAATAGAGATTATAGAGACTCTTATGATATGCCGTTATTAAAAAGCGATATAATGAGTATAGATAATTTAAGCATTGGAATGAAACTGGAAGGAACTGTAAGAAATGTAGTAGACTTTGGAGCATTTATAGATATAGGATTACATGATGATGCATTAGTTCATATATCAAAGATATCTAATAAATATATTAAACATCCTAGTGAAATACTAAGCGTAGGAGACATAATAACATGTTATATATTAGATATTAATAAAGAAAAGAATAAAGTATCACTTACATTATTAGATCCAAAATAAAAGCATAGAAATTCTATGTTTTTATTTGTCATTATAATTATTAGATATTTGATTACCATAAGTATTATCAATATGACTTAAATCTTTATATCCTATCTTTTCACCAGGTTTAAAATCAGGTATAGGAATATTGCTTTGCTCAACTTTAGTAGCTGTAAAACCATGTTCATTAATATTGTTCATCATATTTACATCACTCATGTTTAATTTAACATCTTCATTATTATTTTCCATTGTATTATTTATTGTTTTAGAATCATTTTTCTTTAAAATAACTACAAAAGTAATAATAAGAATTACAACTACAATTAAAAGTATAACTAATAACATAAATATCACATCCTATATAAAGTATAAATTATATATAAAATAAAAACAACTAATTAATAGTTGCTTTACTTATTATTTACTTTTTTCTCCAGTAACTACTTCCATAGCTTTTTTCATTAATAAATCATATCTAAATAAATCCTTATTACCAATAGATTTAACAAATTCTTCTTCACTCATTCCGTAATTTTTAGCAGATTCTTTAATTCCATCTTCTAACTCTTTATCTGTTACTTCTAACTTTTCTTGTAAAACTACTTCATCTATTAATAATCTATAACTAATTCTTTTATTTGCTTCATCTTTTAATGATTTCTTGAAAGTATCTAAATCTGAATTACAATATTTTAAATAATTATCTAAAGAAAGACCTTGCATTTCTAATTTCTCAGAAAATTCTCTAACTAGTCTATTAGTTTCATCAGCCGTCATTTCTTCAGGAATAGTATATTCTGATTTTTCATTAACTAAATCTAAACATTTAAATAAGAATTCATCATCTATATTTTTTCTTTTTTCTGCTAATAAATTTTCTTTAATATAATTTTTTAATTCTTTTTCGTTAGTTACTCCACCTACTCCTAAATCTTTAAAGAATTCTTCATCAAATTTAGGCATAACTCTTTCTTTAACTTCTTTAACTTCAACTTTAAATGTTACTTCTTTTCCTTTTAATTCATCAGATTGATAATTTTCAGGGAATGTAACCTTTAAATCTTTTTTATCTCCTTTTTTAAGTCCAACTAGACCTTCTTCAAATCCAGGTATAAATGTATGAGATCCAATTGTTAATGAATAGTTTTCACCTTTTCCACCCTTAAAAGGTTCATTATCTAAAAAGCCTTCAAAATCTATTATAGCTACATGGCCATCTTTAATCTTAGTTTTTTCATCTAATTCTTTTACATCAATAAATTGTTCTTTTAAATGGCCTAATTCATGTTCAATTTCTTCATCTGTTGCTTCTGGTTCATCTTTTTTAATACCGAGATTTTTATACTTACCTATTTTAACTTTAGGAGTTGGTATTAAACTAAATTCTATTTCTACATAATCTTTATTAATACCTTTAATATCAATACCTGGTGTAGCTGCAGGAGTTACTGTTTTAGGATCACTCATTAATTTAGCATATAATAGATCAACGGCCATATCAACAGCATCCATATATAAACTTTCAACACCATACTTTTTAAGATATACATCTTTTGGTACTTGTCCTTTTCTAAATCCGTCTACCTTAATATCTTTTTTCTTTTTTTGAAAGATTTTATCTAGACAATCTTTCCATTCTTTTCCTTCTAATTTTAATGTGTATGTTTCTTTCATTTTCTCTCCTTATTTATTTTAAATATATCCAAAAAAGGATAATTTAACTTATCCTTACAATATTAACTCTATACATTCCATCTGGTGAACTAACTTCAACAGTATCTCCAGACCTCTTACCTAAAATAGCTGAAGCTATTGGACTCTCATTAGATATTTTATTATTAAATGGATCAGCTTCTTGACTACCTACTATTGTATATGTTTCAAGATCATCATCATCATCATATTTAAGTTGTACTTGACAACCAACACTAACTTTTCCATCGTTTTCTTTTTTATCTATAACAGTTGCATGCTCTAAAGTAAATTCAATTTCTATAATTCTTTTTTCTAAATTAGCTTGATCTTCTCTTGCTTGTTCATATTCAGAATTTTCAGATAAATCTCCTAAAGCTCTTGCATCCTTTAATGTTTGAGTTACTTCTTCCCTTTTAGTAGTTTTTAAATAATTAAGTTCATCTTCTAATTCCTTTTTGCCTTCTGCAGTAAGGAATATTTCTTTTTTCTTCATGTTTTCCTCTCCTTTGCATGTATAAAATGATATCACATTACATTATATTTGTCAAGAAATTTTGACCCTTATAATATCATATTTATGATTAATCTATGATAATGTCTTAGGTGTTATTCCGGGAAAATGTCCCA
>CAZYOS010000074.1:0-4402 GCA_964649245.1 uncultured Clostridium sp.
AAATAGTTTATAACTATTTTATTGTTCTTATTACTGAAATATTGTTTGTATTGATTTTTTTCATTATTTCTAGCACTGTTTTATATGAAACATTATTTATAAAATCATATTCATTATAATCAATTTTACCATCTCTTGTTAATTCTTCGGTAATAACACTTTCTACGTCTTCAATGTTTTCAAAAAGCATAATAAAATTTTTAATTCTTTTTTTCTTAAGTCTTTCAAAAGTTTCTTTATCAAGTGATAATTTCTTTATATCTTTGTTTAATGTATTTATTAATTCTTTTGGTTTATTTGTTGTAGCATTTATTGTTATTAAGATGTATTCATCTATAATCGATGTACTTGTGCCAAGACTACATATCAAATCATTATTTTTATATTGTTCATATAATGGTGAAGATATTGAAAAGTTATTATTAAATATGCACATTAAGTAATATTGTAATATTGAATCATCTTCTATATTGAATATTTTTTTATTTAGTTTTATTGTGTATTTTACTCTGGTATCTTCCATATCTTTTTTTATTTCTTCATATTCAATATTTACTTTTTCATTTTCTTTTTCTATTATTCTTTTTGGTAGTTCCTTTGCTTTAAGATTTAACTTACTATAATATTCTTTTATGTATTCAATGATTTCTTCTTTATTAAAGTTTCCTGTTACTATTACAAATGAATTGTTTGAAATATAAAAGTCATCATATATTCTTTTTAATTCTTCACATGTTATACTTTGAATATCTTCTTTTTCACCAATTACTGTGTTTTTAGCATATGAATCATTTAAAGCATTCTTAAATACTTTTTGATATAATTCTCTTTCTATTTGATCTTTTCCCATATCTATTTCTTCAGAGATTATACCTTTTTCTTCATCTACATCTTTTTTTATGAATTTTGCATTATAAAATATGTCTAATAATAATTTAATATTTTCTTTTATGTTCTCGCTACCAAATATATTATAGTTAGTAGCATGATATCCTGTCCAAGCATTTGCTAAGCTACCCAATTTATTTATTCTATTAGATATTACTTTATCTTCTCCTACTACCATAATTCTATGTTCTAAAAAATGTGCTACTCCTGGAGTAATATTGTATATTTTTTTATTTTTTTTATATTTTGTATATTTAGCTCCATATTTTACTGAAATAGTAATATAGAAATTCTTAGTATTTTTAAAGGGATATAAATATACATCAATTCCATTATCAAGTGTTTCTTTATATATATCTTCATTTACTTTACTAAATGTATATTTTTTCATTAGTTATCTCCTTTTAATAAATAAATAACAGATAGTTTTATTTTTGAAGAAATGTTTAATATTTCTTCAGGTGTTACATTATTTAATATTTCTCTTGTTTCTTCTATATCTAAAACTTCTTCAAATTCACTTCTTATTTTATCTGTTATTTGAACTACTGCATCATCATAATAACTATTTAAATAAGTATTTATTGTTTTTTTAGCAGGAATAATAAGTTTATTAATTGTTTTTGTATCAGTCATTTTTTTAATACATTCTTCAACTAATTTTACTGTCTTTTCATAATTATTTTTATTTATTCCTGAATATACAACTAATGTTTTATAGAATCTTGAATAATAGGAGTTTATCGAATAACATAATGAGTTCTTTTCTCTTACAACATTAAATAATATTGAATCATTCATAGTACCTAGTATTGTATTATATACTCTTATAACATATTTAAGTTCATAGTCTGTAAAATTATTTAATCTGTATCCTAAGTATAATTTCGATTGATTAAAATGTAGTGTATCTATTTTTTTAATTAATTTATTAGAATGCTTTTCTTTAATATTAATTTTTAATTTTTCATTTGTTTGTTTAAATGTTTTTAATTTATTTTCTATATATGGTAATTTATTTTCTTCTAATTCACCTAATAATATGACATCAATTTTGTATTCTTTATTAAATAGTCTTTTATAAAATGAATATAAGTCCTTTTCTGTTATTTTGTTTATTTCTTTAATAGTTGGCTTATAATCATATGATTTTGGAGTCCCTTTATACATTATCTTATTAAATTCTAAACTTGCATATCTATTTGGATTATCTTTAGTAGCTTTTATAGCAGTAATTATATCATTTTTAACTATATTAAAATATTTTGAATCAAATGCATTATTTTTAACATTTGGATTTAGTAACACTTCAAAAATGTAGTCAATAGATTCATAATAATATTGATCACTTGTATATTTAGGATTTAAGAAATTACTATGTACTACAAAGTTTAATAAATTCCCATTATTTTCAGAGAATACATTGAAATTTAATCCATATAAGTATTCAGATTTTTTTGCTATTTTATTCTTTGTATTATACTTTTTTGATGTATATGTAAGTGCATGAGATAATAAAGACATATAAGCAATATCTTTCTTATCAAACTCTTTACTAAAATAAATAACTAAATCAATTGACTTAAATCTCTCTGTATTTATTAAGTGTAATGTATAATTATCTCTTTTTATTTTTTTGTAATCCATAGTTCCTCCATTTGTATTTTATTATAGCACACATCTTTATTATTATTTACTTAATTACATTTTTAATAACAAAATAAAAGATATATTTCTATATCTTTATTATAGACTCTAATGATAGTGAAATCATTTCATCTAATTTTTTTTCTCTTTCTTCTGGAGTCATTTTTTCACCTGTTACAAAGCTATCACTTATTGTTAGTAAAGCAGTTGCTTGCTTATGAAACTTTTTAGCATAAAATAATAATGCATATGTTTCCATTTCAACTGCTAAACATCCTTCTTCAACAAATTTATCATATGATTTTGAATCACTATAGAATGCTTCTACTGTGTGTACTCTTCCGGTTTTAATTGGTATTCTTCTTATGTTTGCAGTATTTTCTATAACACTATTTAATTCAAAAGATGAATTTAGTATTTCAATATTGCTTGGACCAGCTTCTTCATCAAATGTAGTTAAGCTGTATGCTGAATCTGCTAATAATATATCATATGGATTTAGCTCTTTAACATATGATCCTGCAGTACCTATTCTTATTATAGCATCTACATCATAATCATTAAATAGTTCATAACTATATATTCCCATACTACCTATTCCCATACCACTTGAAAAGATAGTAACAGGTATATTTTTATATGTTCCAGTATATGATAGTTCCCCTCTTAATTGATTAACTAATTTTGGATTCTCTAAATAGTTTTCAGCTATGTACCTTACTCTATTTGGATCTCCAGGCATTAGTACTCTTTTTGCTATGTCTTCTTTGTTTGCTTCTATATGTGTTGTTCCCATTGGTAATCTCCTTTATTTTATATATTTAAAGAATATATATAAACCATATAATATTACTAAACATATTGATACTATTATTAATGTTTTCGTATCAAAAGTGCTATAACCGGTTGTTTCTTTTTCTCCACTAAGTTTTTTGTCAATATCTTCTTTTTGTTCATCTGTTAATTCTTGTTGTGGTAATACTTGTTCTTCTTCTATTTCTTCTATATTTTCTATATTTTTTTCTTCAATAGTGGGTTCTGGACTAGAAACCATATTAGTATCTATTTCAGATTCTATTTGTTCTCCAGTATTTTGATTATTATCACCATATTCTTCATTCATATTTATTCACCATTACTTTCTAACTTTACTAGCACATCTCTTGGTTTACTTCCTTTTGCAGGTCCAACTATTCCTTGTTCTTCAAATTGATCTATAATTCTTGCTGCTCTATTATATCCAATACTAAATCTTCTTTGAATCAATGATGCACTAATAACACCTTTCGTAATAGCATATTCAAGTATTTCATTATATAGAACATCTTTATCTTTAATATCTCCAGATATTCCTTGTGGACTTTCATCGCCTTTTGCCTCTAAATTCAATAATTTGTCATTATACCTAGGTCCACTACTTCCTCTTTTAACAAAATCAACTACTCTTTTTATTTCATCATCTGATACGAAGCTTCCTTGAATTCTCGTTGGAGTATTATCATCCATTGGTTTATATAGCATATCTCCTTTTCCTAATAGTTTTTCTGCTCCCATCATATCAAGTATTGTTCTACTATCAATTGATGATGATACAGCAAATGAAATTCTAGTAGGTATATTTGCTTTTATAACACCTGTTATAATATTTGCAGATGGTCTTTGAGTCGCAACTATTAAATGAATGCCTGCAGCTCTAGCAAGTTGAGTAATTCTCATTATGGATTCTTCAACTTCTTTAGCGGATACTAACATAAGATCTGCCAACTCATCTATAACGACTAATATGTAAGGCATCTTTTTAAGCCCACAATTTGGGTCTTTTTTTAATATTTTTTCTACATATTCATTATATGTTGTTATGCTTTTT
>CAZYOS010000075.1:0-4312 GCA_964649245.1 uncultured Clostridium sp.
TATATAAAAAAAAATATGTAATTTTTGTCGAATTACATACTATAAACTAGTTTTTAATTTCATTTGATCTTCATTAAGTGGCTTTCCTATATTTTTAGGATCTTGTGTAACATTATATGCAGTAGCAGATAAAACTTTATTTGATTGATAGTCTCTTATATAACATCCAAAATCTCTAATTCTTCTATGGCTATATTCTAGTTTACCTTCTTCATCTCTTACTACTTTTCTATTTCCATCTCTTTGATAAGTATAGTTACTATATAATCTTTTAGATATTGTTTCTAAATCAGATGGTAGTCTTAAATGATTTTGTACTTGATCACATGCTTGCCATAGCAAAGATGCTTCGTCTAAACAATCACGATTAAAACAGAATCTACTAGCTATTCCTTTAAAGAAATCTACATCTTTTTCATCTGAATGTGCTTTTAAACATTTTTTAACATATGATGGATCAAAATATTTTTGATCACATTCGAATAATAATGGTAATGGCATAATACCAACATCTACTGGATTCTTTTTATTATTAATTTTTTCAAAATAGGCTATGTAAACATCTGGATTTATATGCTTAACAGAACTTGAATATTTTGTTTTAATATATTCTTTTATACTTCTAAAAGTACTTGTTTCAGTATCAATATCACTAATTGTTCTTGGCATTGTTAGTCTATTATAAATATGTATTGTTATTCTAATCTTACCTTTTATCTTTTGTTTACTTATATTACCAAAATATAAAGGTGAAGTTTTTCTGTTATTAAGTTTTTTAATATAATTAACAAATTTATTATATTCTTCTTCACTAATGACTTCTCTTTCAGTATATCCTAAGTATTCAACTATAGAATATCTTTTCTTTTCTTCTACCATATTATCACCCTTTTCATATTTAAATTATATAAAAATAGTATTAAAAAGTCAATTTTTGCTTTACTTAATTGTTAATCTGTGTTAAAGTATATTTGGTTTAAAGAGGAGGCAAGAAAAATATGGCAAAAAATATTTCAACTAGAAAAAATAATAGTGCTCAAAATAGACCTTTTTCATTAAAGGCTACTAAGAAAACTCAAAAAGTTAATTTACAAACAGTAGAAATTGACGGAAAAAAAGTTAGATTATCTACTAAAGAAATTAAAAATATGAAGAAAAATAAATAACAGATTCAAATGAATCTGTTTTTATTTAATTATTTCTTGTTCTAAGACTAAATCTATATTATATTCTTTTTTAACTTCTTTCCTTATGTATTTAATTAATTTAATTATATCTTTGCTTCTTGCATTTCCATAATTAACTATAAAATTAGCATGTTTGTCGCTTATTACTGCGTCCCCCATTCTATAACCTTTTAGTCCTATATCTTCTATTAATTTACCAGCATATAAATCAGGTGGATTTCTAAATACACTTCCATAAGATGGATACTCTAAAGGTTGTGATTCTACTCTTTTTTTTGTTCTTTCTTTTATTAAATATTTAATATCAGTAATATTTCCCTTATTTAATAATATTTTACAAGATAGAACAATATAATTACTTTTTTCTTTTAATAATGAATATCTGTAATCAAATTTAAGATCTTTATTAGATAATTCTATTATATCTTTACCATCAAATATCATAACGCTTTCAACAATATCAGCCATTGATGATTTATAAGCACCTGCATTTCCATATATTGCACCGCCTATTGTTCCAGGTATTCCTGTTGCCCACTCTATTCCAGTATATTCTAAATCAGATAATTTCTTTGCTATTTTATTTAGCATGCATCCAGATTCTATATATATTTCATTTCCTGAAATAATTGTTTTTTTAAATCCTTTTGATTTAGTTAAACTAATAACAACTCCATCATAATATTCAGGTAATATTGTATTTGATCCATTTCCTAATACGAAATATTTTGTATTATATTTTTTTATTATAGATACTACTGATTTAAGCTCTTGAATATTTTCAGGATAAACTATTACATAACACATTGAATTAAGTTTCATTGTATTATAATTAGTTAAATCAAATTCTTCTTTATAATTAATTTTTAATTTCTTAAATTCATCTTTCATTATTTTAATGCTTCCGCAATAGCATCTGCACCTGTTAAATATCTACTTATTGCACCATTAGATATAGTTATTAATGTAATATCATTTATTTTTAGCTCAGATGATGATGATGCATCTAAATTTGCTGTATCTGACTTATATGATTCATTTTCTTTAGTACACATATCTACATGATATACATGTGTTCCATATTGATCTGCTAAATATTCAATATAAGTATCATTTGTTTTATCTCCAAATGTGTCAAATAATACTAAGTATTCAGTTTCTGGTCTATTAAATGTTTCTCCTAATAATATGTTATCATATCCTATAGATGCAGAAGTGTCTGGTTTTGTATAACCAGCCTCAAAAACACCTAGTTTTTCAAGCCCTAAGGCTCCCAAATAAATAACTGCTATAAAACCGACTACTACTAGTGAAGTAATTAAAGGTCTCTTAAAACCAGTCTCTTCAACAGTAACATTTTTTTTATTTCTTTCCCTTTTTCTAGTCTTTTGTTTAATATTCATTTTGCTTTTAGTCATTTTTTCACCTCTATATGTTAAATTATAGCATATTTTGCCTATTTTAAACAATTATTTATTGATTTTTTGTTATTTTTATTATATAATTTACTAAGTATTTATGTGGCAGAACTATAAAAAGTTATAATGTGTTTCTTAAATTATTATATAAGTAACCTCTGCCAAGGTGAAAATAGCAAGAAACTCCCTATAAAAGATTATAGTGCCAACTGATACAAATATATGTAGAAGGAGGAACAAATACAATGTCAAGATATATAGGACCAACTTATAAGAAATCTAGAAGATATGGTTTTTCTATTCTTGAAACTGGTAAAGAACTTAGAAAGAAACCTACAGCTCCTGGTATTCATGGAACTAGTAGAAAAAAACTAAGTGATTATGGTGTTCAATTACAAGAAAAACAAAAAGTTAAATTTATGTATGGACTTTCAGAAAAGCAATTCAGAAAAACTTTTGATGCCGCTGGTAAAATGCAAGGTATACATGGTTATAACTTATTAATATTATTAGAAAGTAGATTAGATAATATTTGTTATCGTATGGGACTTGCTAAGACTAGAAAAGCTTCTAGACAATTAGTTAATCATGGACATATAAATGTTAATGGTAAAAGAGTTAATATCCCATCTTACAGAGTTAAAGTTGGAGATACAGTTTCAGTTAATGAAAACTCAATAGATCATCCAGTTGTTAATGAATGCATTAATATGGATATTACTATACCAGCATTTGTATCATTTGATAAAACTAAAAAATCAGGTACATATGTAAGATATCCTGAACGTGAAGAATTAAATTCTGAAATTCATGAATATGAAATAGTTGAATACTATAATAGATAGTAAACAAAAAGACTTTAGAAATAAAGTCTTTTTTTATTATCTTTTAGATAAAATCATTCTTGCAACAGTTCCATATGGATCTAATCTTTCTACTGTCTCAACATAAAGATATAATATTTCAAGTGCTTGTTTATAAATTAAAGCCCTTTCAATTTTTTTAACATTTTCTTCATTATATTCCATAAAACCTTCTAATATTTATCAATATAATTATTATATTTTCCATCCTTACTATACCCTATTAACGTATCAAGATTAACATTAAATGTTGATTTCATAATATTATAATCTACACATGGATTAGTTTCTTTTAACTTTTTTATTAATTCTTTAATTTCTTTTCTTTTAGATTTATTTTCTATACTATTTTTTTCAGTAAATGAACATGCACAATTAAGGAAGCTCAATTCATTAAATTTAGCCCATGAAATAATATCATTTTCTCTTATATAATATAATGGTCTTATTAATTCCATGTTTTTAAAATTATCGCTATGTAATTTAGGTAACATTGTTTTATAGTCAGATGCATATAACAAGCTCATCAATATAGTTTCTACTACATCATCAAAATGATGCCCCAATGCTATTTTATTGCAACCTAATTTGCTAGCTTCATCATATAAGTATCCTCTTCTCATTCTAGCACATAAGTAGCAAGGATTTGTTTCTTGATTGTCAACTATTTTAAATATATTAGTATTAAATATATGCAAATCCATATTCATTTTTTTAGCATTTTCTAATATTAAATCTAAATTTTCCTTTTTATATCCTGGATTCATACATATAAATTTTAGTTTAAAATCTATTTGACCATGTCTTTCCAATTCTTGCATGCAGTTTGCAAGTAGAAATGAAT
>CAZYOS010000076.1:0-3738 GCA_964649245.1 uncultured Clostridium sp.
GTATATAATATTTTTTTATTAAATTCAATCTTATTTTATTGATATATCAAGTATCATCATCACTAAAAAACCTATTAAAGTAAATAAAGTTATTAAATTTTTATTTTTATTTGTTTGACTTTCAGGTATTAATTCACTTATTACAACATATATCATAGATCCTGCAGCAAAAGAAAGTAAGTATGGAAGTAATATCCTCATTTTTAATACCAAAAGTGCTCCAATAATTCCTGAAATAGGCTCTACTATTGCACTAAGTCCTCCATAAATAAATGATTTTAAAGAACTTACTCCTTCTCTTTTTAACGGAAGACTCACTGAAGATCCTTCTGGAAAGTTTTGAATACCTATTCCTAATGCAAGCATACATGCAGAAACCAAAGTAACATTATCAATATTATATCCTAAACTACCAAATATTACACCTACTGATAATCCTTCTGGTATATTATGTAATGTTATTGACAGAATTAATAATGTAATACTTTTATACTTAGAATTCTTTTTTTTAATAGTTTTATCATATATTTTATCACATAAAAATAATAATATACATCCAAAACTAAATCCTATAAATAATACTAATGCAGGAATCATTTTTAAATTACTAGATATTTCTATAGCTGGATTTAAAAGTGAAAAGAAAGATGCTGCGAGCATAACACATGCTGAAAATCCTAACATTGAATCCATAAGATTCTTATTTACATTTTTAAAGAAGAATACAATAGATGCACCTAATAATGTAATAAACCATGTAAAAAGAGTTGCTAATAGTGCTTGAACTACATAATTTAAATTAATAAACCAATCTATCATTAAATCACCTAAGTTATTTTATGATAATTATTTTTTTATGTTATAAAAAGAAATCATTTAACTGATTTCTTTTTGCTTACTGGTCTTACATCAATACTTATATATTTATATTCTGGATGTATTGTTCTTAATTCTTTTTTAACACTTTGATCTATTTTATAGTATCTTGATATAGTTGTATTTGCTGGCATTTCAACATCTATATTAATCATTTTGTATGAACCATATTTTAATATATTAACTCTTCTTATAGTTTTAATTTCTTTATATTCTAATAATATATTTTTAATTTCATTAATACTTTCATTATCTAGTTCAACTTCTCCTAAAGATAATTTAAAATTATCAACAAATATCTTTATACCTATTCTCATAGTTAATAATGATATTATTATACTACCTATAGTATCGGCATACTTTAGAAAATCAAATTTATTTCCAAGCAAACTTAATAATATAAATACAAATGCAAGAGCACTGGATAGCACATCAAATCTACTTTCACTTCCACTAGTAATTAATATATTACTTTCACATTGTTTACCTTTTTTTATTAATAATCCACTTACAAAATATTTAATAATAATTGATATAATAGATACAAGTAATATAAAATAATTATCTATATATCTAACCGGTGAAAATGAATTACAAAATATTTTAACTGATAAGAATATAATAAATATACTTATAAATATACTTGTTATATATTCTGCTTTTCCATGACCATACGGATGGTCTGTATCAGGTTTTTTATTAGATATTATTGAACCAATAACACCTATAACATCTGTTGACATGTCACTTATACAATGTATACCATCAGCAAGTAAAGTTTTACTTTTAGATATCATACCAAAAAATATTTTTATTATACTTAAAAATACATTTGCTATAAAACTAATTACCATATATTTAGTAGTTTGATTTTTCATTATTTTGCCTCATACCAATTCTTTCCATAATCTATTTCAACTTTCAATGGAACTTTCAATTTATATATATTTTCCATTGTATCTTTAATTATTTCTTTAATTTCATCTAATTCATTATTAGGTACTTCAAATATTAATTCATCATGTACTTGCAAAAGCATTTTAGTACTTAAATTTCTATTATTTAATTCATTATATACTTTTATCATAGCCAGTTTAATTATATCGGCAGCAGTACCTTGAATAGGTGTATTAAGAGCCATTCTATCACCAGAAGATCTAATTAAATAATTTGTGTTTTTAATTTCTTCAATAGTTCTTTTTCTTCCAAACATAGTTCTAACATAACCTAATTCTCTTGTCTTATTAATTATTTCTTTCATATATTCATTAACTCTAGGATACATTTCTAAATACTTATCAATATATTTTTTAGCTTCAATAGGAGAAATATCAAGATTCTCTCCAAGTCCATATCCACTTATACCATAAACAATACCAAATATTACAGCCTTAGCAGTTCTTCTTTGATTCTTTGTTACATCACTTATAGGTATATTAAATATATCACTAGCTACATAACTATGAATATCTTCTCCATTATTAAATGCTTCAATTAATTCATTACAATTAGTTATATCAGCTAATACTCTTAATTCAATTTGACTATAGTCACTAGATAAAAGTACCGAGTTAGAGTCTGCTATGAAAGATTTTCTAATACTTCTTCCTTCTTCGGTTCTTACAGGTATATTTTGTAAGTTAGGCTCTATAGAAGATAGTCTTCCTGTACGTGCTATATTTTGTTTATATATTGTATGTATTCTTCCATCTTTTGACACATAATTATTGAATGTATCTAAATATGTAGTTATTAATTTAGATAAATTTCTATATTCTAATATTTGTTCTATTATTGGATGACTTTTAGAATATTTTATTAATACATCATGTGCAGTACTTAATGCATTTTTTCCTTTACCGTGAGGTATATTAAGTTTTTCATAAAGTATCTCAGCTAATTGTTTTGGACTGCTTATATTAAATTCTTCTCCAGCATAATTATATATAGTGTTTTTAATAATATCTACTCTTACATTTAGTTCACTTTTAAGTTCATCTATGATTTTTGTATCTACTTTAATTCCAGTTATTTCCATTGATGAAAGAACATATATTAGTGGATGCTCTATATTAAAATACAAATCATATAATTCTTCTTCTTTTAACTTTTCTAATAATATATTATAGTTGTCATATAAAAACTTCGCTTTTAATGATATGTTTTTAATTTTATCTTCTATAGATAATTTATTTTTATTTGAAATAATATTGTCATAATATTCA
Organism: uncultured Clostridium sp.; assembly: GCA_964649245.1. Classification (GTDB taxonomy): domain Bacteria; phylum Bacillota_I; class Bacilli_A; order RF39; family UBA660; genus CAG-1000. The sequence continues at coordinate 3,102 of CAZYOS010000076.1, forward strand.
ATTTCTGTTCCATAAATTTGAGATAAGTATGCAACATCACCTTTTGCATTTAGTTCTAAAATATAAGAAGCAATCATTGAATCAAATTCACATTTAGTATTTATATTATATTTTGATAATGCAACTATATTCTTTTTTAAATCAAATGTCACAAATGAATTATTAAATATATCTTTGTTTAATAATATAGCTGCTTTGTCTAAATAATATAGTTTTTTACCGTCATATACTGAGCAACCTATAATATCAGATTTATGATAATTAGTTCCATCTAATTCTAAATAATAACTAAATTTATTACTAATATCTAATCTACCTTTTACTATTTCATATTCTATATTGTTATTTTCTTTTTTAATAGTAAGATTTTTTAAAAATGAATTAAATTCTAATTCTTTATACTTTTCAATTAATTTTTCAGAATTAATTCCATTATATTTAATATTTTCAAACGTATAATCAAAATCTATTTTTTTATATATAGTTGCTATTTTATATGAAAAATATGCTGAATCCTTATCATTGATTAGTTTTTCTTTTACTTTTCCAGTTATCTCATCAATATTATTATAAACACCATCTAATGTTTCATATTTATGCAATAATGATAATGCAGTCTTTTCGCCTATTCCCTTAA
>CAZYOS010000077.1:0-3236 GCA_964649245.1 uncultured Clostridium sp.
TATTGAATCTCATCATGGTGATAAGAAAGCTGATTATGTAATTTCTGAATTAGTAGCAATTGCGGACGCATTAAGTGCTGCTAGACCTGGTGCTAGAAATGATTCATTAGAGAATTATGTAAAGAGACTTGAAGAATTAGAAAGCATTGGAAATCAAGTTGAAGGTGTTGATAAAACATTTGCTATGCAAGCAGGTAGAGAATTAAGAGTAATTGTTAAACCTGATCAAATAGATGATGTAAAGAGCTATAAAATAGCTAGAGATATTAAAGACAAAATAGAAGAAACTATGCAATATCCTGGTACTATTAAAGTTGTTGTTATTCGCGAAACAAGAGCTGAAGAAGTTGCAAAATAGTAACTTCTTTTTTTTTATATGATATAATACTTTTAAGGAGGTTTGTTATGAGCAATGGTAAAATGTTATTATTAAGCATACTAGTAGAAACACATTTTTCTATACATGATGGAGAGAATATGTCTATTGATGATGTAATTAATGAATTACAAGGCTATGCTAATTCTGATTCCGAAAGAAATTTTATTCATGAAAGAATATATTTCTTTATTAATCACAGTGGTAGATATGTAATAGATGAGGAAGGAATAATACATAAAGTATTTAAAAAAGAATATTGTGATAAGTGCCATTCTGTAAGATACAAATATAAAGATGAAAATCCTTTTGAAATGTCATTTTTATCTACAGGTAGAATGATTTGCGGAGAAAATGGTCAAGTAATTAAAGAAAGTTTTTCAGATGATGAATTTGAAGATGTTCCTAGAGAATCTTGGTGTCCTAAATTAAATAAATAAACTCTAAAATAGAGTTTTTTTTTATTAATTATGATAAAATAATGTTGAGGTGTTAAAATGAAAATGTTAATAACTGGAGCTTCTAATGGACTTGGAGCTGACTTTGCACGTGATGCTGCTAATAGGGGTTATGATTTAGTATTAGTAGCTCGTTCAAAAGACAAATTATTGAAATTGAAAAATGAACTTAAAACAAAAGTTGAAATAGAAGAGATGGATCTTAGTATACAAGATAATGTATATAAATTATATGATAAATATAAAGGTAAAATAAGTATACTTATTAATAATGCAGGTTATGGTGTGTTTGGAGAATTTGATACTACATCATTAGATACTGAATTAAATATGATTGATTTAAATATTAAAGCAGTACATATTTTGACTAAATTATTCCTTGATGATTTTGTTAAAAGAGATTATGGAAGAATATTAAATGTTGCTTCTTTAGCAGCATTTGAACCTGGGCCATTGATGGCTACATATTATGCTACTAAATCATATGTGTATAATTTAACTATGGCTATTTATGAAGAATTAAGAAGAAAGAAAAGCAATGTTAAAGTATCTGTTCTTTGTCCGGGTCCAACAAATACAGGATTTAATGATAGAGCTAATGTTAGGTTTGGTGTAAGGAGTCTTAAAAGTGATTATGTTGTTAAATATACAATGGATAAAATGTTTAATAATAAATTGATTATTGTTCCTTCATTTAGAATGAGATTTGCAGTATTTTCTAATAGAATATTAGGAAGAAAATTTATGTTAAAAATTATTTATAAAATACAAAAGTCAAAGGAAAAAAAAGAAAGTAATAATGAAAAAAAGTAGTATTAATATAATTAAGATTAATTCTTTAGGATGTCCTTCTTGTATAATTATGAATAATGTATTTAATAAATTAAAAGAAATATATTATTTTGAATATAAAGAATTAGATTATGATTTTGATGATGTTTCTAAATATAATGTTGGTAATATATTGCCTGTATTTATTTTTTATAAAAACAATATTGAAATAAAAAGATTATGTGGTGAAAAAAAATTAGAAGAATTATCTGAAATAATGGAGATGTAGATGAAAAAAATATTTATTATAATTTTATTGTGTGTTCTTTTAATACCAGGAAAAGTTTTCGCTGATGATTTTAATATTTATTTATTTTATGGAGATGGTTGTCCTCATTGTAAAGCAGAAGAAGAATTCTTAAACGAATATATATCCAAGAATAATGATATAAAGCTTTATTCTTATGAAGTATGGTATTCTGAAGAGAATCAAAATGTATTTAAAGAAGTACAAAAAATAATAGAAAGAAATGCTACTGGGGTTCCATACTTAGTAGTTGGAGAAAGTGCTATATCAGGTTATTCTGAAGGCTATTCTGAAGAAAATATTATAAACACTATTAAATATTATAAAGAACACAAATTTGAAGATAAAGTAGGTATATATTTAGGTATAATATCTAAGAGTGAAGATATACCAAGTGAAATATCAAATACTTCTAAGTATGAAAATGAAACTTTTAATATTCCACTTATGGGAACTAAACAAGCAAAAGAAGTATCATTAGGTTTATCAGCTATTATAATTGGACTAGTTGATGGGTTTAATCCATGTGCTATGTGGATTTTAATATTTTTAATTTCTATGTTAATTGGAATGAAAAATAAAAAAAGGATGTGGATTCTTGGAATAACATTTTTAGTTTCTTCTGCATTAGTATATTTTCTATTTATGCTATCTTGGTTAAACTTAGCTGAATTTTTAAATAGTGTTGTTTATATTCGTGCAGGTATAAGTTTAATTGCCATTATTTTTGGAACATGCAATGTATTGAGATTTATTAGTACTATAGGTAAAGATGATGGATGTGAAGTAGTTAATTCGAAGAATAGAAAGAAAATAATACTTAAAATACAAAAAATAGTTAAAGAAAAAACATTCTTTTTAGCTATTATTGGTATTATAGTTTTAGCAGCATCTGTTAATATAATAGAGTTACTATGTTCTTTAGGATTACCTGTTATGTATACTGAAATACTAGCAATAAATGAAGTATCTAGTGTAAGTAAAATTCTATATACATTATTATATATATTATTCTTCTTACTTGATGATTTAATTGTATTTATAATAGCTATGAAGACTTTGGAAATAAAAGCAATATCAAATAAATATGGAAAGTATTCTCATTTAATTGGTGGAATAATTATGTTAATTATAGGTACTCTTATGTTATTTAAACCTGAATTATTAATGTTTAATTTTTAGTACATATATAATAATTAATCATATAATATTTTAGGTGATTAGAATGAATGAAAGTTTTTTTGAAAGATTAGAAGAAAAAACTCATGTTAATAAAGATACTATTATAGGACTTGCTAGAAAATTACAGGAGGGTAATTTCAAA
>CAZYOS010000078.1:0-3102 GCA_964649245.1 uncultured Clostridium sp.
AACTAGGACCTCTTGAAGACATATTAAAGCTACTTCCTGGGGCTTCCAAGATGGGGCTTAATAAAGTAAATATAGATCCTAAAGTTATGCCTAGAACTGAAGCAATAGTTTTATCAATGACAAGTGAAGAAAGAAGACATCCTGATATAATAAAAGCAAGCAGAAAAATTAGAATAGCTGCTGGATGTGGTCAAAAAGTTGAGGATGTTAATAGATTGTTAAAGCAATATGAACAGATGAAAGACATGATGAAACAAATGAAGAAGGGAAAACTAAAATTTTAAATTATTGACTATTTTTCTTAATAATAGTATAGTTAATATAGTAATTAATAGGATATAAGGAGAAGAATAATGGCCAAAGTATATTCAAATGATAATATTATTGAAAAGAAAGAAAATTCTTCTTCTAAGAATTTAAGTTCTTTAAATAAATCTATAGAAAAAGAAAAGAAAAATATTAAAAAAATAAATGAAATAAATTATGAATTTGTCGATATAACAAAAAAATTTATTAGATGCTATGATTTATTAAATTTATCAATAAGAAGTCAAAAATTATCTGGAGAGATAGATGAATATTTAAGTATTAATTCTGCTAATTTAGCTAAAGTTAATGATATTATTGAAGCAGAAACTGAAAAGTCAAAAAATAAGTTAAATGACTTATATTATGAAAAAGATCATTTTAATGAAAATGAAAGAAGAAAAACTAATCAAGAAAAAGAACAAACTGAGAAAAAAGAAGAAAATAAATAATAAAAGTTAAGAGTAAAAGGGGATATTATGGAAATAATCTTAATTAAATCACAAAAATTATATAAGTATCCATTTCCTAGTATCAATACAAGTAGTTATTGGATAAAAGATTTTGATGAAAATGACAATGAAAGAGAACTAATATGTATTGAAAGAGTAAATAATACTTGGATGATCACAGGTAACAATAGCTGTGAAGTTTTTGTTGACTTAAATAAGATTGATTCTGAAGAATTACATACAAATAAATTCTATTTATTAAAAATTAATTATAGTAATAAAGTTGGTAATGCATTATTATATGTTTGTGAAGAAAATGATAAAACTAATACTACATATGAATTTATATCTAATGGTGAATTTTCTATTGGAAGTGCTAGTGATTCAGTTATTTTATTATCTAATGCTTATATAAAAGAAAAGCATGCTATTATTAGCAAAAGTGACAAAAATTATTATATTACACCAATTGATACTCAATTTGGATTATATATAAATGATTTTAGAATAACTTCTAAAACAAGAGTATATAATGGTGATTTAATATTTATATGTGGATATAAATTATGTATTATAAATAATTATTTAATAATTAATAATTATAATGGAAAACAACAAATTAATAGTTCTTCTATTGTATTAAAAAGTATTCCTAAACCTGATGCTCAATTATTAGAAACATTAGAAGATGATGATGCTTTACTTTATACTGAAAAAGATTATTTTTCTAGATCACCTAGATTCGTCACATCCATAGTTGAAGAAAATATAGGAATAGATAATCCTCCTGGTAAACAATCAAAAGATGAAAATAATTCTGCTCTTATGACAATAGGACCTACATTAACCATGGGAATGTCTTCATTAATAACAGGCTTTACTGCTATAAATAATGTTACAACTAAGGGATACTCATTAACACAAGCATTACCATCATTAGCTGTTTGTTTTGCTATGCTTTTGAGTACATTTGTATGGCCAACTATATCTAGAAAGATGGGAAAGAAGAATCAAAAATTAGCTGAAGAAAAAAGACAAAAAAAATATATTGAATATCTAGTTGAAAAAAGAAGAAAAATAGAAAATATTAAAGTTAGTCAACATCAAATATTAATTGAAACTTATATGAGTCCACAAGATTGTGCTTCTATTATTTTAAATAGGAAAAGAAATCTTTGGGAAAGACAAAAAGAGAATGATGATTATTTATGTGTTAGACTTGGTACTGGAAATATACCTCTTAGAATCAATTTAAGCTATTCTGTTGAAGACTTTACTATGTCTGAGGATAATCTTAAGGATGAATTAAATAAAGTCGCTGAAAGTGCTAAAGAAATTAAAAATGCACCTGTAGTTATTAATTTAATAGAAAGAAATAAATTAGTTTTAATTGGTGAAACATTATATAAAGAATCTATATTAAAAAATATAATATTACAATTAGTTACATACCATTGTTATGATGATTTAAAACTAGTGTTTATGGTAAATGATTCAAATAGTGATATGTGGGATTCTTTTAAAATACTTCCACATGTATGGAGTAATACAAGAGATATAAGATTCTATGCTAATAATTATGATGAAATGACTAAAGTATCTTTTTACTTAGAACAGGTATATACATCTAGAAAGTATGTAGAAGAAGATGGTAAAAGATTAGAAACTAATAATGATTATAGAAATGTAAAACCTTATTATTTAATTATCGTAGATAATATAAAAAAGAATAAAAATATAGAAATTGTTAATAAAATATTAAAAGATAAAAATAATGTTGGATTTGGTCTTATAGTACTAAATGATGGAATATCTAATCTACCTAATGAATGTAATGATTTCTTAATGGCAGATGGAGATAAATCAGCAATTATTAAAAATGATTTAAATAAAAACAATCAGCAAAGCTTTGTAATGGATAAAGTTGATGGTATAGATTTTAATTATGTATTTGAAAAACTATCTAATATTCCTATTAAAGTAGCACTACAATTAGACGAATTAAAATCTTCTATTGGATTTTTAGAAATGTATAAAGTTGGTAAAATAGAACAATTAAATATTTTAGATCGTTGGGTAAACAATAATCCTGTTAATAGTTTAAGTGCTCCAATAGGTATACATGCAGATGAGGAAATATTTACATTGGATTTACACGAAAAATTTCATGGACCTCACGGACTAATTGCTGGTATGACTGGTAGTGGTAAATCTGAATTTATTATTACTTATATTTTATCAATGTGTTTAAATTATGATCCAAGAGAAGTATCTTTTGTTTTAATTGATTATAAAGGTGGAGGATTAACTGGTGCTTTTGAAAATAAACTTACTGGTATTAAAC
>CAZYOS010000079.1:0-2733 GCA_964649245.1 uncultured Clostridium sp.
TTATCAATTCAATAACGACAACAGACTTCCAAGTCTATTATTTAAAAGCCAACCCGAATATTTAAAAGATGCTAGTGGAAACAACACTAAAAAAGGCAAAATAATAAACATATTTGAAAGTATATCTCCATATGAATTTTTAAAAATTAAATATAAAGGAGCTAAACCCACTGATAGAGATATGAGTATATTAGAAAATCTATTAATTGATGTAAAACTTAATCCATCAGTAGTAAATGTATTAATAGATTATGTTTTAAGAACTAATAATAATAAATTAGTTAAATCATATGTTGAAACAATCGCAGGACAATGGAAAAGAAGTAATATAGAAACTGCATCGGAAGCAATGCAAATAGCTGAAAAAGAACATAAAAAGAAATATAAAAGTAGTCAAACAAGTACAAAGAAAAAAGAAATTATTCCTACATGGTTTAATGAAAAAATAGAATCAACTGAAGATAATACTGAAGCAGAAGAACTTAAAAATTTTATAGAGGAGTTTAGAAAATGAATGAAATAAAAAAAACAATTACTAAAAGTAAAAGTTATATTGAAAATAATTTACAAAAAGAATATTTATTAGCAACTAAAAATGATGATTTTATAAAGTTATGTTCTAGATTAAAATGTGATGATAAAGTATTAATGAAATATACTTCAAGATTAGAAGAATCTGTAGTAGAATTATCTAATTGTAAGAACTGTAAAGGATTAAGCGAATGTAAAAATAAATATAATGGACATATATTTTATCCAGTTAAATATAAAGATGTTCTTGATTTTGAATATGTTAGTTGTAAATATTTTAAAAATAGTAAAAATAATAAAACTATATTTTTTGAAACACCTAATATATTAAGAAAAGCTAATTTAAGTGATATATGGAGTGAAAAAGAGAGAAATAATATAATTAAGTATATTAAAGATTTCCTTAAAAAGAGAGTATTAAATGAGTCTGTAAAAGGTATGTATTTAAGTGGTTCATTTGGTAGTGGTAAATCATATATTCTAAGTGCTTTATTAAACGAATTATCAATGAAAAATTACAAAACTATAAATGTTTATTATCCAAGATTATTACAAATTATAAAGTCATCAATGGATGATGGTACATATCAAGATATATTAGATGAAATAATGACATGTGATATATTATTACTTGATGATATAGGAGCTGAAAACAATACAGCATGGAGTAGAGATGAAATTTTAGGAACAATTTTACAATATAGAATGGATAATAATTTAACTACATTCTTTACATCAAATTATACTATTGAAGAATTAGAAACACATCTTTCAGGTACAAACAAACAAGACAATGATCCAATAAAAGCAAGAAGAATAATTGAAAGAATTAAATATTTATCTGTAGAAGAAAAACTTATAAGTAAAAACAAACGAAATTAGTTCATAAATTTTGACAAATTTCCCTAAATATGCTATAATCATATACACTTAGTTATTGGGGGGGATTTATATGAATACAGGAACAATAATAGGTAATATATTTTTAGTTTATTTAGTAGCACAATTGTTATCAACAGCATATGGATTAACTGTAATAGGTACTCTTGATCCAATAATTGATGAAAAGCTTAAAGACAAAGGATATATGCAAAAGAAAAAGAATAGTTTATATGAATTTAATGATAAATTTACAGCTATTATTTATGGATTTATTCCATTTTACTATGCTATTAAAGCAGTCAATTTAGTAACTGGAGAAAAACCATTAGATAGAGCAGTAGATGAAAAAATAGTATCTGGTGAATATTTAACTGCTGATGAGCAAAAGAAAATATTTGAAAAAACTGAACTTGAAAAAAATGATGAAAGTTTATTTATACCTCAATCAACTATTCAATTTGAAAAGCCAGAACCATATAAAGCTAGAACTGTAGATAATTCTTTATATGATACATATGAAACACCTATAGAATATGCTACTAGAGAAATGGATAAAGATGATGTATTATCTATTACACCATTTGCTAAAGAAGAAGTTCCGACTATACCAGTACAAGAAGTAACTACTAAAGATGTAGCAAGACATATAGCAGAACTTAGTACACAAGAATTAATAAGATTAAGAGATAAACTAAATGATTTAATTGAAATATCTAAAAAAGATAATTATCAAATAGTATTAGAAAAAGATAAATAATATTGCATTAAAAAATAAATAGTGCTAAAATTATTACATAAATAATTAATTGGATAAGATTATTATATGATTTATATAGAAAGTTAGTGGTTGATGGAAACTAATTAATAATATTATAATTACTACCAGTTGTATGAAGCTAATAGCTTACGAGTTGTTTCGTTAAAAACAAATAAGTTAATTAAGGGATGGTACCGTCTATAATAGACTCCTTGTATCATCTTTTTTATATTGAAGGAGAAGAAATGAAAAGTATTAAAGAAAACAAAGAATTAAATGTTTTAAATCATAGTTGTGCTCATTTATTAGCACATGCTATAAAACATTTGTATCCAGAAGCAAAGTTCTGGGTAGGTCCAGTAATAGATGATGGATTCTATTATGATATTGATTTAGGAGAAAAATCACTTACTGAAGATGATTTACCTATAATAGAAAAAGAAATGAAAAAGATATCTAAAGATAATAAACTAATTAAAAGAATAGAAATTAGTAAAAAAGAAGCATTAGATATGTTTAAAGATGATCCATATAAAATAGATTTAATAAGTAGAATGGATGAA
>CAZYOS010000080.1:0-2682 GCA_964649245.1 uncultured Clostridium sp.
CGCCACTTCTATGACTCATAATACAAGTATAATTATTTTGTTTAGCAAGAGCAATAGTTTCAAGCATTTCATAGAATGTACCTATTTGATTTGGTTTAATAATAATTGAATTGCAAATATGATTATCAATTCCTTCTTGTAAATATTTTTTATTAGTAACAAATAAATCATCACCAACTATATTTATTTCTTTACCCAATCTATCAGTTATTAATTTAAACCCTTCTATATCATTTTCATCAAATGCATCTTCAATGGATATTATAGGATAATCTTTTACAAGTTCTAAATAATATTCCAATAGTTCTTCTTTATTTAAAAACTTATCATCTATTTTATATGTGCCTTTTTCTTTATTAAACAATGTAGAGGCTGCTATATCAAGAGCAATAAAAACATCTTTCCCAGGTATATAATTTGACATTTCTATTGATTTAATAATATAACTAAGAGCACTTCTATTATCTTTTAAATTTGGTGCAAATCCACCTTCATCACCTACTGATGTAACTAAAGAATCATTTTCTAACAACCTTTTTAAATTATGAAAAACTTCAGATGCACATCTTAACGATTCCTTAAATGTTTCTTTTTTAGGAACAATCATAAATTCCTGAATATCTATATTATTTTTAGCATGAGCCCCACCATTAATAATATTAAACATTACTTTAGGTAGTTTCTTCTCTCTAGGATTTAAATATTCATATACTTCTTTACCATTATCTTTAGCTGCAGCTTTAATACACGCTATAGAAGTACCAATTATAGCATTAGCACCTAATTTACTTTTATTATTACTACCATCAAGTTCAATCATTTTGAAATCAATAGCTTTTTGATGCGATATTTCACTTCCTATTAATGAATCATTAATAATCGTGTTAATATTATTAATTGCTTTTAAAACACCTTTTCCTAAATATCTCTCATCATTATCTCTTAATTCATAAGCTTCTTTGCTACCAGTAGAAGCACCACTAGGAACAGAAGCTATACCTTTAATACCATTTTCTAATGTAACACATACTAAAATAGTAGGATTACCTCTAGAATCCAATATTTCTCTTGCTCTAATATTTTTGATTTTACTCATGATAAAACCTCCATATCTATAATTTAATTATATATTTTTTTATTGTATTATTCAATAACAAACTAAATATATATATATTCATTATTTAATAAAAATATGCTATAATATTCTTGAATTCATGGAGGAATAATTATGTTTATAGAAGAAATATCAGGTGAAGCATTTAAAAAGTTTGCTGAAACTCATATGCTTAAAAATTATTATCAAACATATGAATATGGTGAACTCATGTCACATAGTGACTATAAAGTAATGTATATAGGTGCTTTTGTTAATAAAGAGATTGTTGCAGGTAGTCTAATTCTTTATAAAGAAATTGCTGCTAAAGTTAAATACGGGTATGCTCCTCGTGGTTTTTTAATTGATTATTATGATAAACCATTATTAATTGAATTTACAAATAAAGTTAAAGATTTCTTTATGTTAAGAGGATACGCTTTTATTAAAATAAATCCAGAAGTAACTTATTCCATTCTTAATTATGAAGATAAAACTAAAACAATAAATACTAACAGTAAAGAATTATTAGAATTCTTAAAAAAAGCAGGATACAACAAATTAAAAGATAATTTATATTTTGAAAGTGTATTACCAAAGTATACTCCTATTATATATTTACCTACATATAGTATGAATTCTATTAATAATAAAATAAAAGAAGAAGTTGAATTAGCAACTATTAAAGGAATACATTTAGTATCCGGATCTATTAATGATATATCTAAATTTTATAAGTTTGTAGAGGACAAATTAAACAAAACAGAAGCATATTATAAATATATTTATGAAATATTTAGTAAGAGTGAAATGGCAGATTTAGTATTTGTTGAAGTCAACTATTCTTTATATGCAAAATATTTACAAAAACAATATGTTTATGAAAAAGATTGTAATGATAAATGTAATATAGAATTTTCAAAACATTCAAAAGAAGAAGAATATTATAACAAGAAAATGGAATCTGATAAAAGATTACATGATATTAGTTCTACTCTAACTGTTGCTACAGCAAGAATGGGAGAAAATATAAGTAAAGAATATATTGGTGCTGCATTAATTATCAAGAATGAAGGAAGAGTTACAATTTTGATATCAGGTCAAGATGAAGTATATAAAGAAATAGATGTAAAATCATATCTATTCTATAAGATAATAGAATCATATAAAAACGCAGGTTATAAATATTTAGATTTAAACGGAATAACAGCAGACTTTTCAGACAAAAATCCTTATAAAAAATTAAATGATTTTAAGCTTCAATTTAATCCTACAGTATATGAATATATTGGAGAATTTGATTTAATTGTTAATAAAACATTACATCAACTATTGTGGTCAACAAATAAAATACAAAAAGAATTTTATAAACCAGCAATAAAAAAATAGTCTTTAAATAAGACTTTTTTTATACATATTTTTCTATATTATCAGGCACTTTATCATTTATGATAGTGTCTATTATTTTTTTTTCTTTTTCTTCGCTAACTTCTCTTCCAGTAATATCTGATAATTCATGTATTATTTCTTTTAAAGTATTTTCATCTTTAAAATTACCTTGTTGAAGTTTTCTAGCAAGTCCTATAATA
>CAZYOS010000081.1:0-2441 GCA_964649245.1 uncultured Clostridium sp.
ATCTGTTCCTGTTATAATAGGACTATGAAAATAAACATAATTATTACTTTGAAAATATTCATGAATAGCCATAGCTGCTACACTTCTAACACGAAATACAGCATTAAATAAATTTGTTCTTGGTCTTAAATAAGCTTGTTCACGTAAAAACTCTACAGTATGTCTTTTAGGTTGAATAGGATAATCAGTGGAACTATCTCCAAGTAATGTTACAGAATCAATTTTAAGTTCATGACTTTGACTAGATCCTTCACTCTTAACTATTGTACCATTAACTCTTATAGAAGATCCTACTCTTATTTTAGATATTTCATCAAAATCAGATAAAGAATTATCATATACTAGTTGTAAACTTTTAAAATAAGTTCCATCATTAAAATCAATAAAACCAAAGTTAGATTGATTTCTATTATTTCTAACCCAACCTTCTAAAGTAACATTTTCCCCTTCATAATCACTAATATTTTTGAATAAATCCTTTACATCCATATAAATTCCTCCTTAAAAATAAAAAAGATGGTATAAGGAGTCTAAATAGACGGTACCATCCCTTCATTAACTTATTAATATAACGGTTCACACCGGAAACATTTACTATAATTCAACATTTCACTCTGTGGTGTTATTCATATAATTAAACCATTAGTTTACACCAACCACTAACTCTCTACAAATTATTATTATATTACTTCTCCACATCAAAGATTTATGAAATAATTATACTTTTAATAGTGAGTAATGTCAAGATATATAAATTAGTATTAATCCTATATGATTTTAGAAACAATAATGAAGATTATAAATCATTCATTAAATTATTATTATATTTTAAATTCTTCAAAGAAATCACTCATAGTTAAATTAACAGGTTCTTTCTTATTATTATCTTCTTCATTTATTTCTTTTTCTATTACTTCAGTACTCTGTATTTCATTATTATCATTATTGTTAATAATAGTTAATTTGGTTACTACAAATATATCATCAATATTCTTTTTAGTAACTACACTACCAACACTATTTTTATCCATAATGTTAATATCACTTGCTTTAATATATCCAATATTAGTATCTAATAATCCAAATATTGTTTTACTTCCTGTATTAAAAGATTTAAAAATATTATATTGCTTTGATTTAGGGCTCTTAATAATTAAAGAACCTTTTTTAGCTCTAGATGTTTTAATAATATCTTCTATTTTAACTCTTTTACCAGTCATTTTATCAGTAAATATAGTTATATATTCTTTATTCGAATTTACTACAAATGATGATATAACATAATCATTATCACTTAACTTAATATTTCTTACACCACTTGTTCTAAGACCTAATAATGGAATTTCTTCAGTATTATATTTTAATGCATATCCATTTTTTGTTATTACAATAGTTTCTTCTTCATTAATTCTACTTACAGAAATTAATTCATCATCATCTTTAAGTTTTATCATCATCATTGGTTTACTATATCTAGTTACTTCAAATAATGATAATTCTATTTTCTTAACCATTCCTAGTTTAGTAAATGCAGTAATAACTGATTTATCAAATTTATTTACTGCAATAGATCTTATTATTTTTTCTCCATCACTTACTTTAATAATATTTGATATATGTGTACCTACATCTTTATATTTTCCTTCTGGTATTTCTCTTACAGGCACATATAAATAATTACCTAGATTTGTAAATATAAGAATAGTATCTAAATTATTAAGTTTATAGAATCCTTCTATATAATCACTTTCTTTAACTCCTGGATATTCATTATTATTTGCACCATATGCTTTAAGTGATACTTTCTTTAAATAACCTGATTTTGAAATACAAACTACAAAGTCTTCTTTACTTACTAAATCTAGTTCATCAATTTTAATTTCACTTACTTCATCTTTAATAGTAGTTTTTCTAATTGTAGCATATTCTTTTCTTACTACTCTTAATTCTGATTTCATTACATTTTTTAATATTTCTTCATCACCTAATATTTTTTTACATTCACTTATTAAATTTTCTAATTCTTTAGCTCTTTCTTCTAATGTTACTATGTCAGTATTAGTTAATTTATATAGTTGTAATGTAACTATTGCTTCTGCTTGTTCCATAGTAAAATCATACTTTTCAACTAAATTATTTTTAGCATCATTTTTATTTTTAGAACCTCTTATTGTTTTAATAACTTCATCTAATATTGATATTGCTTTTATAAGTCCTGATACTATATTAAATTCTTTTTGATAAGTTGCTAAATTAAATGTAGTTCTTCTAGTAACTACTTCTTTATAATGTTCTATATATGCATCTAATATTTCTATGATTCCTAATGTTTTAGGTGTTCTATTAACAATAGATACCATATTATAATTATAAGATATTTGCAAATCAGTATTTTTAAATAAATAGTTTAATATAAATTCTTTATTAGCACCTGATTTTAA
>CAZYOS010000082.1:0-2360 GCA_964649245.1 uncultured Clostridium sp.
TTCAAGAGCTAAAAAATTAAAGGATTTTTTAATTGAATAGAATAGATGCAATAGTATCGAATATTTCTAATGATGATTTAGTAGCTGATATTGGGTGTGATCAAGTAGAAGTTGGTATAATGCTTGCTAAAAAAGGTATTAAATCTATAGGATCAGATATTAGTAAAAATGTTATTGAAAATGCAAAAAATAAAATTAAAATACTAAATTTAGAAAATTATATAGATTTAAGAGTTGGAAATGGATTAGATACAATAAAAGAAAATGAATCAAATACTTTGGTTTTAGCTGGTATGGGAGCATATACAATAATAGAAATTCTTTCAAACACAAAATTAAGATTTAATAAAATAATTACTATATCAAATAATAATAATGATGAGTTAAGAATTAAAATGAATAGTTTAAATTATAGAGTATTAAATGAAACCATAATAAAAGAGAAAAATATTTATTATAATTTAATAGTGTTTGTACAAGGAAAATATGATTATAATGAATTTGAATTATTATTTGGACTTAATCATACCAATGAAGATATGTATAATGAGTACTTAGAATATTTATTAAAAAAAGCAAAAAATATAAAAGAGAATTCAAAAGAAAAAAATACTAAAATTAATAAAATATTAAAATATTTAGAAAGTAGATAATACTTTCTTTTTAAGTGAATTATTAATGATTTTAATGACAAACAATGAATTAAATGTTAAAATAAATATTTGTAAGGAGAATATATGAAAAAAAATAAATTAGTATTTAGTATTGCAGTAGGGGTTATTTTATTATTATTAATGTCTTTTGCTGGAGAAAAGAAAGAAAAAGTTAATCTAAATTATTTAACAGAATTAATTAATGACAAAAAAGCATATACAATAGATAATGTTTCATACGTAGAAAGTGATGAAGAAACTAATTTAATTAAAATAGAAATAGAAAATAAAGGTATCATTATAGCAGAGTTATATCCTTCAGTTGCTCCAATAACAGTAACTAATTTTAAAAAACTTGTTAGTGAAAAGTTTTATGATAATTTAATATTTCATAGAGTTATTAAAGATTTTATGATTCAAACGGGAGACCCAACTGGAACAGGAACTGGTGGTAGTGATGAAACAATAAAGGGAGAGTTTTCAATTAATGGAATAGAAAATGAATTATCTCATACAAGAGGTGTTTTATCTATGGCTAGAAGGGGAAGTGATCCTGAAACCGAAGAAACATTGAATTCTGCTTCAAGTCAATTTTTTATAGTACATGAAGATTCAACATATTTAGATGGCAAATATGCTGCATTTGGAAAAGTATTGCATGGATTAGATATAGTAGATTATATAGCGAATGTCTCAGTAAATGAAAATAACAAACCAAATAAGAATGTAACAATAACAAGTATTAGATTTGTAACAATTGTAGAAGAAGGTGAATAGTTTGATATTGATGGATGGAAAAGGATTAGCATCTAAAGTAAAAGATGATATTAAAAGCGAAATAGAATCATTTAATAGTATTCCTTGTTTAGCAGTTATAACTATTGGATTTGATAAGTCAAATGAAATATATGTTAATAATAAAAAGAAAGCATGTGAGCAAGTAGGTATAGGTTTTATTCATATAGATTATACAGATACTGTAGAACAAAAAAAAGTTATTAAGAAAATACACGAATTAAATAAAGATAAAAATGTAAATGGTATTATAGTACAACTTCCTATAAAAGGAAACCATAATGAAAAAGAAATATTGAATGAAATATCTGAATTAAAGGATGTAGATGGTCTTACATATACTTCTATTGGAAAAGAAAGCAATAAAGATTGTATCTTTGTTCCTTGTACAGCAAAAGGCATTATAAGTATTCTAGATTATTATAAAATTGAAATATCAGGTAAAAGTGTAGTAGTAGTTGGAAGAAGTAATTTAGTAGGAAAACCAGTATTTATGGAATGTTTAAAAAGAGATTGTACTTGTACAATATGTCATACTAAAACTAAGGATTTAAAAGAATATACTAAAACAGCTGATATACTCATAGTAGCAACTGGAAATAAATATTTAATTGATAAAAATATGATTAAAAAAGATGCTGTTATTATAGATGTAGGAATTAATTTAATAGATGGAAAACTTTATGGAGATGTTAATCCAGATGTAGAATCACTTTGTTCATATCTTACACCTGTGCCGGGTGGAATAGGTCCTATGACAGTAGCAATGTTACTTAAAAACACTTTAATAGCATATAAATATCAAAATGGAATAAAAGATGAGCAATGATATTATTGAAAAAAGTATTATTAAAAAGTATAGAAAAGAAATATGGTGTAGATTTATTAAATCATTAAAAGAATTCAAACTTG
>CAZYOS010000083.1:0-2270 GCA_964649245.1 uncultured Clostridium sp.
ATATCAAAAAACCACACCCTTGTGTGGTGCGGTTCAATTTTCAATTTAGGAAAAAAGTAGTTTTGCTACTTTTTTAATTTTAATTTGAATTTATCTACATAGTTTGCTACTTCTGACTTTTCATCTATTAAGTTTGCTATTGAAGCGTTATAATTTAATGTACTTATTAATCTTGCTAATAACTCTGTACCGTCAACTACTTCTAGCCATGGCTCTTTCTTAAATTCTTCCGGAATATATGCAAAGTTTGTAGTATATACTTTTGTTATTTTTCCTTCATCATATGCTTGTTTAAATCTTGATATTCCTTTTACAAACAGCGGGAATGTTACTATAAAATAAACATTTCTTGCATTCATTTTATTTAGTTGTTCTGCAACATCTATACAGCTATCACCTGATGAAATCATGTCATCAACAACTATAACATCTTTTCCACTAACATCTGGTCCAGCATAATCGTGTGATAATATTTTATTTTTACCATCAACGACATTACTATAATCTCTTTGTTTATAAAATATTCCCAATGGTGACTTGAATACATTAGCATAGAATTTTGCTCTTTCTACTGCTCCAACATCAGGACTAATTATTGTTAAATTATTTATATCTATTGAACTCATTTCGTTATGTAAGAATTCTTTTAATATTAATCCTGTTGGATATATATTTTCAAATGAATTAAGTGGTAGGGCATTAGTTATATTAGGATCATGAACATCTATTGTTACGATTCCATTAACTCTATAAAATGATTTTAATTCTTGTAATGCTCCTGAACAATCAAGAGATTCTCTTCCTTTTCTTCTATGTTGTCTTGAACTATATAATAGTGGCATTATTACTGTTATTTTTTCTGCATGATCTCTTGCTGCGATAATTGCTCTTTGAATATCTCTAAAATGATCATCTGGACTATAATGGTTTACTAAACCATTTGGCATGTCATACGTTATTGAGTAATTAGATACATCACTTAATAAGTATATATCCTTTCCTCTAACAGAATCCATTAATTCTATTTTTCCTTCACCATTACTAAATCTAGGTTGTTTTATAGGAACAATATATTTTTCACTGCTTCCTCTTAAATCTTGTATCTTTTTTTCAATAGATTTTCCTCTTTCTTCCATGCTATTTAGTACTATTAGTCTCAAATTATCATAGTTATTACTCATAAACACTCCCTTACAACACTTATTATATGTTTGAATTGTTGATATGTCAACACAATAATTTTGTAAACACTTTACAAAAAATATGTAAAATTATATTGAAATATGATATCCTATTATAGGAGAGTGAAATATGAGAGATATAGGTACAGTTGTTAGAGGAATTAGAACACCAATTATTAAAGAAGGAGATAATCTTGCACAAATAGTTGTTGATTCTGTAATTAAAGCTTCTAAAAGTGAAAACTTTGAATTTGAAGATAAGGATGTTATTGCCATAACAGAAGCTGTTGTTGGTATAAGTGAAGGTAATTTTGCTACTTTAGATCAAATAGCTAAAGATATTAGAAGTAAGTTAAATACTGATAATTTAGGTATTGTTTATCCAATATTATCAAGAAATAGATTTGCTGTTTTATTATCAGCTATGGCAAGAAGTACAAAAAAGATTACTTTATTATGTAGTTATCCTAGTGATGAAGTAGGCAATGATATTTTATATAGAGAAGATTTAATAAAAAATAAAGTAAATACTTATAGTGATGTTATAACTGAAAAAGAATATGTTGAAAAATATAGTCATTTTAAGCATTTGTTTACGGGTGTTAATATGTACCAAGTATATAAAGATTTAGTTAACAAAGAGGGCTGCGAATTTGAAATGGTATTTAGTAACAAACCTGAAACTATTTTAGATTATACTGATACTATATTAAATTGTGATATTCATACTAGAAAAGAAACTAAAGATAGATTAATAAATGCTGGTGCTAAAAAAGTACTAATGATGAGTGAAATATTAAATGAGCCTGTTGATGGAAGTGGTTACTCTGAATATGGACTTCTTGGAAGTAATCGTTCAACTGAAGAAAAAGTTAAATTATTTCCTAGAACTGGTAATAAATTAGTATTAAAAGTTCAACAACTTATGAAAGAAAAAACTGGTAAAAATATTGAAGTAATGGTTTATGGTGATGGCGCTTTTAAAGATCCAATCGGAAAAATTTGGGAATTAGCAGACCCAGTGGTATCTCCTTTCTATACTGAAGGATTAGAAGGAACACCTAATGAAATAAAATTAAAATATATTTC
>CAZYOS010000084.1:0-1954 GCA_964649245.1 uncultured Clostridium sp.
CCAGTTGGTTCATCTGCTAAAATAATTGGTGTATCTTTTGCTAATGCTCTAGCAATTGCCACTCTTTGCTTTTGACCACCAGATAATTTAGATACTTTTTTATTCCTGTATTTGTATAAATCAACATCTTTAATAATTTGTAATACTTTTTGCTTTATATCTTTTCTTTTAAATCCATTTAGTAATAGTACTAATTCTACATTTTGATATACAGTATAACTATTAACTAAATTAAAGTTTTGAAATATATTGCTTATATATTTTTTTCTATATATTTCATAATCTTTTTCGTTGTAGTGACTTGTTTCCTTACCATCTACATACATTTCTCCTTCTTCATACGTATCAAGCCCTGATAAAACATTTAATAAAGTAGACTTTCCACTTCCACTTTCACCAGTAATAGCAATAAATTCACCAATATTAAAATCAAGTGATATTTTATTAAATCCACTTGCCACTATTCCTTTACTATAATAAAATTTTGATACCCCTTTTAATTTTAGCATGTTACACCTCATATAAATAATAATATTACTACTGTGTTTTGCCAAGTAGTATTTATTACATTGTAATCACTTTACATTTTAAGAGTCCTTAAATATGCCTTTTTATCTGATGAAATTCTATAACTTTCAATTGATTTTTGAATTGTTTTATTTTGAATCCACTTATCTAGAGATTTAGATTCGATTAGCTTTACAGTACTATCATATTGTTTAATTAAAGCAAAACTAAAGTACCAGGCAATAGCAATATTAATATAATAATCGTTGCTTTTGATACTTGCTACTAATTCATTATATTCCTTTTTAAAACTATTATCTAAATAAAATTGTAAAAGAGTTACAATAGCAAATCTTACTGTATAAGTATGTTTGCTTTTAATCCATCTTTTTATGTTTATATATACTTTGTTCAAATCTTTTTTAAACACTTTAGGACTTATAGTATCACATACAGCCCAATTATTAACGTATGGCAAAAATATATTCAATTCTTCTAATGTACTATCTAAATTATTGTTCATTCCTATCAAAAAACCATGCAGTAAATTTTCTTCTTGATACTGATGAGGTAATGACCTAATAAATTCATTTCTTAGAGGAGTTGAATATATTTTTTTACAATAATTTCTAATGTTTGGAGTTCTTACTCCAATTATACTATTTTTATCTATGTTAGAAATTATTTTTGATGAAAATTCTTTGTATTTTTCATCTTTCATTTTTTCTAATTCTAGATATATGATATTATATTTCATTTTCTCTCTTTTTATCCGTTATTATTAAAGCAAACCTATCCTATGCACATAGTGTGTCTATATCTGTGCTGTACTTTCTCCACTGTCTGTACCTCCTGGACTAATAGAATCAGGTGTACTAGTTGTATCTGGTGTACTTGAATTTGATTGTCTTATTGAACTAATCCATGAGCTAACTGCTCCTATTACGCATCCTACTCCGAGACCAATCACTGCCCCTACTGCCGTTCCAACTCCTGGCGCGATAGCTGTACCTAATGTTGCTCCTACTTTAGCTGCCACAAAAGCATATCCAAGTACTGCACCGCCAACTGTTCCTACAATTAGTATTTCCTTATTATGATCAATGAAATCTCCTATGCTTGAAAAAAATCCTTTTAATCCACCTGTAGTACCAGTTTCTTGCTCTTCAACTTGTATAAATGAATTTAGTCTTTCTTTCATCTTTTCATCTAATTCATCTATTCCATTCCCTATTTGTAATAAATAGTTTGTGTCTGTTACTATAGAGTTTAAAAGTCCTAAATTGACTTTAAATAATGCATAAGTTAATTCATTAATGTTATCCGGAGTTGATGTTGTGCTATCATAGCTCATCAATGCATAATTTGATGATGCTGTATTTTCAATTTCTCTATGTATTGAATCAACATAATCGTGAAGAACGGTATTATCAGATTCTAATGTTGC
>CAZYOS010000085.1:0-1909 GCA_964649245.1 uncultured Clostridium sp.
AGTATTTCTAATTAATGCAGCCTTAATAAAGACTCTAATGTTTTCTTTAACATCAGTTTGACCAATATATTCATCTAAAGAATCAGGTCTAATAGTTTTTTCAAAAGTATCAGATTCTAATTCATGATATGTAACTACTCTTTCATCCATAATATCTCCTTATATATTTTTAATTTTATTATATACTTCTTTCCAATTATTAACTCTTTCAAATTGAATATTATCTTTATTATAAGCATTAGTAAATAATAATGCTTTAATATTATATAGTGAAACATCAGCACAATGAGTTTCAGAGTCATCAATAAATAAATCAATATCATTTTGATAACATACTATACCCTTTTCTCCACTATTTACAATAAGTTTATTATATTTAATATTATTATCTTTAAGCCATTTTTCACTTAATGAATATGGATCACTTATATATTTATCTTTTCTATAAGTAATAAAATATATTTCATTACCTTCATCATATAATCTATTTATGATATCCTTAGCATCATCTTTAATAGGACTAATACTCATTATATATTCAAGTCTGTCTTTAAAAAATTTACCTTTTCCATCACTAGGCCACCTCATCATTTCAGTAAATTCATATGCAGAAGGATCTTTAACACCAGTTCCGCCTAAAACCTCTTTATCATATTTATCTGCTTCAATTATTATTTGTTCATTAGTAGAACAAATAGTATCATCAATATCAATTCCAATTCTCATTTTTCACCTCAATAATAGCTTCAATGCTTCTTTAATTTGATTTTCAATAGGTAAACTATTATCAACTTGATTAATTATACCTTTAATATCATTAGATTTATATCCAAGAGATTCTAATGCTAAAACAAGTTCATCATTATTTATATCATTAGAACTACTAGAAACAAGTTTTCCCTTAAGATCTAATATTATTTGTCTAGCTAATTTTTCTCCTATTTTAGGAAACTTTTTAAGATATAAAATGTTTTCTCTATCAATAGCATCTATAATTCCATTAATACTACCAGTAGCAAGCATAGGCATAGTCATTTTAGGACCCATGCCTTTAACATCTAATAGTTTAAGAAATAATTCACGTTCTTCAATACAAGAAAAACCATATAAAGTATATCCATCTTCTCTTATATGATTATATATATATATCTTATATTTTAATCCCTCTTTAAATTTATATGGATTAGGCACAAAGATTTTATATCCTACTCCATTAATATCAATAACTATATAATTAATATATGTATTAGTTATTATTCCATCAAAATATTCATACATTTATTTCACCCTATAATAATTATACAATAATATTATTAATTAAACAAGCAAACACATGAAAAGAATAGTATTAAAAATACTATCAATTTACATAACATGGTACATTTGATGCATTAACAGATGCTGAATGATTTTCGCCAAAGAAGGCATCGCATCCAATAGTAGGTGTTCCATTTATTGTTACACTTGTAAGAAAATTATCTTCAAATGCATACATGCCAATGATTGTTACACTTGATGGTATTGTTATGTTTGTAAGTTGATTGTTTGAAAATGCACCTTCACCAATACTTGTTACACTTGATGGTATTGTTACACTTATTAATCCGGTTGAGTAAAATGCATAATTACCTATAGTTAATAAATCAACTGAATTTGTTGTTTGCGGTATTATAACATTACTTTTTTTACTTCCTCCATAACTTATTATTTTTGTATAATCTATTTCAGCTATTCCATCAGAATTAGTATCTGTTCTATTATATATATACGCTTGATTATCCGGTAACTGATTATTATTAAATGCATTAACACCAATATATGTTACAGTTGATGGTATTGTTACATTTGTAAGTTGATTGTTTGCAAATGCCCAATCTCTGATTAACGTTACAGTTGATGGGATTGTTAT
>CAZYOS010000086.1:0-1833 GCA_964649245.1 uncultured Clostridium sp.
GCAATTGAAAATGGAACTAATTTTTCAATTCGTGAAGGTGGTAGAACAGTTGGTGCTGGTGTTGTTTCTAAAATAATAGAATAATAAGAAGAATCACATTTATGTGATTCTTTTTGTATATAAATATTTCTTCTTAATTGCTTTTTATTGCTATTTAATATATAATGTTATAAGAATAAGAAGGTATATATGAAAGAAAAAATTAAAAACTTTTTTATGCTATCTAATGAAGATATTATTATGATAATGCTTGCTTTAATAAGTTTTTCTTTTGGCGTATGGACTAATTATAGGCAATTATGGCTTCAAGACATAGGATATAATATTACATCAATAAGTAGAATATTATCTGCTTCTGCAGTATGTAGTGCAGTTATTATATTTATTATTAGTTTTTTTTCTACTAAGATTAAACTTAAAAATATTATTATTTATTCTTTGATAGTTAGATCTGTGTCTTTGCTCTTTCTATTTATATTCAATGTTGGTTTTATAATAAAAACTGCTATGCTACTATCAATAATGAGTGAAAGTATATTTTCAGTAGCATTATATCCCTTTATATCTACTGTTAATAAAAGTCATGAGACATATCAAAAACATGTATTAATTAATTATGTTGGAAAAGATTTTGGTGTTATTTTTTGTGGTATATTATTAGGAGTAGTAGTAGGAAATAAAATATTTAGTTATACTACATGTTTATTCTTAGCTCTTATTCTTACTATTTCTTCTACAATAGTTTTATTGTTATTTGAAGAAAATAAATTATCACATAAAAGGAATATCTTACCATTAAAAAAAGCTTTAAAAAATTTATTTAAAAAAAGAGATAATAATGTATATCTATTTGGACAATTTTTAAGTGAGACAGGTTATTCAATTGTTTTTGGAATGATGATGCTTCTTCTTACTAATAATATTAATTTTAGTGTTAAGTTTGCTTCTGTATTTATTATTCTTTGTAATTTAACTGGAACTATTATTTGCTCTCTTATTAATAAATATGGAAAGAAACTTACTCCAGCAATAAGTACAATAATTAAATATGGTACTAGATCTATTACATTTGCTATAGCATTTTTATCTAATAATATTACGATTTATATTATAGCAATAATTATTGCATATATTACTACTAGAATATTAGATGATAAAGTAAATGGAGTATTTATTAGGAAAATAGATACTAATAGTCAATTTTTATTTGGAAATATAAGATATTTTGTATTGTGTGTAGCAGATGGACTTGGAATATTTATGTCAGGTATATTAATAAATTATGGAATTAGTTACATATTTCTTGTATCAGGATTTATAACATTAATTGCTATGTTTGTTTATTTACAGGTTCATGAGTGATAAAACCTATAAAATAGTTATGAATATATTAAAGAATAAAGCATATAATTAATCAATTTCTTGTAAAAAGGTGATTAATATTCAAAAATTATTGCAATTATATTAAAAATGTAGTATCATTATATGGAAGTTTATTCTTAGTTATGGATACCTCTTATCCTTTACTCAGATAGACGGATATTTAAAAAAGGAGGATTATTATTATGGCTTTAACAAAAGATAAAAAAGAAAACATAATAAGCGAGTATGCTAGAAGTAAATCTGATACTGGAAGTGTTGAAGTTCAAGTTGCTATGTTAACTGAAAAGATAAACAGATTAACAGATCATATGATTGAACATAAACATGATTATCATACAAAGTTAGGTTTACAAAAGATGGTTGGAAAGAGAAAAAAATTACTTTCTTACCTAAAAGATGAAGACGTTACTAGATATCGTGAATTAATTAAAAAATTGAATTTAAGAAAGT
>CAZYOS010000087.1:0-1769 GCA_964649245.1 uncultured Clostridium sp.
CAAATAAGCTACTCGAAGATGGGGCTAAAAATTCATCAATTGTGTCAAAGGATACTTTATATATTATGCTTCTCTCGCCCAGATTGGGGCAGATATATAATTTAAAATTTAAGGATATAATATAATGGCATATATTTAATTCCTTTTATTGCATCGAGTAATACAAAAGCATATGTCGTGAGTGATTTATTGGGATAAAAAATTGAAATATAAATTGCAAAAGCGAATAACAGTAGACTTTAATGTCTGGGAAAACCTCTAGAATGTTATTATTATAAGGATTGAAGTGCGGACTAAGTGGTGATCGAGTGATCATAATAGGCAACTAGTGATTAATATTTTTAAAGAGAAATCGCCTAAGGGTAACTGAGGGTAAAATATTAGAGAAATTCAACTCGACCAAAGCCGTAAAATTAATTTATGATATTCCATGCAATTTACCTTTAATGGAGTAAAAAATGAAAAAAGATAATTGGATAGTAAAGGCATTTTTAATGACTTTTTTTATAGCTTTGATTTTTAGTACAATATCTAATTTAATAGTTAATAAATCAAATTGGTTATCCCTAATATTACTTTCTATAGTATTTATAATAATTGGTATTATATTTGATATTATAGGAACTGCTATATTGTCATGCAATGAGGCTTCATTTCATGCTAAAAATAGCAGAAAAATAAAAGGCTCAAAAGAAAGTATATATTTAATTAAAAATTCAGAAAAGATTACTAGTATATGTAATGATGTTATTGGTGATATTTGTGGTATAGTAAGCGGTTCTATAGGAGCTATTCTTTCTATTAAAATATCTTCTATTACTGGTTTTTCATTAGTGGTTGTAACATTAATAATAAGTTCTTTAATTAGTTCTTTAACAGTTGGTGGAAAAGCAATAGGTAAAAGATATGCTATTAATAATGCTGATGATATAATATATAATGTAGGAAAATTATTAAATATGTTTAAAAAAGATTCAAAATAGGATAGTTATTATTATTTAAATAATGACTATTTTTTTATACAAAAAAAAGAAGCAATTATCTATTGCTTCTAAATCTTTCTTTTGGATCTAGTATTTTTTTTCTTAATCTTATATCTGTTGGTGTAACTTCTACTAATTCATCCTTTTCAATAAACTCTAGCGCTTCTTCTAAAGAAAACACTTTAGGTTTTACTAATGTTATAGCATCGTCGCTACTTTTACTTCTTGTATTACTAAATTCTTTGTTTTTACAAGGATTTACATCCAAATCATTTTCTTTATTATGAATTCCAATTATCATTCCTTTATATATGTTAGTTGCAGGATCTATAATCATAGAACCTCTATCTTGCAAATTATATAATGCATAGCCAAATGCTTGGCCATCTTCCATTGAAACTAAAACTCCATTTTTTCTTCCTGACACTTCCCCAGCATATGGTCTATACTCATCAAAGCTTCTTACCATAATACCTTCACCCTTCGTATTAGTTATGAACATGCTTCTGTATCCGATTAATCCTCTTGTAGGAACACTAAACTCTAGTCTGACATGGTTTTCTTCATCAGGTGTCATTAATAACATAGTACCTTTTCTTTCGCTTATATCGCTTATAATAGTTCCTGAATAATCATTTGGTACTAATACTATTAATGATTCAAATGGTTCACACTTAACTCCATCAATTTCTTTAAATATTACTTCTGGC
Source organism: uncultured Clostridium sp. (assembly GCA_964649245.1). Lineage (GTDB taxonomy): Bacteria > Bacillota_I > Bacilli_A > RF39 > UBA660 > CAG-1000. The sequence goes on from CAZYOS010000087.1 coordinate 1,694, forward strand.
TTAGATACGCTTAATTCATATCCTTCTCTTCTCATATTTTCAATTAAAATGGATAAATGTAGTTCTCCTCTTCCAG
>CAZYOS010000088.1:0-1640 GCA_964649245.1 uncultured Clostridium sp.
AATTAACAACATATAGTTTTCCATGAGAATTGTATTTTTCAAGCTTTCTTGCTAAAGAAACAACTTTATTTCTTGCTTCTAAACTAGTATGAGGTCTACTTTCAAAATAAATATAATTTAATTTAACACCTCTTTTAATAGTAAGATATCCTGCTACTGGTGAATCAATCCCACCACTTAGCATTAACAAACCTTTTCCAAGAGTTCCTACAGGAAATCCTCCTGAGCATTGAATATTATCACTTGAAATATAAACACCTTCATTACGTATTTCTACATTTAATGAAACATCAGGATTATGAACATCTACATTTATATTAGGAATATTTTTAAGAATGTGTCCCCCTATTAATCTAGACATATCCATTGATTTAATAGGGAAATTTTTATCAGCTCTATTAGTAACAATTTTAAATGATTTAAACTCTTTATTTGATAATATATTTAAACATTCATTTTTAATACTTTCTTCATCTTTTTCATTAATAAAATTACATATAACTAATCCATGTATACCAAAAATAGTTTTAAGGATTATAATAATATCATTAAAATTATTTTCGTTTGTAAAAATAAACATTCTATAATAATCATCTTTTATAGTAATATCATAACTAGATAATTTTTCTTTTATATTATCTCTTAATACTTTAATAAAATAATTTCTATTATCTTTTTTAGTAGTTAATTCCCCATATTTAATTAATATAACTTTTTTCATTTTAATAATAACTCATTCCACACAGTATCAAATATTTTTAAGAATTCTTGTATTTCTTCAGCAGTTGTTAAATGACTAATACTTATTCTTATTGATGTAGTACTTATATCTTTATCCCCATTTGAAATAGCATTTAAAATAGTACTTTCTTCATGTGATGAACAAGCTGTAGTAGTTGATATATATATATCATGTTTTTCAAGAGCATGAACAAAAGTTTCAGATTTTATCTTTTTAAGACTTAAATTAATTATTTGAGGTACACACCATTCATTTGAATTAATTTGTACATCGTATTTAGATAATCCTTTAATAAGAATATTTCTTAGTTTTTCACACTTTTTAATTCTAGAATCAAGACTATCATAAACAAGCCTAATTGCTTTTGAAAAAGCAACAACTAAAGGTAAAGCAGGAGTTCCTCCTCTAAAAGGACAATTCTCAGTTGTTCCATATATTAATGTTTCTATATTTAAATCTCTTCTTTTATATAATATACCTATTCCTTTAGGAGCATATATTTTATGAGCACTAAAAGAAGCTAAATCAACATCACTTAAATAAAACTTTGCTTTTCCTAAACATTGAGTCATATCACTATGAAAAATTACATTTGAATTCTTTTTATTAATAGCTTGTCTAATGCTTTTTAAAGGAGCTCTAAACCCAACTTCAGAGTTAACTGCACAAATACTAACTAATATAGTATCATCTCTAACAATCTCTTCTAAATGCTTTAAATCAATTTGCCCATTAGGTAATAGATTAACAAATTCAACCTCAAAACCTAAAGTACTAAGAAATCCCATAGTTTCAAGAACACTTTTATGTTCAAGTTTAGAAGTAATTATATGTTTTCCTTTATTTTGATATTTAAAAGCAACACCCTTTATAGCAGTACTATTACTTTCACTAGCAC